>VGZE01000005.1 GCA_016872755.1 Planctomycetota bacterium
CGGGCCCGCGCCCCATGCGCGCGCGGCGAGGTGCGTGCAGCCCACCGCCACGGCCGTGCACGCCGCGGAGAGCCACAACAGCGGACGCTCGGGGTCCCCGCCGTAGAGGTCGCCGAGCAGGCGGTCGAATCCGTGCGCGAGCGGCAGGTAGGCAACGTGGTAGTGGCGCCACACGTCCTGCTGCACCCAGGTCATCAGCAACCTTCCGTCGCTCCAGTACGAGCTCTGGAAGGAGAGCGCGTACAGCGCGAAGGCGCAGGCGCCGAGCGCGAGCGCGGCGAGCAGGTCGGCTGCGGTGCTGGTGCGGTCCTCGGTGGTCAATGCAACGCCTGGGCGTCGATTCTACGGGCGCCCTGTGCGTCGACCCTATACTCCGACCTCGCCGCATGCCTTCCGTCGCGGACCGCAAGTCGTTCATCCCCGCGCTCGACGGCCTGCGCGGCCTCGCCGTGCTGCTCGTGCTGTGGACGCACGTGCCGGTAGGGAGCTTCGGCGCGACGCACGACGTGCTCAAGGGCCTGGTCCGGCCCGGCTACCTCGGCGTGGACATGTTCTTCGTTCTGTCGGGGTTCCTGATCACGCGCATCCTGGTGGCCGATCGCGACGCGCAGGCGCCGCTGCGCTGGTTCTGGTTCCGGCGCTTCCTGCGCATCTTCCCGATCTACTACCTGCTGCTGGGAGTGTTGTGGTTCGTCGAGCGCGGGCCGGAGTGGCCCTGGTGCGCGGCCTACCTGTCGAACTTCCGCTTCCTGGTCGCGCCGGACGATGCGAGCTCATTGCGCCACACCTGGTCGCTCGCGATCGAAGAGCACTTCTACCTGGTCTGGCCGCTGGTCGTGTACGCGTTCCGCGGCCGCACCGGGCTGGCGCGCGCGACGCTCGTGTTGTTCGCCCTCGCGCTGGCGACGGCCGTGGCGCCGCTGCTGTTCCCGGAGCACGTGCATCCGGAACTCGCGCGGCGCTGGATCCACGAGTCGAGCACGACGCGCGCCACCTCGCTGCTGGCGGGCGCGCTCGTCGCGCAGTACGAGCTCGGAATCCGCGAGCGCTTGGCCCGTGCGCACTGGCTCGCCCCCCTGGTGCTGATGCTCAGCGCGCTGCTCGTGCTGTTCAATCGACGGTTCGGGCTTCCGCTCGCGCCGTTCGTCGACCTGGTCGGTTACGCGACCTTCTCGACCTGCGTGCTGCTGTGCGCGCTCGAGGGTCCCGCCGCGGGAGCGGCGTCTTGGGGCGGAATGCGCTGGGTCGGGCGCATCTCCTACGGCTTGTACCTGTACCACCTGCCGATCTTCCACGCCTTCGGGCTCGTACAGCACCGCGGCGACCAGCCCGCCGGTGCCGCGCGGATCGCGGCGGCCGTCGCGGTCTCGCTCGCGGCGGCGTGGATCTCGTTCCTCGTGATCGAGCGACCGCTGCTGCGCCTGCAGGCGCGCTTCCGCGCTCCCGCCGCGCCGCCGGCGCGGGTAGGATGAGGGGCCCGAGCCCGGCCTCCTCGTTTCGTCCCACCGCTCCATGTCCGCCCCGTCATCCAGCCGCCGCACGGGCGGTCAGCGTCCCGAACCCCGCGTCTTCAAGGGCACGATCGTCGGCGTGCACGGCGACGACGTCATCGTCGAACTCGGCCCGCGCATGCAGGGCGTGATCTCCCCGCTCGAGTTCCCGACGGCCCCGGCGGTCGGCGAGGTGCACGAGTTCTTCCTGAAGGGCGCCGAGGAAGGCCTGTGGCTGCTCTCGCTGAAGAACAAGGCCGACCTCTCGGCCGGCCTGGACGTCGAGGTCGGCGCGTTGGTCAAGGCCAAGGTCACCGGCCAGAACACCGGCGGCTTGGAGTGCAAGGTCGGCGCGATCAGCGCCTTCCTGCCCGCCTCGCAGGTGGACACGCGACGCGTCGAGGACCTCGCGCAGTTCATCGGGCAGACGCTGACCTGCGTCGTCAGCGAGACCGACTCGGCGAAGAAGCGCGTCGTGCTCTCGCGCCGAGCCGCCTTGGAGCGCGAACAGGTCGTCGAGCGCACGGACAAGCTGGGCTCGCTGCATTCAGGCCAGAAGCTCAAGGGCAAGGTCACGCGCGTCGAGAGCTTCGGCGCATTCGTCGATATCGGCGGCGGCCTCGAGGGCCTGGTCCACGTGTCGAACATGGCCTGGCGGCGCGTCGAGAAGGCCGGCGAACTCCTCTCGCCCGGTCAGGAGATCGAGGTGCAGATCCTCGAGATCAAGGAAGGCGGCAAGCGCATCGGCCTGGGGATGAAGCAGCTCCAGGAAGATCCCTGGGACACGCTCGAGCAACGCTTCCCCGTCGAAGGCGTGTTCAAGGGTCGCGTCGTGCGGCTGATGGAATTCGGCGCCTTCGTCGAGCTCGAGCCCGGCATCGAAGGCCTGCTCCACGTGTCGCAGCTCGGCACGACGCAGCGCGTTCGCCACGCCAAGGACGTCGTCAAGGTCGACGAGTCGGTGGAAGTGCGCGTGCTGTCGATCGACAAGGCGCAGCGGCGCATCTCGCTCTCGCGCCTCGACAGCCGCGGCGCCCGCCTCGGATCCGAGGATGCCGCCGACGCCGGGGCGATCAACGAGCTCTTGAACCAGGGCGCGCATCGCCCGGCCGTCGGGACGAACCTCGGAAAGCTCTTCCAGAACGCGCTCAAGGGCAAGAATTAGGGGCTCGGCGCGCCTAAGCTCTGACCATGGGCCGGCCCACCGCCCCCGCGATCCCCACCTGGAAGAGGGTGGTCGTGTCGAGCGTATTCGCCGGCTTGCTCGGCTTCGTGTGGACGCAGCGCGAACACGCGCTGGCGATGGACCCCGGGCGCGGCAGCGCGGCTTCCGGCATCGAGTTCGAGGAGGTCTCGGCGAGCGCCGGGCTGGTGTTCCGCCACGAGGCGGCTCGACTCGACCCGCAGCTCGCGCACATCGAGGCCGAACTCTCGACTCTGGGGGCGGCCGTGTCGGTGGTCGACGCGGACGCTGACGGTTGGGTCGATGTGTACGCGACGACCAGCGCGACCGGGGCCTCCAATGCGCTGTTCCACAACCAACGCGACGGGCGCTTCCAGGACGTGGCGGCCGCGGCCGGAATGGCCGACCTCAATCGACCTGGCGAAGGCGCATCGATGGGTTCGATCTGGGCCGATCTCGACGGCGATGGCGACGAGGACGCCTACGTGTACAAGTGGGGCTACCCGCAGCTGTTCCGCAACGAAGGCGAGCTGCGCTTCGCGGACCAGAGCGCGTCATCGGGCCTGCGCCGCTGGATCAATGCGAACACCGCCTGCTGGATCGACTACGACCGCGACGGCTACCTGGACCTGTTCACCGCCGGGTACTTCGCCGACGACGTGAACCTCTACGAGCTCGAGCACACGCGCATCCGGCAGAACAGCTTCGAGTTCGCGACCAACGGCGGCACCAAACGCCTGTATCGCAACCAAGGCGACCTGCGCTTCGAGGAGCGCACGGATCTGCTCGGGCGGACGATCACGCGCTGGACCCTGGGCTCGGCGGCCGCGGATTTCGATTCGGACGGCTGGATCGATCTGTACGTCGCGAACGACTACGGCCCCGAGGAGTACTTCCGCAACGTCGCGGGCGCTCGCTTCGAAGAACAGCTCGACGCAGGCCTGAAGGAGTCGAGCAAGAGCGGCATGTGCGTCGCGGTCGGCGACTTCCAGAACGACGGCGCGCTCGACACGTACGTGACGAACATCTCGAAGCGCGGCTACCTGTTCCAGGGCAACAACCTGCGCCGCAATGACCTCTCGATCAACGGCAAGTTCGAGAACCTCGGCGACGCGCAGGGCGGCCAGCTCGCCGATTGCGGTTGGGCCTGGGGCGCGCAGTTCGGGGATTTCGATCGCGACGGCTGGCCGGACCTGTTCGTCGCCAACGGCTTCCTGTCGGCGAGCCAGGAGCGCGACTACTGGTACCAGATGGGCAAGATCGCCCAGGGCGCCGGCAACATCTTCCAGGACGTGAAGGCCTGGCCTCCGATCGAGGATCGCAGCCTGTCGGGCTACGAACGCTCGAGCGTGTTGCGCAACCTGCGCGGGCAAGCCTGGCTCGATGTGGCGGAGAAGGCCGGCGTGCGCGATCTGTACGACGGACGCGCGGTCGCGCTGGCGGACCTGTGGAATCGCGGCGCGCTCGACGTGCTGGTCGCCAATCAACGCGGGCCGCTGCTCGCCTACAAGAACGTCGGTGGCACGAGCAACGGCTGGACCGGCGTCGCGCTGCACGGCCGCGCTCCCAATATCAGCGCGATCGGCGCGCACGTGATGCTGCACTTTGGCGCGCGCAGGCAGTGCAGGGTCGTGGACGGCGGTTCGGGCTTCAGCGCCCAGAACGATCGCAGGCTGCTATTCGGGATCGGGTCGGAAACAGGAGCGCTGACCGCCGACGTGGCGTGGCCATCGGGACAAGTACAGAAGGGCCTCGTGCTCTTGCCGGGCCGTTGGAACGAGGTGCGTGAGCCATGAGCCAGCCGAACAAGGGGAAGGGACTCGACCCGCGGATCCTGTCCTCGTCGCTGCTGACGCTGGTGTTGCTGATCGGACAGTGGCAATTCCAGATCCTCGGCGACTACCAGCGCTGGGCCCTGGCGCTCTCGGTGTCCTTCGCGAGCGAGATCGCGCTGTCCTTGTGGCTGCGCCGCAGCTTCCCGAACCTGCTCTCCGCGTACATCAGCGGCAACAGCATCGCGATCCTGCTCAAGCCGGCGGCCGGCGTGTGGTGGCCGTTCTGGGTCGGAGCCCTGCTCTCGATCCTCTCGAAGTACGTGCTCACCTGGCGCGGGAATCACGTGTGGAACCCGACCAACTTCGCGATGTGCATGATGATGCTGCTCGCGCCGGCGCAGGTGACCTTGCTGTCCCACGAATGGGGCAACACGTGGTGGACGATCGGCGTGATCTGGGCGGTCGGCCTGCTGGTCGTCGTGCGCGCGCGGGTCTGGCACCTGACGCTGAGTTACGTGGCGCTGTTCGTGCTGCTGGCCTGGTTCCGCACGTTGTTCAACGGCGTGCCGCTGCGCGCCGAGATCGCGCCCGTCACCGGCGCGATGTACACGCTGTTCATGTTATTCATGATCACCGACCCGCGCACGGTCGTGCCGGGACGGGCACGTCAACTGTGGGTCGTCGCCGCGATCGCGCTGGTCGAGTGCGCGATCCGTATGGCGCGCGACTTCGACCTGATCGCCTCGGACAATCCGCTCTCCTTCGCTCCGCCGATGTATGCGCTCTTCATCGTCGGGTCGCTGGCGATGTTCCATCACCTGCAGTTCCGCCCCGGCGAGCAGAAGGCCGCGCGCGCGGCGACGTGATGGCGCGCTCCTGGGCGTCGGTCGATTGGTACGACCACCCGCGCTGGTACGACGCGATCTACGCCCCCGGCACCCGGCGCGAGGCCGATTTCCTGGAGGCGCTCGTCGAGCGCCACGGCCGTCGCGGCCGGCGCCGCGCGTTGGAGCCGGCCTGCGGCTCGGGCCGCTTGGTCGCAGAGCTGGCGCGGCGCGGCTGGCGCGTCGATGGATTCGACGCCAGCGCGGCGATGCTGGCCCATGCGCGCGCGCGGCTCGCGCGGCGCGGACTGCGCGGGCGCCTGGTCGAGGGGCGACTGGAACGTTGCCCGGATCTGGGGAAGCACGAGCTCGCCTACTGCCTCGTTTCCAGCTTCAAGTACGTGCAGAGCGAGGCACAGGCGCTCGCGCACCTGCGCGCGATCGCGCGCGGGCTCGTTCCGGGCGGCTTGTACGTGCTGGGCATCGACCTCGCCGAATACGACAGCTCCCGGCTCTGGGTCGAGCGCTGGAGCGGTCGCTCGGGCCGCGCGCGCGTCGCGCTCGAGGTCGTGGGCCGGCCTCCCGATCGCCGCACGCGCAGCGAGACGATGCGCTCGCGCGTTTGGGTGCGCGGGCTGGGGCCGGTCTTGCGACACGAGTCGAACTGGACCTTCCGCACCTGGGACCACGCGGAACTCGTGCGCCTGCTGGCGCGCGCGCGCGAGTTCGAGCACGTGGCGACGCACGCGTACGACCACGACGCGGCGCGACCGATTCCCTTCGACGGCGCGCAGCTCGACAACGTGCTCGTGCTGCGGCGCCGCGGCCGTGGCGCAGCTAGAATATCCGCCCCATGAGCACGCACGTCGTCAGCGCCGGCATGGCCGCCGCCATCTACTACACGGTCAAGGACGAGACGGGCACGCTGGTCGACACGACCAAGGGCCGCGGGCCGCTCGCATATCTGCACGGCAAGGGCCAGATCGTGCGCGGCCTCGAGCAGGCGCTCGAGGGCAAGGCCAAGGACGCGCACATCGTCGTGACCGTGCCGCCCGAGGACGGCTATGGCGCGCATCGAGCGGAGGGCATCTTCCGGATCAAGCGCAGCGCGCTGCCCGCTCACCTCAAGCTCGAGGTCGGGCGCCTCCTCACGATGACCAGCCCGACGGCACCCGCACGGCAGGTCAAGATCCACGCGATCGAGGCCGAGGAAGTCGTGCTGGACCAGAATCACCCGCTGGCGGGACGCACGTTGACCTTCGAAGTGACGGTGGCGGGAGTGCGGCCGGCGACCGACGAGGAAAACAAGCACGGCCACGTGCACGGGCCGGGCGGGCACCACCACTGAGACGGAGCCGCCCCGTGAGCTCCGCGGATCCGCGGATGTCGCGGCTCAGCTGATTTTTGAGCTCAGCGGATGTCGAAGCTCAGCAGGTGGCACGGCAACGCGCCGTTGACGAGCCTGAGCTTGCGCCGCGGCGCCAGGCCGAGCGCGGAGGACAGGCGCCGCTCGCCGGACAACAGATGCACGCCGTAGCCGGCGCAGTGCTTCTTCAGCTGTGTCCCGAACGACCGGTACAAGTCCTCGAGCGCCTCGATCGACGTGTCTCCGGGACGCGCGGCAGATTCGCCCTCGTCCTCCGCGCGCTCGCCGACGCGATGCCCGTACGGCGGATTGGTCAGCACGACCGCGTTCCAGCCGCGCTGCGGAGCGAATTCCCGCGCGTCGCCGAGTTCGAAACGGATGCGGCCGTCCAGCCCCGCCGCCGCCGCGTTCGCGCGCGCGCCCTCGAGGCTGGCGGGATCGACGTCGAGACCGAGCAGGATGCGCTTGGCCGGGCGCTCGCGCTGCGCGAGCGCAGCGGCCTTCACGCGCGCGTAGCCGGCCGCGTCGTGGCCGAGCCAGCGCTCGAACCCGAACGGCGCACCGAGGGCGCCGACCGCCGCACCTTCTTGCCGGAGCGCGGCCTCGATCAGCAGCGTCCCCGAGCCGCAGAACGGATCGACCAGGGGCGCGCGGCCGTCCCATTCCGACAACTCGACGAGTGCCGCTGCGAGCGTTTCCGACAGCGGCGCACGGCCTTGGAAGACGCGCCAGCCGCGCTTGTGCAGCGAGCGTCCCGAGCTGTCCAACGACAGCGTGCAGCGATCGCGCCAAAGATGCACGTGGAGCGCGAGGTCGGGCTCATCGCGCTCGACGTCCGGCCGCGAGCCGACGCGCGCGCGGAACTGATCGACGATCGCATCCTTCGCGCGCTGTTCGACGAAGCGCGAATGCGAGAGCACGGAATCCGAGCACTGCGCGCTGACGCGCAGCGCGCCGTCCGGGCGCAGCCAGCGCGACCAGTCCAGAGCGCGGACGCCCTCGTAGAGCGCGCGCTCGTCCGCGGCCGGGAAACGAGCCACGCGTTGCAGCAAGCGGATCGCGCTGCGCAACCACAGATTCGCGCGCCAGGCATCCTCCGCCACGCCCTCGAAGTACACGCCGCCGACCTGCTGTTCGACGCGCGCGAGGCGCAGCTTGCGCACTTCCGCGTGCAGCAGGGGTTCCAGGCCGGGCGCGCAGGTCGCGAAGTAGGCGTGCCGGGTCATGTGCGGGTGGGCGATGAGGGATTCGAACCCCCGACCTCGTCCTTGTAAGGGACGCACTCTAACCGCTGAGTTAATCGCCCGGATTCGCCCTCGTCAGCACCTGAGAGCGGGCCTGTCGGAGCCCGACACGTTATCCTGCTCGCCCCTCGGGCTCCACCTCGGCTCACGACTTGGCCGATGGATGTCGGGCCCCACCACCCCCCATGCGCATCGCAGTCGTCGGAACCGGATACGTTGGCCTCGTCGCGGGAACCTGCTTCGCCGAAAGCGGGAACACGGTCACCTGCATCGACATCGACCCCGAGAAGATCAAGCTGCTGCGCGCGGGCGGCGTTCCGATCTTCGAGCCGGGACTCGAGGAACTGCTCAAGCGCAACATCCAGGACGGCCGGTTGCGCTTCACGACCGATTACGCGGAGGCCGTGCCCGGCGCGCAGGTCGTGTTCATCGCGGTCGGCACGCCGCAGGACGAGGATGGCAGCGCGGACCTGCAGTACGTGCTCGCCGCCGCGCGCGCGGTCGGCAAGGCGATGACCGGCTATGCCGTGATCGTCGACAAGTCGACCGTGCCGGTGGGAACCGCGCGCAAGGTGGCCGCGGCGCTGAAGGAGTCGACCCAACACGCCTTCGACGTCGTCTCCAACCCCGAGTTCCTCAAGGAGGGCGCCGCGATCGACGACTTCCTCAAGCCGGATCGAGTCGTGATCGGCAGCGAGTCGGCGCGCGCCAAGGAAGTGATGGACGAGCTGTACGGGCCCTTCGTGCGGACGGGCAATCCGATCCTGCACATGGACATCGAATCGGCCGAGCTGACCAAGTACGCCGCCAACGCGATGCTCGCGACGCGCATCTCGTTCATGAACGAGATCGCGAACATCTGCAATCGCGTCGGCGCGAACGTCGCTCTCGTGCGGCGCGGCATCGGCTCCGACACGCGCATCGGGAGCAAGTTCCTGTTCGCCGGCCTCGGCTATGGCGGCTCCTGCTTCCCGAAGGACGTCAAGGCCGTCGTGCGCACGGCCGAGGACTGCGGTTACGAGTTCCAGATCCTCAAGGCCGTCGAGGCCGTGAACGAAAAGCAGAAGTCCATCCCATTCGAGCAGGCTCTCGCGCACTTCGAGGGCAAGCTGGAGGGCAAGCACTTCGCAGTCTGGGGGCTGGCGTTCAAGCCGAACACCGACGACATGCGCGAGGCGCCGTCGCTCGTCGTGATCGAGCGCCTGCTCGCGGCCGGCGCCACGGTGCGCGTGTACGACCCCGAGGCGATGCACGAGGCGCGCAAGCGGCACCTGGGCGATCGCGTCCAGTACGCGCAGAATCCGATGGACGCCCTCGGCGGGGCCGACGCGCTCATGCTGGTCACGGAGTGGAACGAATTCCGCCGGCCGGATTTCGAACAGATGAAGCGGCTGATGCGCGGGCACGTGATCTTCGACGGCCGCAACATCTATCCGCGCAAGACGCTCGAGGATCTGGGCTTCCGCTATCACGCGATCGGGACCTGACGACGGCGCCGCGTGGCTAGACTGCAGCCGATGCGGATCGTCGGGGTCGACACGGGCGGCACGTTCACCGATCTCGCGCTGGTCGAGGGACGCGAGGTGCGCATCGAGAAGGTGCGCTCGACGCCGCGCGATCCGGCAGCCGCGATCGTCGAAGGTCTGCGCCGAATCTCGCCCGACCGGCCCCCGGACCTGATCATCCACGGCACGACCATCGCGCTCAACGCGCTGCTCACCGGCCGTGTCGCGCGCACGGCGTTCGTGACGAACGAGGGCTTCCGCGATCTGGTGGAGATCGCGCGACAGGATCGCCCGGAGCTCTACGCGCTGGAGCCGCGCAAGCCGGCTCCGCTGGTCCCACGCGAATTGCGCTTCGAGATCGGCGAGCGGAGCGCACCGGTCGAGGGCTCGTCGCGCATCCGCGTCGAGCGACGCAGCTCGCGCGCCGAAATCGCCCGGCTCCGGCATGCGCTGCTGCGGGCGGCACCGGAGGCGATCGCGATCGGCTTCCTGCACGCCTGGGCGGACCCGCGTCGCGAGCAGGAACTCGCGCGGGCGCTGGCCGCGCTGGGGATCCCGATCACCTGCTCGGGCACGCTGCTGGCCCAGCATCGCGAGTTCGAACGCTTCAACACCGCGATCGTGAATGCGGCCCTGGTGCCGCTGATGCGCGAGTACCTCGACCGCCTGGAGGGGCAATTGAAGCCCAGTGCGCTGGTGCTGCTGCAGTCCACCGGCGGCACGCTGCCGATCGAGCGCGCCGCGGCGGAACCCGCGCGCGTGCTGCTCTCCGGCCCGGCGGGCGGCATCGCGGCCGCCGCGCGGACCGCCGCCGAGCTGGGGTTGGACGCGGTCCTGACGCTCGACATGGGCGGCACGAGCACCGACGTCGGCTTCCACTCCAGCGCGGCCCGACGGTCGCGCGACGCGGAGGCGGTCGCCAGCGGCACGGCCGAACCCGCGCGCATCGCCGGACAGGTCGTCGCGCTGCCGGCGCTGGACCTGCACACGATCGGCTGCGGCGGCGGCTCGCTGCTGTGGGTGGATGCGGGGGGCGCGCTGCACGTCGGACCCGCCAGCGCGGGAGCGGATCCGGGCCCGGCCTGTTTCGGCAAGTCGTTGGAGCCCACGCTCACCGATGCGCACATCGTGCTCGGTCACCTGCATCCAGAGCGCCTTCTCGGCGGCCGATTCGAGGTCGACGCGGCGCGATCCGAGCAGGCCTGCTCGAGCCTCGCGCGACGTGCCGGAGTGCGGCGAGCCACGGAGGTGGCAGCGGCCGCGATCGGCGCCGCGCGAGCAGCCATGCGGCGCGCGTTGGGAGTGATGACGCTGGAGCGCGGCCGTGATCCGCGCGGCCTCGCGCTGGTCGCCTTCGGCGGAGCCGGCGGCCTGCACGCGGCCGCGCTGGCCGAGAGCCTGCAGATGCGCTGCGCCATCGTGCCGCTGCACCCGGGCGCGCTGTCGGCGCTGGGAATGGCGCGGGCGTCGGGAAGCGCGGAATGCGTGCGCACGCTGCTCGTTCCGCTGGAGAGCGCGGGGCCGGCTCGACTCGAACGAGCGTTCCGGCAATTGGAAAACTCTGCCCGCGCGGAGCTGGGTCAGCGCGCGCCGGCGGCGCGAATCGAACGGCGTCTGGAATTGCGCTACGCGGGGCAGTCGTTCGAGCTCTCGATCCCCGCCGGTCCGAGGGCCGCGCAGCGCTTCCATGCCGCGCACGAACAGCGCTATGGGTACCGCATCGAAGATCGACCGATCGAGCTGGTGGCGCTGCGCGTGCGCCTGGCCGCCGCTCCGCCGCGCGTTCGGCGATCTCGGCTGCGCACACGCCCGGCTCCGGCTCGGGCGCGGCTGGGAACCCAGCGCGTCTGGCTCGGCGAGGGTCGCAACGGCGCCTGGCACGCAGTGCCCGCCTGGGCGCGCGAGGCCCTCGAGCCCGGCTGTGCGGTGCGCGGACCGGCCGTGATCAGCGAGTTCTCGTGCACGACGCTGCTGCCTGCCGGTTGGCGCGCGCGCGTCGTCCACGGCGGACACCTGTGGCTCGAAAAATAGTCCTGCGTGCCAGGGCCGTCGCGGGCCTCGGGCCCGCTTGCAATGGCGCGAAGGCGATCTAGGATGGCACTCCCCGCGCGCGGCTGCGGCCGCCTGCCGCGGATCCTCGAGCTGAAGCCAGTCCTCCTCCTCGCCTACGAACGCCCATGACGTACGTGATCGCCGAACCCTGCGTGAACACCAAGGACACGGCCTGTGTCGAGGTCTGCCCGGTGGACTGCATCCACCCGACGAAGAACGATCCGGAGTTCGCGAAGGAGACGCTGCTCTACATCAACCCCGACGAGTGCATCGACTGCGGGGCGTGCGGACCGGAGTGTCCCGTCGAGGCGATCTTCGAAGAGAACGAACTGCCCGAGAAGTGGGCGCAGTACAAGCAGATCAACGCGGACTGGTACAAGAAGAACCGCTGAGACGGTTCGTCGCCGCGATTGGCGACGAGTGCTTGTACGCCTCCGTGAGTGACTAGGCGTTTGCCCACGCCCCGGACTGGCCGACCCAGACAGACTGGCCGACCCAGACAGGTCGGCCGCCCTGCTGCACGAACCGGTCTCTACTTGACGAACGGCTTGTTGCCGCTTCCGGCGGGCTTGTCGCCGGCACCGCTCGCAGGTGTGCCAGTCCCCTGGGCACCATCCTTGGCCGGATCCTGCGCGCCCTTGGTGGAGCTTTCGTCCTTGGGCCCACGCGCGGCCTTCCCTTGATCCACCATCGCCTTCAAGCGCGGGACAGCGGAAAGCGGGCGAGCCCCGGGCGTCGCGGTGATCTGCACATCCCTCTCGATCTGCGTTCCGTCGCCGCGACGGATGATCATCTTCTTGGTCTGGGAGAGATGCTTCGAGTTCCGATCGAAGGTGATGTCGCCGGCGGGGTTCGCGTACCGAACGATTCCAGGCGCCACGTCTTCGGCCGGCTGCGGTGCGGGAGCTGCGGCAACCGGCGCGGGCGCTGCCTCAAGGCTCGCGCGCAGGGGCGCTGCCTCGACGGCCGTGGGCACCTTGTTCGGAGTCACGACGGAGCTCTTGTTCTCAGCCCGGCGACCGAGGAAATAGGCGGCGCTGCCCGCCACCACGATGACGGCCGTGAAAATGACGAGGAGGTTCTTGGAGTTCATGGCTTTCTAAGGCAAGGAAGTCGGCTGGCGGGAGTGTGGATCCTGAGAGTACTTGGCGTCTCGCAGCCAATTCGCATGTGAGGCTGGCATCGAGACCATTCCAGGCTTGGTCAGGCCAGCCCTGGTCAGGCAAGCACTGGTCGAGCCCAGAGATGAGAAAAACTGCGGGGAGGCTCGTACGAGCCCCCCCGCAGTTCGTTGACACTCAACCCGGATTGTGCGACTGAACACACAATTCGGACTGAAGTCCCCAGCTCGACCGGATCAGTTGATCTCCATCGAGGTGGAGACCGATGCACGAGCGGTCAGCGTGGGAATGTTGAGGGTAAACGCTTGCGAGGTCAGGGTCACCGACGGGAGCGGCAGTGAGAAGCTGCTGAACACGGACGGGGACAACTGATCTTGCGTGAAGGGGTACGTCGAACCGGTGAAGTCGGACACCGAGACGATGGGACCCTTTCGCAAGAGCGTCGTGACCGTCGGGTCAGCCAGGTTCAGCAGCACGCACGTGCCGAACAGCGGGAAACCCGGAGGCGGGAACGGCGGGAACAAGCAGCCCGACACGAACGCGAGGTTCGTCGGGCCGAGGCCCGCGGTGTCCGTCACCACGTGCTGCAGCGAGAAGCTCGTGGTCGCGTCGGCGTGCAGGCCGACGGTGCCACGGTCACCCAAGACAGTCACGTTGACCATGCTGTCGCAGAACTCGACGTCGTAGACCGAACGCTCCGTCACGGCGTCCATGATGAAGCCCGGCGCCGCGCCGACTTGGAAGCCGCCGTAACGGCTCGAGCCCGAGGTCGGACCGTTGTCGTTCTGCGTCTCGTTGGTCGACGTTTCGGTTTGCAGCGTGTAGTTACCGAGGTTGCACTGGCCGGGGGCGCCCGTGGCGAAGGTCATGCCGCCGGGGAGGAAGGCCGTGACAACGTTGTCTTCCGTGTTGTTCCCGAAGAACAGGATACCGGTGCCATCGCAGGCGCTGAGCAGCTGGACGTTCACGAAGTAGCCAACGACGAAGCCCGACGGCGGGCAGATCGAGGTGCCACCGAGGCTCGTGCAGAAGCCCGGGCTAGCGGTGCAGGGGTTCGGGAAGCCCGTCGGGCCACCGAGGAGCAGCGTGGATTGACCGAGGCCAGCCAAGCTGAAGTCAGGCTCGATCGAGCCCGTGGTCCCGTTCGTATTACCGGGCCCAAACAGGATGTCGAACATCGGCGCGCTGTCGGTCCAGTCCGTGTCGAACAGGCCGAAGCTGGCACCCGACATCTCGATCGTGGGGTTGCAAGAGACCATCGCCTGACGCGGCCAGACCATCCAGTAGAGGTCGCCGGAGGTGTCGATCGTGCCCGAGCCGGCGCTAGCGCCGACGGACGGATCGCCGTAGATGAAGACCACATCCCCGCTGTTGTTGAGGTTGCGGCGGTTGTTGGGGGTGTTCTGGGCCTCCACGGCACCGGCGATGACGAGGCCGGCGACGAGGGCGGTGCCCAGACGGAAACTAGAAAGCATGGAAGAGACTCCTTGGGTGGAAATGTCCGAAAGGTCCGGTGGACTCGTTCAAGTATGCCCCGCTTCAGGGACCTGTCAAGACGCCGAGACGCAAGAATGGCGTCGAAAAAGGCCCTTCGGACGGGCTACCTGCACGAGATTCCAAACTGGTCCGGGCGATCGGGTGTGCGGTCGAGTTGCTGGAGAGCGCGCGGCCGCGAATCGGACACCCTGAGCCTGGGCAGTCAAATCGGTTCAACGTCGGGCGCCCTGTCCAGGTTCCCCTCGACTGGGGGCGCTAGACCACCTTTTTCGACAGGGACGGCGGTGCGAGCGTAAGCCCCTGTCAGTCCGTCAGTACGACCCCCTGGATTGCATCCCCGCAGGGGGGAATCCGATTCCGGCCGGGGGGGCGTTTGCCGGGGGGGGCGTCTGGCGGTAGGCCTGGGCCGGGGGGCGTTGGCCGGGGTGGCGGCGATTGGAGCGGGTGAAGGGACTTGAACCCTCGGCATCCACCTTGGCAAGGTGGCGCTCTACCACTGAGCTACACCCGCTCGCGCTGCCGCAGGCCTGAGGCCAGGCAGGGCGGAGAAGGGTAAGGGGCTCAGGCCTCGAAGGCAAGGGGGTTCTGGCCGGTCAGCCGCCAGCCCCGAATTGCCGGCCCATCCAGGCCTGTGCCTCGCGCGCGGCGCGCTCGAGGCTGCTGTGCAGCGCCCAACGTGCAGCAAGGAACGACGCGTGTCGGCACCCGGACCCGTGCATGCGCCGCCCGGGGTAGCGCGCCCCCCCCTGGATCGCGTGCAGGCCCTGAGGCTCCACGAGCAGATCGGTGATCGGACTCTCGGTGCCGTGCCCACCCTTGACCACGATCGCGCTCGCCCCGAGTGCCAGCAGGCGGCGCGCCGCATCGACCCGCTCGTCCAGACCTTCGTCGAGCGCCCGTCGATCGACACCCGTCAGCCGCGCAAGCTCGTCGAGGTTCGGCGTGAGCACGGGGCCGAGCGGAACCAGCCGTTCCAACAGTGCGCGCATCCCCTGCGCATCGAGGAACGGCTCGCCGCCGGAGGCCGCCAGCACCGGATCGACGACGACGCGCGGCGCGCCCCGCGCGCTCGAACCGAGGCGTTGGATGAGCTCTGTCACGATCTCGATCGCTGCCACGTCGGCCAACAGCCCGGTCTTCAATGCGTCGATCGGCTCGAGGCTGGCGGCAAGAGCCTCGCCGAGCACCCACCCGGCCCCGCGGGAACGCAGCGCCCACACGCGCGAGCCGTCCTGCTCCGTCCAGGCGGTCGGCACGAGCACCGCGCGCGCGCCCGCGGCGTCACAGGCCTCGAGGTCGGCGTGGAGGCCGGCACCCGCGCTGGGATCGTGTCCCGCCAGGATCAGGACTCGCGGCGCGGACTGAATCAGCGGTGCGGACACGCGCCCCAAGCTAGCAGCTCGCCGCGCGCGGCGCGGAGGAGCGCGCTAGAACCCGCGATCGAGCAGGAACTGCACGCTCTGGAGAATCTGCGCTCGACCGTGCTGAGGCGCGATTTCGAGCACCTTCTCGACCTGCCGCGGCAGCGCCTCGCGCACGATCCTGAAGTCGACCTCGCCCAGTCCGAGCGGGCGTTCGGCCTCGTCCTCGGCCGCATCCTGCAGGTGCACGCCGAGCATGCGCGGGGCGTAGGTGGACAGCCACTGCGCCTGGCCGGGCAGGCCCACGCGCTCGCGCATGTGGATGCGGCCGACGTCGTGCCAGTAGCCGAGGCCCAGCTTGGCCAGATCGTCGAGCACCCAACCCATCGCATCGAAGCCGAGCAGGTCGTCGATGTCGACGCCGGGCTCGATCGCGAACTTCACATCCGGATGCTCCTGCATCAGCGTGTGCAGCGAACGGCACAGATGCTCGACCTGGCGTTGGCCCTGCTTCTGCAGGCGCACGACGAATTCGAGCACCTCGGCGCGCAGCTCGGCCGAGCGACCCTCGCGAGCGATGCGCGCCTCCAGCTCCAGCGCCTGCTTGAGCGCCTTCGCATCCTCGGTCTTGCTGCCGCGCACGATGATCAGCGGGCACTTCCACGCACGCGCGAGGCGCACGTGACGGCGCACCGAGTTGAGGGCGCGCTCGCGTGCCTCGCTCGACAGGCTGCCCAGCTTGCTCGAGGCCAAGCCGCCGTTCTGCTGCGGATCGCGGCACCCGACGATCATCGAGCGCAGCTCGACGCCGGTCTCGCGCTCGGACTCCTCGAGGCCGTCCATGTTGGTCACGGCGTCGCCGAGCCCCAGTTCCAAACGGCGGAACCCCATCGCCGCGGCGGCGAAGACCTCGTCTTCGATGGACGCCAATCGACCGCCGAAGCAGCGCGTCGAGAGCGTGAAGTCGTTGGGGATGCCGGGAGCGGTCACGCGAGTCGGATGCGCAGGGGGGTGCGAGGATGCGCAGCGCCCTTCCTGATCGGCCTGCCGCCGGGGAGGGCCTCAAGACAATAGGACTTGCCCCCGGCAGCTCCAAACCGGGCGCGGAAACCCTTTCCACCCGTCGCCCACGGGGCGGGAATCAGGGGGCTCCGGGCCCGGCTCGCTGGCGCGCGACCTGCAGCATCCGCTCGACGCCCTCGCGCGGTTCCCACGACGCCGGCGCGCGCGCGAGCGCGAGCTCGATGTCCTCCACCGCGCCGCGCGCATCGCCCAGCAGCAGGCGCGCGCTGGCCCGGCTGACACGCACGCCGAGGTCGTTCGGCATCCGCTCGAGCGCGCGATCGAGATCCGCCAGGCCGCGCGCGGGCTCGCCGAGCTCGGCCAGGTACGTCCCGCGCCGCCCGAGGTACACCGGCTCGTCGGGCCGCAGCTCGAGTGCCTTCTCGTAGGCCGCGAGAGCCTCGGCCGACTGGCCGCGCATCCGCTCGGCGTCGCCGAGGTGAAACCACGCCGGGGCCGCGTGCGGGTCGACGACGATCGCGCGCCGGTAGTCGAGCACGGCCCCCTCGACATCGCCGAGGTCGTAGCGCGCCTTGCCGCGCTTGTAGAGCGCAACGTAGTTCTCGCCGTCGATCGACAGCACGCGCTCCCACAGCGCGCGCGAGTCGCGCCAGTGACCGCACTGGCGCCAGGTCGCGACGCCGAACAGGGCTCCCAGGGCGAGCCCCGCGATCCAGGTGCCGCGCACGCCGGTCCAACGCGCGAGCGCCGCGCCGGCCAGCAGCGCGAATGGCAGGCAGGCGAGGTACGTGTAGCGATCGGCGGCGAGCTGCACGCCGCTCTGCGTGAACCCGAGAATCGGCGCGGCCGTGATCCCGAAGGCGCACCAGGCCGTGCAGGCCCAGGGAACGCGCCGCGCGCAGGCGAGCAGCGCCAGCGTCGCGAGCGGCACGAGCACGGCCGGCCACAGGAAGCGCGGCTGGTCGAGGCCGAGCTCGCGCGGCAGCGGGTACAGCGCGTGCAGGTCCAGCGGCAGGAGCGTCTTGCCCGCGTAGAACGCAACGCCGTAGCAGGCCTGCAAGAAGCGCTCGAACAGCGTGTGCTCGGCCAGCGCGATCGTGGCGTGATCGCGCGACTGGGCCCAGATCGCGAGTCCTCCGCCCACGCAGGCGAGCACGGCGAAGGCCGCCAGCTCGAGCAGCGCGGCACGACGCTCACCCGGCCCGAGGCGCCGCAACGGCCACAAGCACAGCACGAGCAGCAGCGCCGGAAAGGTCAGGCCCCAGGCCTTCGACAACAGCGACAGCGCGAAGCACGCGAACGCGAGCCCCAGGCGAACGCGCCGCGCGCGGGCGCTCACGCCCGGCGCGCAGGCTGCCAACCAGGCCCAGAGCGTGCCCAGCCATAACACGCCCGAGAGCACGTCGCGCCGCTCGGTGATCCAGGCGACCGACTCCACGCGCAGCGGATGCAGCGCGAACAGGAGTGCGCCGACCAGCGCCGCGGAGCGCAATCGCGCGAGCTGCCAGTCCGGTACCGCGCGCGCGAGCAGCGCTTCGAACACGAAGGCCGCGAGCCACGCGCTCGCCGCGTGCAGCAGCACGTTTCCGAGGTGGTACCCGAAGGGATCGAATCCGTGCAGCGCGTGATTGACGGCCAGCGACAGCCAGGCGAGCGGCGTCCAGTGCCCGACCCGCGACTCGGTGAACATCCAACGCAGCGAGTCGGCCGACAGCTCGCGCAACCACGGGTTGTTCTGCACCGCGATGTCGTCGTCCCAATTGACCCAACCGGCGCGCAACGCCGGCCAGAACGCGACCAGCACGCACAGCGGCGCGAGCAGGTACCAGAGGCGCGCAAAGCGGGGACCCGCCGGGTCGGCCGTCCCGCCTTCGCTCACACGCGCACCTCGCCGCGCGAACCGCGCGCCGAGTCGAGCAGAGCGCGGTGGCGCGCGAGCAGCGGGTCGACCTCCTCGGCGACGAACTCGACGACCTGCTGCGGCGCGCGACCGACGTAGCGCGACGGTTCGAGCAGCTCGCCGAGCCGCCCGCGCACGGCGGCGAAGGCCGCGTCACGCTCGATCAACGCGCGCAGCGGATTGCGCTCGCCGCGTCCGATCGCCTCGGAAGCCTCGCGCGCGAGCACGCGCAGTCGCTCGTGGACATCTTGTCGATCGGCGCCGCTCTTCACCGCTTCCATCATCAGGTGCTCGGACGCGAGGAACGGCAGCTCCTCCTCGAGCACGCGCCGGACGATGGCCGGATGGACGACCAGCCCGCCGGCGACATTGAGCCACAGATTGAGCACCGCGTCGGTGGCCAGGAACATCTCCGACAGCGCCAGTCGCCGGTTGGCCGAATCGTCGAGCGTGCGCTCGAACCACTGGTTGGCCGCCGTGTGCGCGGTGTTGCCGAGCGCCTCGATCACGAAGCGCGACAGCGCGCAGATGCGCTCGCTGCGCATCGGGTTGCGCTTCCACGGCATCGCGGACGAACCGATCTGCTTCGATTCGAAGGGCTCCTCGAGCTCGCGCCGCCCCGAGGCGAGGCGCACGTCGACGGCGAACTTGTGCGCGCTCTGGCAGATCGACGAGAGCGCCTGCGCGATGCGGAAGTCGAGCTGGCGCGGATAGGTCTGGCCGGTCACGCCGAACACGCGCTCGAAGCCCATGCGCCGGGCGACGCGCTGGTCGAGCTCGCGCACCTTCGCGTGGTCGCCGCCGAACAGCTCGAGGAACGAGGCTTGCGTGCCGGTCGTGCCCTTGACGCCGCGGAAGCGCAGCATCGACAGCGCGTGCTCGAGGTCGGCGAAGTCGTCGACCGCGTCCTGCAGCCACAGGCACGCGCGCTTGCCGACCGTGGTCGCCTGCGCGGGTTGGTAGTGCGTCAACCCGAGGCAGGCCTCGTCCTTCCACTTCAGCGCGAACTCGCGCAGCGCGGCGATCACGAGCACGAGCTGCGAGCGGACGAGGCCCAAACCCTCGCGGAACGCAAGCAGGTCAGCGTTGTCGGTCACGAAACACGAGGTCGCGCCCAGGTGCAGGATCGGGCGAGCGAGCTTGGCCTTGTCGCCCCACGCATGCACGTGCGCCATCACGTCGTGGCGCAGCTCGCGCTCGTACTTGTCGGCGAGGTCGAAATCGATGTCGGCGGCGGTCGCGCGCAGCTCGGCGACCTGCTCGGCGCTGATCGCGAGCCCGAGCTCGCGCTCCGACTCGGCCAGCGCGATCCACAGCTCGCGCCAGCGGCGGAAGCGCGCGCGGTCGCTGAAGTTCTCGCGCATCGCGCGCGACGCGTAGCGCGTCGAGAGTGGGCTCGTGTAGTTGTCGCGGTCGGTCACTTCGACAAGGTAGCAATCCGGGCGGCGATCGCGTCGAGCCTGCGCTCGATCTCGGCCTTGTCGAGCCAGCGTCCGCGCACCATCACGCCCGCTTGGCGGTTCGCATTGGCGATGTCCTTCGTCGGATCACCCTCCAGCAGCAACAAGTCCGCGCGCTTGCCCTCGGCGATCGTCCCCCACTGCTCCGCCTGACCCCAGTACTCCGCCGGCGCCCGCGTGCCTGCCACCAGGATCTGCCAGCGCGTCATCCCGGCCCGCTCCAGCGCCGGCATCTCGTGCCCGAGACTGAACCCGGGCACCGAATAGATCTGCGGCGCATCGGACCCGAGCAGCAGGTTCGCCCCGTGCTTGGCGAGCAGCCCGAGCATCCGATCGCGCCCCGCCAGCATCTTCGCGCCGGCTTCGGCGTCACCGTGCGCGAGCTGCGCGCTCTTCGCCGCTTTCCACTGCGCGTGCTCCTTCGGGTGCACGTAGGCGAGCTCCGGCCGCTGCTCGAGCGTCTCCACCGTGACCGGTCCGAAGATCGAGCTCCACAGGTCCTGCGTGGCCACGATCCACGTGCCCTTCTCCTTCGAGAGCTTGGCGAGCTCCTCCATCTTGGCCTCGTCCTCGCCGGCCTCTTCCCAGTAGCCGTCGAGGTGATCGATGCCCTGTCCGGCCTCGATCGCGCGCCGCACGCCGACTTCGTCGGGCACGTGACCGGCCATCCGCAGGCCCTTCTCGCGCGCGACGGCCGCGATCGCGTCGTACTCGGGGATGGTCAGGCCCTCGTGGATCTTGAGCAGGTCGTAGCCCTCGCCCGCGTACTTCGTGACGAGTTCGCGGGCGTGCTCGGCATCCTTCACGTTCTGCCCGAGCAGCGCCGGCGCTGCCGTGTACATCGATGGACCGAGCAGTTCACCGCGCTCGACGCGTTCCCGCAGCTCGAATTGATTGTGGAAGCCGTACATCGTGCGCAGCGTCGTCGCTCCGCGCAGCACGTAGAGCTCGAGGTAGGACTCGATGATCGCCGCCGGAGCCGACGGCGGAGGGATGTGCCCGTGCATCTCCGCCAGTCCCGGCAGCAGCCACTTGCCGCGGCCGTCGATCCGCACGGCATCGGCTGGAACCTCGACCGTTGCCGCGGGTCCGACGCGCTCGATGCGCTCACCACGCACGATCACGGTCTGATGTTCGAGCACGCGTTCGGTGTCCATCGGGACGACCGAGACGCCGACGAAAGCGAGCGGGGCCGCGTCCAGGCCCGCGAGCAGAGAGAGGAGCAGGGAATTCATGCGCCGAGCATCGCAGCGCCGCGCACCCGAGGAAATGGGTCGACGCGCCTTCTTGCGCGATCCTTGCTCGATCGTTGCCGTCTACTTGCGCGCGGGTCGGTCGAGTTCGAACTGATCGAGCAGCCGGAACAGCAGCGCGCGCACCGCCTCGGCGTTCGCGTCGAGGAAGTAGCGCCGCCGCACGCCGCGCAGGAAGCGCAACTCGTCCTTGGCCATCTCGTCGGTCCAGGCCTGCAGCGTGCTCGCCCAGTTCGCCGAATCCGGCAACTTCGCCTTCAACAGCTCCGGTGTCGAGTTCGACTCCTCCCACAGCGCGTGGAATCGATCGAGGTGGCCCTGGTAGCCGTCGCGCAGCTCGGTCGTCCCGCACAGGAAGGCGCGTGCGAGCGCATTGCGCAGGCCGCGCTGGCGGTGCACGTCGAGGAAGAGCGCGCCGATACGGCCGTAGAGCTCGGCCATCTGGTTCGGCGGCACGACGGCCTTGTACGTGGTCCAATCGTCGAGCACGACGTGCATCAGGCCGACCGTGTCGACGTCGGGCATCTCCAGATCGGTACGCGACGCGTACGCGTCGTAGAGCGTGATGCCGGGGAAGGCGTTCCCGACGCGGTCGGTGTAGGCGCGCGCGAAGCCCGCGTGGCTCTTCTGCAACGAGCCATCGTCGAGCATCCCTTCGACGAGCGCCTCCGCGTGGTCCCAACCAGGCGGCAGGCCGAGCAACGCGTTGTGGAAGACGCGATCGGGATCCGCCTCGCCCGGAAGTCGCCGCACTTCGCGCGACGCGTAGTCGTAGTTCCACGCGCTCTCGGCGCGCCGCGCGGGCACGCCGCCGAACATCTGGGCATTGACCTGTGCGTACTGCGGAGAGGCCTCGTCGACCCAGCGACGCGGGATCGGCTGCGCGGGCGCGTGGGTCTGTGGATCGAACCACTCCAGCGGCGCGGCATCCGCGCAGGTGGACGGGTCGGCGGCCGCATCGAGCACCCAACGCAGCAGCGTGTTCTGGAAGGTCTGCAATGCCCTGCATTCGCCCTCGAACCAGCCCAGGAACTGTTCCTTCTCGGCCGCGCTGCAGTTCGCGAACAGCTCTCGCGCGCGTTGTTCGCGCTCGAAGGCACCGGGCGCACCCGCGCGGCGCTGGCGCGGAGCGGGTCCTGCCGCGGGGGCCGTCGGCGGGGATGCGATGGCCACGCTCTCGGTTGGGAGAACCTGCGCAGGTTCAGGTGCAGGCGTGGGCTCCGGCGCGGGAGCAGGCGCCGGGGCGGGCACGGGGGCAGGGGCTAGTGCGATTGCTGCCGCCGGTGCGGGTGCTGGCGCAGGACGCGGCTCCTCCCGCTGGACGGGTGCGGGGGTGGTCGGGCAGGCCCAGGTCAGGCAGAGGAGCAGGAGAGAAACGCTGCGGAGCTTCATGCTCGAGACTCTGTTCAGCGAGTGCCGTCGCGCGGGCAGCGTGGGACCACGAGCCGCGCGTGGCGAAGAAGGTTGGTCGGGGCGACTGGATTTGAACCAGCGACCTCTTGCACCCCAAGCAAGCGCGCTAGCCAGGCTGCGCCACGCCCCGACCCGGAGAATGGGGCCGAAGAGTGTATCGGTGCGCGTTCGGAGCCGTCAAACTCTGTGCGTTGGAAGCATGCCCCGCCTCGCCCGACCGCTGACCCGCCGGCGCAATTTCGCGCGGCACAGCCACCGCACGTGGATGCGCTCGATGGCGTTGGCCAGCGCCGGCTGGATGGCTTGGTGGATCTACCTCTTCGCGACGCACTTCACGCCCGAACTCGCGCCCGGATTCTGGGTGCTGACCGCGCTGACGACGCTGTTCGCCGCTCCGGGTCTCGTGCTCGCACTGTGGTGCGTGCGCTCGCGCATCGCCTGGATGTTCTTCGCGCTGCTGCCGATCCTCGCCAATGCCAGCCTGCTTGCTCTGCCGTGGATCGCGCGGCACTACCTGCTGGCCGCAAGTTGATCGGAGGGATCAGCGCGGCTCGGCAAGCACGAGCATCCACACGCCCGTGACGGCCGCCAGGACCGAGAGTGCGAAGGAGAGCCAGGCCAGGCGCCCGTGCCAGCGCCGCCGGCGGCCGTCGCGCAGCGTGAGCAGGCCCAGCAGCGCGGTCGGCGCGAACGACAGCGTCGCGGAGCGCGCCAGCAGCATGTGCACCGGCGTGATCCAGCCGGCGCTTTCCAGGTCGACCGTTTCGCCGAGCCGATAGGCCTGCCAGATCGTCGCACCCAGCGCGGAGACGGTCAGCGCGACCAGGGCGAGGTGCGCGCGCCGGCGCGCCGCGCGCCCGGTCACCAGCACGGCGATCAGCAAGACGAGCGTGGCGCCGAACAGCGCGAAGAACGCAACTACAGGGCTCATGCGGAGCGCATCAAGTCAGCTCGAGCCCCTTCATCTCCACCGCCGGCTCGCGTTGCATCAAGCGCAACACGGCCGCGCGCGGCGAAAGCTCCTCGAACAGGATCGCATGCACCGCCTGCGCGATGGGCATGCTCACGCTGCTGTCTTCCGATTCCGGTCCGAACAGCGCCTTGGTCGTCCACACGCCTTCGGCGACCATCTGCATTCCTGCAAGGATCTGTTGCAGCGTCTCGCCTCGTCCGATGCGCTCGCCGACCGAGCGATTGCGCGAATGCCGCGAGTAGCAGGTGGTCATCAGGTCGCCCATGCCGGCGAGCCCGAAGAAGGTCGTCGCCTGCGCGCCGCGCGTGCTGCCGAAGCGCGCCATCTCCACCATTCCGCGCGCGATCAGCGCGGCCTTGGCATTGTCGCCGAGCCCCAGCCCGTCGCAGATGCCGGCGGCGATCGCGATCACGTTCTTGAGCGCCCCGGCGAGCTCGGCACCGCGCGGATCGCCGTTCGTGTAGACGCGCAGCGAGTCGCAACCGAAGGCGGCCTGCACGCGCTGCGCCAGTTGCTCGTCGCGGCTTGCGGCGATCACGGACGCGGGCAGGCCGCGCGCGACCTCCTCCGCGTGGCTCGGCCCCGTCAGCACGCACATGGCGCGCTCGCCGATGCACTGGCGCAGGATCGCGGTCGGAGTCAGGAAGCTCTCGATCTCGAGGCCCTTGGTCGCACTGACGATCGGCACCTGTCCCGGCAGCGCCTCCTCGAAGAGCCCGGCCACACCGCGCAGGAACTGCGTCGGCACCACGCTCACGGCGAGGTCGATTCCGGTGCAGGCCTCGTGCGGATCCGCATGGAAGGAGATGCCCTCGGGCAGCGCGACACCGGGCAGGTAGCGCTTGTTCTCGCGCTCGCGCGTCAGCGTCTGCGCCTGCATCGGATCGTGGCACCACATGCGCACAGCGAGCCCGTTGCGCACCAGGATCAGGGCCAGCGCGGTGCCCCAGCCGCCGTCGCCGATCACGACCGCCTGTTGGAAGGCGCGTGTGAGCGTGCGGACCTTGGGTGAGGACGAACTCATCGGTGCTCCTCTTGCGTGCGCCCGCCGCGCGGTTCCGTGCCGGCCAACATGCGCTGGATGTTGCCGCGGTGGCGAATCACGACCAGCAGCGCGAGCGCGCAGAGCACCCACACGACGCCGTTGTCGTAGTGGACGCTGCCGGTCGAGATCTGCCACGCCGCGCCCAGCGGGAAGAGCGCGCACATCAGCATCGAGGCCAGCCCGACGAATCCGACGCCGTACTTGACCGCCAACCAGCCGAAGCCGCCGATCAAGAACACGAGCGGGTCGATCGCCACGGCCATGCCCGCCGTGGTCGCGACGGCCTTGCCGCCCTTGAACTTCAGGTAGATCGGCCAGACGTGGCCGACCACGGCCGCCACGCCGCACAGCGCCCCGAAGGCGTACGCGCCCGGGCTGCCGGCCGTTCCCTCGTAGAACTTCCTCGCGATCACCGCGACGGGCAGCCACCCCTTCGCGAAGTCGAGCAGGAACGCAACGATGCCCAGCGGCTTGCCCAGCACGCGCGCCGCGTTGGTCGATCCGATGTTGCCGCTGCCGACGGTGCGGATGTCGACGCCCTTGAGCATGCGCGCGAGCAGCCACGAAAACGGCACGGCGCCGAGCAGGTACGAGAGGCCCAGCGCCAACCACTCGGCGCCGTGCGGAACGGCCAGGGTCGTGCTGAGCGCGTACATCGGCAGCAGCGAGCGTATCGTTTCGCTTCCGCCCCGCGCCAGGGGAACCCGCGCCGCGCTCAGCGGCCGGACTCGTCCGATACGCGCGGCGCTTCGTAGCGCGCGCACGGATCGACGGCGAAGGCCCACGGACTGGCCCAGCCGTCCTCGAAGAAGCGTTGCAAGCGCGGCGGCAGCGCGCCGCCCTCGACGAGCAGACCGACGTTGCGCGACTGGTAGAAGTAGTCGCGCTCCCAATTGCTCGTGCCCAGCCACGCGAGCGCGCCATCGACGACCATGTACTTCGCATGGATCGTGCGCGCGAACGAAATGAAGCCGCCCGACCAGGCCGGCAGGGAAACGAGCTTGACGTCCACGTTCGGCAGGACCTCGAGGCTCTGCAGGCCCTCGATCGTGCCCTTGCGCTTGCACCAGTCCGACACGAGCAGGCGCACCGCGACGCGGCGCGAGGCCGCGCGGCGCAGCGCGCTCTCCAACTCTTCCCAATAGCCGCCCTCGCGCGCGTTCGCCTTGTAGGTCAGGAGCTGGACGCAGACGCTCTGCCTGGCCGAGTCGATCGCGCTCACGATGCGCGGCAGGTCCCACTCGGCACCCGCCAGGTGGCCCTGCGGGCTCGCGACGAACTCGATCCGCGCGCCGTCCGCGCCTGTGACCGCGGCGCTTGCAGCGCCGACGACCGGCGCCTGTCCCCCGCCGCCGAGCGACCAGTCGTGTTCGAACACGCGTTGCAGCGCGCGCACGAGCTCGGGCGCGTCGAAGCGCAGACCGAGTTCCTGGATGTGCTCGAGCGAGCGCCAGTCGAGGTTCTGACTGCCCAGGAACGCCTCGCGGCCGTCGATGAGCATGTACTTCGCGTGCTGGACGCCGCCGCCGATCTTCGAGTAGTCGATGCGCAGCACCGAGACCCCGCGCTGCTCGAGCCGCTCGAGCGACTCGGGGTAGGTCTTCACGAACTTGAGGTCGGCGATCAGACGCACCTTGACGGCGCGCGCGGCAGCCGCTTCGAGCGCGCCGAGAATCGGCTCGAGGCGCTTGCCGGGCGTGCTCGACACGTAGAAGTGCGACAAGTCGATCGAGGTCTTCGCGCCCTCGATCATCGCGAGCCAGACGTCGAGTGTCTCCGGGATGTCGGCGTGGTCGAGAGTCGTCTCGACCGGCGCGGTCTCGACGAGCTGCAGCGTACCGACCGCGGCCGGTTGTTGCGCGGCGGACACGGCGAGCAGGATTGCGGAGAGGAACATGATCGAGTGTTGCCGATCGAGTGTTGCCGATCGAGTGTTGCCGATCGAGTGTTGCCGATCGAGTGTTGCCGATCGAGTGCTGCCGGCCGCCCTACCAGCGATGGTAGGCCGGGTGGCCTTCCTTCACCGCGACGAAGGTTCCGCGGCACGTCGCGGTCACGACGCCGCCCGACGACAGCGTGCCCTCGACCACGGCGCGGTCCGCGCCCGACTCGACCACCCGTGCCACCAGCCGCACCGGCTGGTTCATCGGTGTCGGCCGCTTGAGCTTCACGTGGTACTCCGCCGTCACCGTGCACGGCGGCGTGCTCGCGCCGCTCTTGTTCATCAGGTGCCAGGCTGCCGTCCAGTTCAGGTGGCAGTCGAGCAGCGCGCCGCAGATCCCGCCGTTCAGCACGTTGTCGAAGGCCTCGTGATGCGGCTTCGGCGTCCAATCGGCGACGACCTCGTCGCCCTGCGGGATGCTCTGGATGCGCAGACCGAGCTCGTTGGCCGGCCCGCAGCCGAAGCAGCGGTTGTGCGGCGCGAATCGATCCTGCAGGCCGCGCTTCTCGACGGGATTGCTCATATGCGTGGACGCGCGATCGTACCGGTGACGATCGGCGAGAAGAACATGCTGTCGGGATCGCGCTCGCGTTCGGCCCACTCGCGCAGGAACTGGTCGCGCTCGGCCGGTGCCAACAGACCGCCGTCGACCATCTGCTGCGAGTAATGCGGAAAGAACGCGCCTGCCCAGCGGAAGGCCGGCGAGTCGGGACCGCCGCACAAGACGCGCGGCAGGTGCTCGACGACTTCGAGCCCGGCCGCGCGCAGGTGATGCGGCAGGTGACCGCTGACGAAGGTGTCGCCGCCGGCGCGCGCGTACCACGCGCGCGTCGCGCGAATCGCAGCCCTGAAACCGGCGCTCTCGGGGAAGAGCGAGATGCCCTCGTGGTTGTAGTCGTGCACGACCAGCCGGCCGCCGGGCGCCAGCGCGCGCGCGAGACGCTCGAGCACCCGCACGGGTTCTCGCACGAAGGACAGCACCCAGCGCAGGTACACGACGTCGAAGGTCCCCGCGTGGAGTTCGGCCCGTTCGAGCTCGGTGACGCGGAACTCGACATTGCTCCAGCCCGCGCCGCGGATGCGAGCCTCGTGCACGGAGCGCCAACGCTCGGCCTCGTCGAGGGCGACTACCCGGCCGCGCTCGCCGACGAGCTCGCGAATCAGGGCGGTCGCATGGCCGGGCCCGGCGCCGGCATCGAGCACGCGCGCGCCGGGACCGACGCCGGCGCGTTCGAGCAGTTCGCGCGTCGGTCCCGACCAGACCTCGTGCTGGAATGCGAGGCGCGCGAGTTCGTGGTCGTTGGCGCCGAGGATGTAGCTCTGGCCACTCATGCGGGGCCGCGCAGGTTAGCGCGGAGCGCCCCTTGTGCGCGCGTGCGATGACGGCCGATACTGCCCGCTGACGTGTCCGGCGCCTCCACCCATCCCCACTGCGACCAGCACCACGGCCCGCTGGCGCGCGACGCGGCCGAACACGGCCACGGCCACGCGCACGCGCACGGCCACGAACACGTGAGCGCTCGCTCGCGCCGCGCGCTCGGCCTGTGCGTCGCGCTGACGCTTGCGATGATGGCCGTCGAAATCGTCGGCGGCCTCTGGACTGGCAGCCTGATGCTGCTGTCGGACGCCGCGCACATGGCGAGCCATGCGGTCGCGCTGCTCGTCAGTTGGGCGGCCTTCCACATCTCGGCCCTGCCGAGGGATTCACGCTCGCACTTCGGTCTGCACCGCGCCGAGATACTCGCCGCGCTGGCCAACGGCGTCGGCCTGCTCGCGTTCACGGTGTGGATCGCGTGGGAGGCTTTCACCCGCTTCTCGAGCGCAACGGCGGTCGCCGGCCCGCAGATGACGGTGATCGCCGCCGCGGGCCTGGGCGTCAACGTGCTGACCGCGTGGATCCTGCACCGATCAGGAGCCGAGGACCTCAACACCCGCAGCGCGTTCCTGCACATGCTCGGCGACACGCTGTCCTCGGTCGCGATCGTGATCGGCGGAGCCCTGCTGTGGGCGACCGGTTGGTTGTGGATCGATCCGTTGCTGTCGCTGCTCGTGGCCGGCGTGATCGTGTGGTGGGGCATCGGCTTGCTGCGGCAGGCGCTGCGCGTGCTGCTCGAGCAGAGTCCGCCTCACATCGAACCCGAGCAGGTGCGCGACGCGATCCTCGCGGGTGAGCCGGCCGTGCGCGACGTGCACGATCTGCACGTGTGGGAGATCACGAGCGGCTACGTGTGCCTGACCGCGCACCTGGTGGTCGACGATCGGCCGCTGGTCGAGGCGGAACAGCTGCAGCGGCGCGTGTCGGCGCTCGTCGAGCGTCAGTTCAAGATCGGGCATTCGACGCTGCAACTCGAGACGCGGCGGCCGTAGGCCGGCATCGACGCGCCGCCGATCGAGCGCGAGCTACTGCCCGAGCATCTGTCGCGCGCCCGCATGGGACGGCTGTTCGCGCAAGACGCCTTCGATCTCCGCGCGTGCTTCCGATTCGCGGCCGAGCATGCGCAGCGACTGTGCTCGATTGAGCCGCAGGTTCACGTCGCCGGACCTGTGC
Organism: Planctomycetota bacterium; assembly: GCA_016872755.1. Taxonomy (GTDB): domain Bacteria; phylum Planctomycetota; class UBA1135; order UBA1135; genus GW928-bin9. Next base: position 28,976 of record VGZE01000005.1, read on the forward strand.
CGCAGTGCGTGCTCGAAATGTCGCAACGCCGCCTCCGGTCGATTCGACGAGAGCTCGACCAGGCCCAGGTTCCGCAGCGCCTCCGGAGAGTCGGGATCCACCTGCAGCGCCGCTTCCAACTCGGTTCGGGCCGGCCCCAGCTGCCCTGCATCCCTGAGCGCGAGCCCGTAATTGGCGCGCTTCATCACGTTCAGCGGATCCGCGACCACGGCGCGCTCGAAATGCGGCAGGGCCTCGGCGAGTCGGCCGCTGCCGACGAGCAGGACCGCGAGATTCATGTTCGCATCCGCGTAGTAAGGTCGCAGCTCCAGCGCGCGGCGGTAGTGGAGCTCGGCTTGCGGCGCATCGCCCTGCAACTGCAGCTCGACGCCCAGCGCCCAATGCGCGCGTGCATTCCGCGGTCGAGCTTCCGCCGCGGCGGACCAGGCTGCCTGCGCGCTGACCCAGTCGCGTCCGCGCTCGTGAGTGAGCCACCCGCACAGCCCGACGGCGGCGGCGACGACCGCGCAAGCAAGCCCGGCTCCGAGCGTGCGCCCGGTCCCCGATCGCGCGATCCCGACGACGAGTAGAGCGGCCGCCAGGGGCAGGAGCGCGGCGAGCGGCAGGTACATCCGACGTTCGGCGCCGATCTCGGTCACGATCGGAATGAGCCCTGAGCTGGGCGCGAGCCATCCGCACACGGCTCCCAGCACCAGCCCGATCCGCGGCGCGCGCCAAACGGCCAACGTGCTTCCGATGACCAGTGCCGCGACGAACATCGCCCCCATCGGATGCGCAAGCAACGGCGTCTGATGCAGCGGGCCGTAATCCATGCTCAACGGCCAAGGCCGTACGACGAGCAGGAAGTACGTCGGGAGAATTTCGAACTGCGTGGCGAGGTAGTCGGTGAATCCGGGTCCCAGCCCGTAACCAACCGTCTTGGCGCGTCCGGCCTGCAGCACGGTCCAAGCCAGATAGACCCAGCTCGCCGCAAGACCCGCGTAGGTCCATTTGCGCAGACGCAGCGCGCCGGCAAAGCTCCCCGCGATGAGCGCCCGGTCGTAGCCGAGCACGATCAAGGGAAGGCCCGCCGCCGCTTCCTTGCAGCCCATCGCCAGCCAGCAGCAGGCGATCCCCGCGACCGACAGCCACTTCGATTGCCGGCTCGCCGCGCTCGCGCACAGCCAAAGGCAGGCCAGGCTCAGCAGGACGGCCAGGAGTTCGGTGCGCTGAGTCGGGTAGTAGACGACCTCGCTCGTCAGCGGATGAACGACGAAGACGAGCGCGGTTCCGAGCGCCGCCTGGCGCGCGCGCGCTTGCAAGGCGGCGGGCACGCGGGGACTGCCAAACGCGTGCGCGAGCAGCAGCGCCAACACCCACGCGGTGATGACGTGGAATCCGAGATTCACGACCCGGTATCCGACGGCCTCGGGTCCGCACATCGCCCGGTTCACCCAAAGCGTCCAGTTCACGAGCGGACGACTGGCGACCGACGTGTCCCGCGGTGGCGAGAGAGCATCGATCGCGCTGCCGCGGATGGACTCGTTGTCGCGTATCGCCGCGATGTCGTCGAACACGAAGGGGCCGTCGAGGTGCTGCCCGAAGGCGGCGGCCGCGACGGCGCCGAGTGCGCACAACCACAGCGACGCTTGGAGCGCGCCGACGCGCGTCGGAGGGACGGCCTGCGGGGAGCTGCCGCCGGCGTCGAGCTTGCGGCTCATCCCGCGGATGGTATCAGGCACCTGCGGCGAGCCGATTGCGCCGAGAGCGCGCGCGCATCATCACGCGCGCCGACGTGCCCGGGATGCCCGGGTAATGTTGGTGGGCCGCACTGGACTCGAACCAGTAACTTCCACGCTGTGAACATGGCACTCTGACCAATTGAGTTAGCGGCCCACTCGTTTTCAGGCTCCGCCCGGCGACCCATCCGGATCGACAGCGGGGCGAAGACTCTAGCGCAGCCGCAGCGACCCGACAAGGCCGCGCGGACCCGCTCCCCTGCTCACTCCTCGAGTGCGTCCACGCGGGTTCGGATCAGGTCGTACAGGTTCTTCTCCGCTCGGCGCAGCAGCATCCGCACCGCATCCTCGGTGCGCCCGCCCATCAGCTGCCCGGCCTCCTTGAGCTGTCGTCCCTCGAAGAAGACCAGCGTGATCGCCTGCCGGTGCTCGGGCGAGAGCCGCGAAAGCGCTTCGCGCAAGATCCGATCTTCTTCGTGTCGCTCCGCTGCTCGTGCAACGGGCACCTCGCGAGCCGCCGGTTCCGGCACCCGCGGCAGCTCAGGATCGTCGCGCGAGGTCTCGTCCAGCGAGTGTTCGCGCGAGATGTCGCGCTTGCGCGCCGCATAGAACTCGGCGCGGTCGCGGATCTTGTTCTGCAGGATGCGCACGAGCCAGCGCAGCAGCGACCCCTCGCCGCGGTAGACGTAGGCGTGGAAGTCGCGGGTCGCCTCGCGGAAGGTCGTTTGCGCGAGGTCGTCGGCCTCCTCCTTGCCGCGCAGCCGGGTCCCCAAACGCTTTCGCGCCAGCTCGAGCATCAAGTCGTAATACGTCTTGAAGAGCAGGTTCAGCGCCTCGACATCGCCATGCTGAGCACGCTCGATCAGACCACGCGTGTGACTCGTGTCGGCATCCGCCGGCAAGTCGAACAGGCGCTCGTCGGGATCCTTCGAATCCGGGACGTTTGGGGTGACGGGTTGCTCGCTCATGAAATGCGACGCACAGGATAGCGCCGTTTGCCTCTCGCAGGGACGCGCCGACGGGTCAACGCGCCAACAACGCGCCGAACGCGGCCTCGTCGAGGACCTGAATGCCGAGCTCCTGCGCCTTCTTCAACTTCGAGCCGGCCTCGGCGCCCGCCACGACGTAATCGGTCTTCGTGCTGACCGACGAGGCCACGCGCCCGCCGCGCTCCTCGATCGCATGCTTCGCTTCGGCACGCCCCATCGACACGAGCGTCCCGGTCAGCACGAAGGTCTTGCCCGAGAGAGCGCCGCCGGCGGCGGCGCGCGTGGCCTCGCCCACGCTCACGCCGCCTGCAAGCAGCCGCGAAACCAGCGCTTGATTGCCGGAATCGGCGAACCACGCCGGCAGCCCGCGCGCGAGCTCGGGCCCGATGCCGTCGATGTGCAGCAGCCCTTCCTCGCTCGCTGCGCGCACCTGCTCGAAGCTTCCCAGGTGCTGCGCGAGCAACTTGGCGGTCGCAACACCGACGTCGGGAATGCACAGCGCGACCAGGAAGCGCTCGAGCGGGATCGCGCGGCGCGCCGCGAGCTGCTCGAACAGCTTCGCCACGCTCTTCTCGCCCCAGCGCTCGAGCTCGACCAGCTTGGTCGAATCGAGGTGGAACACGTCCGCCGGGCTTTGCAGGAAGCCGTGCTCGACGAGCTGGAGGATGCGTTTCTCGCCGAGCTGATCGATGTCGAAGGCGGCCTGCGCGACCAACTGCTCGGTGCGTCCGACCAGTTGCGGCTGGCAGGAGAGACCGGCTGGACACACCCAGTACTTCCCACTGGCAACGGAGGCGTTGCCACAGGCCGGGCAGGCTCGCGGCGCCTCGAAGCGCGCGCGCCAAGCGGTGGTGACTCCGGCGCGCAGCGCACCGTCAGGTCCGAGCAGCTCCGGCGGAATGCGCTGATCCCAGTCGGAAGGCGCTGGGCCGCTTGCGCTCTTGGAGACGCTCGTGATCTGCGGGATCACGTCGCCGGCCCGGCGCAGGAACACGGCGTCTCCGATCGACAGCGCGAGCGCCGCGACGTGCTCGGCGTTGTGCAAGGTCGCGTGCGTGACGGTGACGCCGCCGACCTCGACCGGATCGACGTGCGCGCGCGGCGTCAGGCGGCCGTTGCGCCCGACCTGGACTTCGATCGCACGCAGCGTGCTGGTGGCCTCCAATGCGGCGAACTTGTGCGCGTACTGCCAGCGCACGGCGCGCGCGGTCGTCCCGAGGCGCTCGCGCAGAGCAAGGTCGTCGAGCTTCGCGACGACGCCGTCCATCTCGAATGGGATCTCGAAGCGCCGCGCCTCCAACCGAGCGTGGTAGGCGAGGCAGGCCTCGACGTCCGCGCAGACCGCGCGCAGGCCGAGTTCGGCAAAGCCCCAGTCGGCCAGCGCTTCGGCCAGGTGCTGGTAGCGCGCAAAGGAAACGCCCTCGACGCGCACGACGGCCCACGGATGGAAGGTCAACGGGTAGCGCGCGACCTCGGCCGGATCGGTGCGGCGCACGGCGCCGGCGGTCGCATTGCGCGGATTGGCGAGCTCAGGCTCGTCGCGCGCGATGCGTTCCGCATTGAAGCGTTCGAACGAGCCGCGCTCCATGATCACCTCCCCGCGCACCTCGAGCAGCGAGGGAGCCGCGCGGCGCGCGTCGGTGAGTCGCAATGGAATGGCGCGCACGGTGCGCAGGTTCGCGGTGACGTCCTCGCCGACCTCGCCATCGCCGCGCGTCAGCGCGCGCGCGAGCAGCCCGTCCACGTAGGTCAGGGCCGCGGAGACGCCGTCGAGCTTCGGCTCGCACACCCAGGCCAGCGGCTCCTCGGCGCCCAGCGCGAGGAAGCGGCGCACGCGCGCCTCGAAGTCGCGCACCTCGTCCGCCGAGAACAGGCTGTCGATCGACAGCATCGGAACCTCGTGGCGTGCGCGCGCGAGCCCCTGCCCCTCCGGCAGCGCCGCACCGACGCGGCGCGTGGGGCTGTCCGGCAGGACGTCTCGCGGATGGGCCTGCTCGAGTTCGGCCAGCTCGCGGAACATCCGGTCGTACTCGGCATCGCTGATCTCGGGCCGGCCGTCGACGTGATAGAGACGGTCGTGACGAGCGAGCTCGCCGACGAGCCAGTGCATGCGTTCGACAGGCGTGCGCGGTGGTCGTGACCGGGCCGAACGGGGATCGGAGTCCATGCGGGGCGAGAGCCGCGGCGCGCGGCGGCGAGAGAGTATAGGAGCGCGCGGGCGCCGCGACTCGGCGTCGGCGATCACGGGAGCATCGACCGCGGACACTGCGCCCAGTTCGGTCGCGTCGGATTCAGCGGCCGCCGCGCCGCACGTCGTGCTCGGACACGGCGCCCGGAAGCAGGCGCCGCAGATTCGAGCGTGTCAAGGAGCGCGGCCGGGCCTCTCGCGCTAGCCACCCGCAGCCGCACTGCACGACGAGATCGGGTGCGTGCTCGGCCAGCACCTGCCGGCACGCGCCGCACGGCATCAGCACGCGCGGCGTGCTGGCCCAGATCGCGAGCGCGCGGAATTCGCGCTCTCCGAGCGCGATCGCCGCGGTCAGCGCCGCGCGCTCGGCGCATTGCGTTAGGCCGTAACTCGCGCTCTCGACGTTGCAGCCGGCGACCATGCCGCCATCCGCGCAGAGCAGCGCCGCACCGACACGGATTCCAGAGTAGGGGCTGTGGGCGCGCGCGGCGACCTCGTGCGCGGCGCGCATCAACTCGAGCGCGTCGCGAGAGAGGGAGCTCGTCATGTGCGTTGGTCTACCAAACTGCCGCCGCGCGCGCGCCTTCGGCGCGCCGCGGCGCGCCGCGGTGCTCAGAACGGCGAGGCGGGCTGCGCGGCCGTCGAGTAGCCGAGGTAGGGCACGCGCAGCCGCACCTGCTTGATGCCGGTCAGCGGATCTTCGCGCTCTTCCAGCGTGAACTGCACGCGCGCCTGCCGGCCGAGCAGGTCGCCGCGGTGGACCTCGAGGCGGCCCGACACGTCGAAGCCGAGCTTGTCGAGCACGTGCTTGACGCGCCGCAGCCCCCTGTCGCTCCAGGTGATGCCGTCCCAACCGGCCGTCCGGCCCGCGTAGTCGCCGTCGACGACCTCCAGGCGCAGCGCCCAGCGCGTGCTGCCGTCGCGCGACAGCCCGTCGCGCACATCGGTGATCTTGCACAGGTACACGCCCTCGGGAATGGACGCGAAACTCTCGACGTCCTCGACCGAGCTGAAGTCGGCTGCCATCGGAGCGGACGGGGGAATGGAGCCGGAGGGTGGAGGTTGGGAGTGCGCGGAGAGCGGGTTCATCGGGCTGTCCTCGGTGAGGGATTTCCTCGGCGACGCCACACGAGCGTCCTGCAACCCTGGATGCTCGAGGCCGCGAATGGTGGCGGCCCGGGGCCCGAATTCTCAGCTCGCAACCAGCGGAATGAGCTCGGCCCCGGCTCCGGCGCGCGTGCCCGCGCCGGTCGCGGCAGCGAATGCGCGCCGCATGTTCCCGCCCAGGATCGCGCGGACTTCGTCGTGCCCGAAGCCGCGCCCGAGCAGTCCGTCGACGAGCCGGTCGTAGCAGCCTGCGTGCTCCAGCCCCTGCGGCCCGCGCAGGATCCCGTCGTAGTCGGAGCCGATGCCGACGTGCGCAACGCCCGCGACGGCTGCCGCGTGGCAGACGTGGTCGAGCAACCGCGCCAGCGGCAGCGGGCTCGCCGTGCGCTGCATCAGTTCGGATTGCCGCGTGAACGTGAGCGTGTCGTCGCCGCCGCCGAGCGCCTTGTACGCATCGGAAGCCCGCACGCGCGCCTCCTCCTCGCGCGCCGCCGCGTCGAGGAATCCGGGGTGGAACACGATGCCGACGACGCCGTCGCGTGCGGCGAGCGCGCGCAATTGCGCGTCGTTCAGGTTGCGCGGATGGTCGTGCAGCGCCTTGCAGCCGGAATGCGAGGCCATCACCGGGTGCGCGCTGCAGTCGAGCGTGTCGTAGAAGCTGCGCTCGCCGGCGTGCGAGAGGTCGACGAGCATGCCGAGCTCGTTCATCCGCGCGACCACGCCCCGGCCGAATTCCGAAAGCCCCTCCGGGATCCCGGGCCCCGCGCCGTCCTGGCACGAGCGGATCCACGCGAGGTGGTTGTTCCACACCAGCGTCATCACGCGCACGCCGCGCTCGAAGAACCAATCGAGCTTGTCGAGACTGTCCTCGATCGAGTGGCCGCCCTCGATGCCGGGAATCGCGGCAACGCGTCCGCCCGCATGCGCGCGCTCGACGTCGGCGCCGTTTCCCGCGAGCAACACGCGCGCCGGGTGCCGGCGCGCGAGCACGTGCGCCTGCTCGAGCAGCGCGACGGTGCGCGCGAAAGCACCGCCGCGCTCGGGCCGGATGTAGCCCGGATCGCACCAGCACACGAGCACGACCGCGCCCAGGCCGGCGCGGCGGCCGCGCTCGAGGTCGAACTGGCCCGGGCCGGCCACACCGAGGTCGTGCCCGAGGTCGAGTTGCCGCTGCAGCGCATCCACGTGCGCGTCGAAGAGCGGGTGCTCCGCGACCAGCGTTGCGACCACGGACTCGATCGGAGGGACGTTGGACATGCAGCCTTCCGGCGCGCGCCATCATCGCGCCGCCGACGGGCGATGCAACGGGCGCGGCCGGAAGGCTGCGGCGTCTACTGAGCGAGCGCCTTCAGGCCGTTGCTGGCCGAGTAGCCGAAGCTCGCCGCCGAGTCCTGGATCCAGTACTGGAAGTACAGCGGCTGACCGACGGGAATGCCCGCCGGCCACGTGGAGGACAGGCTCGCGCCGCCCGTGCTCGAAGTCACCTGGCCGAAGATCAACGTCGGTTCGGGCACCAGCACGCCACCGAGCAGAGGCAGGTTCAACGCGTTGGCTCCGACGCCGAGCAGCGCAGTCGAGAGGGGCTTGGCGTTGGACAGCGTCACGCGATTCGTGGAACCGGCGACCAGCGGCCCGGAGCCGACGAGGTGCGGCGCGCCGCTCGTGCCGGGCTTGGCGAAGCCGACGTCGATCCAGATCGGCGGCTGCGCGGGCAGCACCGCGCTCCAGCTCGTGCCGACGCGGATCTCGTCGGTGGTGAACCCGGTGCCATTGTCGATCTGCAGTGAGGTCGGCAGTGCCGCCATCCCGATCGAGTAGGCTGCGTCGGGGAAGGCCGGCTCCGCGCTACCGACCTGCGGGTCGAGGTACAGGCGATAGGTGCCGCTGGAGCTGCCGGCGGGCTTCGTGATCTTCACGACCACCAGCGTGGTGGCGCCAGGAACGAGCGGGTGGTTCGTGATGTCGCCGAGCCCCTCGCTCATCATCAGGCCGAATGCGTACATGCCCGGCGGCGAGCCGACGTACATCTTCTTCGGGTACTGACCGAAGGAGAGGCCGCCCCAGATGCCGAATGCGCTGTCGTCGCGCATCAGGAAGGAGACGTAGAGGGTGTCGCCGCCGGGGGGCACGGCGAACGAGCGTTGGTACACCGACATCGGATAGACGCCACTGCCCGTGGGAGTGACCGCCGCACCGGGCTGGGAGGCGAGCCCCGGATAGGCCAAGCCGGGTCCCGCGATGGCGGTCGGATCCGTGCTGGTGTCCAGCCAGGCGCCGGTCCAGCCGGTCCCGCCGGTGGAACCGGACAGATCAGGCACGGGGCCGTTCTGGAAGCCGTCGTAGGCGATCTGCTGTGCGACCATGACGCTCGCGGGCGCCATCAGGGCCAGGGTGAGCAACGCTGTCGATGGATTGGGCATGGGAGGCTCTCGTGAGGACTGAAGGTTCGCGAGTAGGTGGCGCTCGCATCCATTCGAGACCTGCCGCTCTCTTTTTGATTCAGAGTTCCGCCTCGGCACCGCGCCGCGCCCTCCTGACGCTGCCAAAGCGACAGCAGCCACGTCGCCTGCCTGCCCCTCCTGCCACATCGGCAGCGGCGATGGAGATAGCCGCTGCCGAGGCTAATGGCTATCTGGACTCCTTTTGAAGGCTGTTTGGAACCAAGAAGGGCATCCGCTGCGTCAGCTTCGCCAGCGGCACGCCCTTTGCCTTCTCACGGCGCCTCCGAGGCCCCCTCTATGCTCGTGCCGCGGCAGATCCTGCTCGCTGACGACGACGACAACGTCCGCTGTGGCGTTGCCGAGTTGCTCAGCGATCTCGGGATCGAAAGCCTGCACGCCGAGACCGGCAGGGAAGCCCTGGAGATCGTTCGTTCCAAACCGGTTCATGCCTGCCTGCTCGACCTCCAGATGCCGGAGTGCGGGGGGCTGGAGGCCTTGCCGCTGATCCGCCAAGCGCGCGCTGATCTGCCGTGCCTCGTCTACTCCGGGAGCTTGAACGAGCTCCTCGAGCGCGAGGCGCTGCGCATCGGTGCGTTCGCCGTGTTGCGCAAGCCCGTGCAACCGCACGTGCTGCGACAGCAGATCTGCCGCGCGCTCGGCCTTCCGCCACCTCCCCCTCCCGTGGTGCACGCCTGACGGCGTCACCGCGAGCTCGACGCCCCGCGCAGCAGGCCGGCAACCGCGCTTCCGTCCACCGATCCCCAACCCCTTTTCCTCGAAGCAACCCACAAGCGAGTCCTTCCATGGCCACGACAACGAAGCAGAAGAGCAAGGTGAATGTCCGTCCCCTCAACGATCGCGTGCTCGTTCAGCGCGTCGAAGCCGAGTCCAAGACGGCCGGCGGCATCCTGCTGCCCGAGACGGCCAAGGAAAAGCCGAAGGAAGGCAAGATCATCGCCGTCGGCAACGGCCGCGTGAAGGAGAACGGCGAGCGTGAGCCGCTGGCGGTTCGCGCGGGCGACCGCGTGCTCTTCAGCTCCTACGCCGGCACCGAAGTCAAGATCGGCGGCGAGGAGTACTTGATCATGCGCGAGGAAGACATCCTCGGGATCCTCGAAGACTAGGTCGAGCGCGCACCGATCCACTTCCCCGCACCCAACATCACCTTCCTCCTTTCGAGGAGATCCAAGCGAACATGGCCAAGCAAATCAGCTACGACGCGGAAGCGCGCGAGCACATCCGCAACGGCGTGCGCAAGCTCGCCCGCGCAGTCAAGGTCACGCTGGGGCCCCGCGGCCGCAACGTGATCATCGAGAAGTCCTTCGGCAGCCCGACCGTGACCAAGGACGGCGTCACCGTCTCCAAGGAGATCGAGCTCGAGGACCCGTACGAGAACATGGGCGCGCAGCTGGTCAAGGAAGTCGCCTCCCGCACCAACGACGGCGCGGGCGACGGCACGACCACGGCGACCGTGCTCGCCGAAGCGATCTTCGAGGAAGGCCTGAAGAACGTGACGGCCGGCGCCAACCCGGTCGCGCTCAAGCGCGGCATGGACAAGGCCGTCGACGCCTGCGTCGCGCAGATCAAGAAGACCGCGAAGAACGTCAAGGGCCGCAGCGACATCTCCCAGGTCGGCGCGATCGCCGCGAACAACGACAAGGAGATCGGCGACATCCTGGCGGAAGCCATGGAGAAGGTCGGCCAGGACGGCGTCATCACGGTCGAGGAAGGCAAGAGCCTGAAGACCGAAGTGAACTGGGTCGAGGGCATGCAGTTCGACAAGGGCTACCTGTCGCCGCACTTCATCACCAATCCGAAGACGATGGAGGCGGTCTTCGAGGACGCCTACGTGCTGGTGCACGAGAAGAAGATCGCGACCGTCAAGGAGATGATCCCGATCCTCGAGGAGGTCGCGCGCAGCGGCCGCCCGCTCGTGATCATCGCCGAGGAAGTCGAAGGCGAGGCGCTCGCGACCTTGGTCGTGAATCGTCTGCGCGGTGCGTTCCCGTGCGTCGCCGTGAAGGCCCCGGGCTTCGGTGACCGCCGCAAGTCGATGCTCGAGGACATCGCGGTGCTGACGGCCGCCACGCCGATCTTCGAGTCGACCGGCAGCTCGCTCGAGACGATGAGCATGCGCGACCTCGGTCGCGCCAAGAAGGTCGTGATCACCAAGGACACGACGACGATCATCGAGGGCGCGGGCTCGAAGGAAGCGATCAAGGGTCGCATCGAGCAGATCAAGGCCGAGATCGCCGACACGAAGTCCGACTACGATCGCGAGAAGCTCCAGGAGCGACTGGCGAAGCTGTCGGGCGGCGTCGCGCAGATCAATGTCGGTGCCGCGACCGAGTCCGAGATGAAGGAGAAGAAGGCGCGCGTCGAGGACGCGTTGCACGCGACGCGTGCGGCGGTCGAAGAGGGCATCGTGCCCGGCGGCGGCGTGGCGCTCCTCTCGTGCCAGGACACGGTCGACAAGCTGAAGCTCGAAGGCGATGAGCGCATCGGGGCCCAAATCGTGCGTCGCGCGCTCGAAGCCCCCATGAAGCAGATCGCGGTCAATGCGGGCCAGGACGGTCCCGTCGTCGTGCAGAACGTGCGCGCGAAGAGCGGCAACGTGTACGGCTACAACGCGGCGACCGACACCTACGAGGACCTGGTCGCGGCCGGCGTGATCGACCCGGCCAAGGTCGTGCGCATGGCACTGCAGAACGCGGCCTCGGTCGCGAGCCTGCTGCTGACCACGGACGCGCTGGTCTCCGACCTGCCCGAACCCGAGGGCGAGAAGGCAGCCGGGGCCGGACACGGCCACCACCACTGAGGTACTGCGGTACCGAGGTACCGAGCCCGCCTCAAATCCGAGGTACCGAGCCCGCCTCGAATCCGACGGCTTCGCGCAGCGAAGCCAGCGGATTCGAGGCGGGCTCATTTCATGCCAACTCGCCGGATTTGAGGCGGGCTCAGTACCTCGCTAGCGCGCGAGAATCTCCGGATGCAGCGACAGCCAGTCGCGGATGCCCTGCGCGATGATGTGCTGGCCGACGTGGTTGGGATGCTGGTCGGTCACGTCGACCCACAGCTCGCGCTCGTCGCGCCCTTCGAAATTCGCGTAGAGGTCGACCGACGCGATTCCGCGCTCCTCGAGGAACTCGCCCACGCGTCGATGCAGACCCCGGTACGGATAGCGCTCGCCGAGCATCGAGAGCATCGGGAACACCGCAACCAGCAGCGGCACGCCGCGCTGCTCGCAGGCCTTCTGGATCACGACCAGCCCGCGCTGCGTCGCCTCCCATGGCTCGGGAAAGGCCTCGAGCACGACCTCATAGTCGCCGCTGGCCTGCGCGTTCAAAGACTGCTGTCGCGAGCGCCGCAGCAGGAACTCGCCCAGCTTCGAAACACCCAACAACGGCGGTCCCTGCTCGAGCACGGGATAAGCCAGCATCGGAATGCGCCCCCCCATGTCGTTGAGGCAGAAACCGACGATCACGAGTCGCGGCTGCAGCGCGAGCCCGTCGCCGGCGACCCAACTCGCGTAAGTGGACGGAGCATGGCCCGCGGCGAAGCCCGCGTTCACGACCTGGACCGGCCCGAGGCGCCCGTGTTCGAGCATGCGCTCGAGCTGCTGCGGCCAGGTGTCTTCGCTCTGCACGCCGCTGCCGAAGGTGAACGAATCGCCGATTGCGAGCACGCGCAGCTCGTCCTCGGCCGGCAGCAGGTCGAACTCATCGTCACGGAAACCGAGTCGGTTCGTGCGGATCGTGATGCAGCCGCGCTCGTCGAAGTACGGCCAGCGCGGCGAGTCGTAGCACGCGCGGGCGTACAGGTGCGGCGCCATCTGCGAGCCCGCCCCACTGGATACCGACGCGCCCGAGGTACGCAGGAAGTGCGCGATCTCGGACAGCGGGACCTCGCGCCCATCCGAGGTCTCGATGTGCGGTGGCGCATGCCGGCGCGGCCCGCACGCGCGAAACAGGAACTCGGCCGCCGCGCAGCCGACGAATGTCGACAGCGCAACCAGGATCGGAATCTTCCAGCGAGCGCCGGCGCCGTGCGGCGGACTCATCGGCGACGTCTCCCGCTGCGCGTCGCGGCGCCCGCGCGGCGCAGCGCGCGCTCGAGTGAGTTGCGCTCGACCGGACCGGCGGCGGCGAGGCTGGCCTGCTCCGGGTGCAAGTGCGTGCGCGCCGCGGCGAGCACGTCGGCCGCCGTGGTCGAGCGGAAGCTCTCGACCAGGCGCTGCAGGTGATCGGGCGGCAGACCGAACAACTCCGCTGACAACAGGTATTGCGCGCGCTCGCTCGAACGCTCGAAGGACAACGCATAGGAACCGACGAGGTAGTCCTGCGCGAGTTGCAACTCCGCGCGTGACACCGGCTCTTCGCGTATCCGGCGCACCTCCTCCAGGAACCCCCGCAGCGCCGCCTCGACGTTCTCCGGAGCCGTCCCGATGTACGCGGTGAATGCCCCCGGATAGCGGCTCGCTGTCGCGTGGATCGACGCGTGCACCGCGTAGGCCAGCCCCTGCTCGTCGCGCAGGCGCCGGCCGATTCGGTTGGTGAAACCGTGCCCGGTGCCGAGCACGTGGTCCAGCACGACCAGCCGAGCGTAGTCCGGATGCGCGTAGCGCACGCCGAGGTGCCCGAAATACAGGTGCGCCTGCTCGCGCTGCATCGGATGCACGGCGAGGCGACGCTCGATCGGCGGGTAGGGACCGTCGCGCAATTCTTCGGGCCTGCCCGCATCGAGCGTGCGGAAGGCGCGCCGCGCCGCCCGTGCGACCGCGCGGGCATCGACGTCACCGCACACGACCAACGTCGCGCGCCGACCGCACCAGGCACGTGCGTGGTGACCGCGCAGGTCCTCGACCTCGATGCGTGCCAGCGATTCTGGCGTGCCCGTCTGTGGGCGCCCGAGAAAGTGAGTTCCGTACACCAGCTCGCGGAAGCTCTTCGACGCGCGCGCGGCGGGATCCTCGGCCTCGACGCGCAGGCGCTCGATCACGCGCGCACGTTGCCGCTCGACCTTCTCCGCCGGAAAGACGGGCGTGCAGGCGAGTTCGCCCATCATCTCGAGGAGCAGCTTCCAGTCACCGCCGTTGATCGCGCCGTTCAGGCCGAACGCATCTCCCGAAACGACGCCGCCGGCGGGCTCGAGCAGCGCGGCGATCTGCTCGTCGTCGTGGCGCTGCGTACCCTGATCGAGCGTCGCTCCGGCCAGGAAGGCCAGGCCCTCCTTGCCCTCCGGCTCCTCTCCTACGCCGCCGCGGATGTGCAGCAGCATCGCGACGACCGGCGCGCCTGGACGCGACGAGATGCACAAACGCATCCCGTTGTCGAGCAGCTCGCGCTCGACCGGCAGATGCGGGATCGGCAGATCGGCCAGTGCTTGCTTCACGAGCGCGCCTCTTCCGCGCGCGCCGGCAGGGATTCGCCGATCACGCAACGCTCAGGATCGAAACGCGCCGCGGCCACCGCGCGCAGCTCGCGCGCGCTGATGCCGTCATAGCGACGGCCGCCGTCGAAACACTCGCGCCAGTCGTGGTCGATGCCTTCCACGGCCAGCTCCTGCGCCAGGGACGAGATCGACTCGCATTCGAAGGCCTCTGCCGAGCGGATCAACGCGCGCGCGCGCCGCAGCTCGACTGCATCGATCGGCTCCCGCCGCAGGCGCTCGAGCTCCGCCGCGATCGCGCGCTCCAGCGCCGCGGGCTCGATGCCGGCCGAGGCCTCGGCCAGGATCCACATCACGCCGCCCGTGGCCCGCGTGTCATTGCTCACCGACACCCAGACCGCCAGGCGCTCGTCGTAGACGAGCCGCTTCTGCAGTCGCGACAGGCGACCCGAACCCAGCACGACCGTCAGCAGGTCGAGCGCGCGATCCTCGCGCGTTCCCACCGCGCAAGTCGGGAAGGCCAGGCAGAGCCGGCGCGCGCTGTCGGGCCAACTCTGACGGATGCGCGCGTGCGCGCCGAGCGCAGTCGCTGGAACGCGCGGGCGCGTGGGAGCGGCGGGTGCGCGTACAGGCAGCCGGCCCAAGTGCCGGGCGGCCGCGCGGCGCGCGCCGGCCACGCTCACGTCCCCCGCGATCACGAGCAGCGCGTTGTCCGGGCGATAGTGCGCGCGGTGATACGCGCGCATCGAGGCGGGAGTCGCGCCGCGCAGCGTGTTCGGATAGCCGATGATCGGCCGGCCGTAGGCGTGCCGTGGGAACATGACCGCCTCGACGCGCCGCATCAGCACGCCCCAGGGATCGTCCTCGCCCATCGCGAGTTCCTCGAGCACGACCTCGCGCTCGGCGTCGAACTCGGCGGGTTCCAGCAGCAGTCGTCGCATCCGGTCCGCCTCGATCGCGAGGGCCGCCTCCCAGCGATCGGAAGCCAGCTCGAACCAATAGGCCGTGTGGTCGTGCCCGGTGAATGCGTTGTTCGAGCCGCCCAGACGCGCCGTCTCGCGATCGATCGCGCCCTTGCCGTAGCTCGGCGAGCCCTTGAACATCATGTGCTCGAGGAAGTGCGAGACGCCCGCCTCGTGCTCGGCCTCGTCATGCGAGCCGACGCGATAGCAGAGCACGGTCGAGACGATCGGATCGCCCGGCCGCCGCGCCACGAGCACGCGCAGCCCGTTGGCGAGTCGGTGCTCGCTGCAATCGGCGCCGCCCAGCCGTAGCACGCGCGCGGGAGCGGCCCTCAAGCGCGCCGCCCCCCGGGCGCGCGCACGCTCGTACGAACGGAGCCCTTGCGCGCGGCGCGGCGAAACTTCTGCCCCGGACCGCGCTTCTTCTGAAGTCGCTCCAGGCGCGGATTCTCGGCGCCAGACTGGGTCGGATCGAGCAGCGCCTCGATTTCGTCGCGTCGCAGCGGGCGCCATGCGCCGATCTTCAACCCGTGGTCGTCGAGCGGCCCGAGGCGCGATCGGTGCAGGCGCGCGATCTTGAAACCGACGGCGGCGAAGATGCGCCGCACTTCGCGATTGACGCCCTCGTTGATCGTGACCTCGAGCTGCGACTGCTTCTCGCTGCGCTTGAGCACGACCACGCGCGCTCCGCCGGTGACGCCCTCGGCCAGCCGCACTCCTTGCCGAACGCCCTGCAACGCCTCGTCGGGGACGAATCCGTGGATCTTGACCAGGTAGGTCTTGGGCACGCCGTAACGCGGATGCATGACCCGATTGGCGAGTTCGCCGTCGTTGGTCAGCACGAGCAGCCCCGTCGTGTCCTCGTCGAGCCTGCCGACACTGTAGATGCGGCCCTTGTCGCGATCGTCGATGAGGTCGATCGCGCGCGAGCGATTCTCGAGCTCGTCGTTGGTGCAGAAGACACCGCGCGGCTTGTTGAGCAGGTAATAGCGCTTGCGGGTCGGACGCACGCCGATCGGCGATCCGTCCACCTCGACGCGGCAGTTCTCCGGATCGATGCGCGTGCCCAGCTCACGCACGGTGGAGCCGTCGATGCTGACGTGGCCTGCGGCGATCAGGCCGTCGCACTTGCGGCGCGAAGCCACGCCTTGGTCGGCGAGCCACTTGTTCAATCGAACCGAGGCAGGACCGGCATCCGGCTCGCGCGGTCCGGGGGAGGTGGGATCTTTCATCGTTGTCGCGGCTGCTAGGCCCGATACAGGATCTGCAAGAGCTCGAGTCCGCCGGCGGCCGGCTCGATGTAGTGGTAATCGATCGAAGCGGGAACGAGCCACACGTCGCCGGGGCGGAGCACCAGACCGGACGCGCCGCCGCGCACGGCGAGCTCGCCGGAACCGCGCAGCGCCGAGTAGATCTGGTACTGCCCGTTCGTCGACAAGCGACCGCGCGCGTGGAAGGCGAGCGAGTTCATCGCGAAGCTGCTCGTGCGTGCCAGCGGCGCGCGCCCATAGCCGCGCCCGCTGTCCTCGTGGCGCGCCTCGACAGGCGGTCGCGGCGGTGCGCCGTACTCGGCCGCGGCCAGCGCTTGCTCGAGATGGATCGGACGCGGGCGCCCATCGTCGCCGACCCGGCCGAAGTCCCACAGCCGATAGGTGGTGTCGGAGTTCTGCTGGACCTCGAGCAGCACGACTCCGGCGCCGTGCGCATGCACGGTGCCGCCGGGGATCAAGAAGCACTGGCCGGGACGCGCGTCCCAGCGCTGAAGCAGATCGAGCACGCCCGGACCGGCGGCGGCCTCGCGCAATTCCGCCGGGGTCACGCCAGGCTTCAGCCCGGCCCAGATCACGGCCCCCGGATCAGCGGCGAGCACGATCGCGGCCTCGCACTTACCTTCGCTGTCGCCGCCGAGTCGCGCGGCGGTCGCGTCGTCGGGATGTACCTGGACGGACAGCGGCTTGCGGGCGTCGAGGTGCTTGATCAGCAGCGGAAAGCGGCCGTGTCGATCGGCCGGTGCCTTGCCGAGGAGCGCGCGACCGCAGTCGCGCACGAGGTCGCGCAGCGTGGACGGCGAGGCCCCAGCGGGAGCGCCCTTCGAGTGGGCCTGGCCGGCGCTGACCTGCGAGCAGTGCTCGGCGCGGTCGACGAGCTCCCAACTCTCTCCGATCGGACCCGGCGCCTCCAACCGGATGCCGGGAACGCGCTCGAGCTCGCGCCCGCCCCAAACCTTGGGCAGCAGGATGCGGTCGAAGCGTAACGGGACGTCGAGTTCGGGCAGCAAGGAGCTACGTAGTCTACTCGCGGACGCCACCGCGCAACCGTCGACGGCGAGCGCAGGAGGTCCGGCCTGCTGACAGGTGCGCTGGAACCTGTTCAGCTATCAGCCGCATGCGCGCCACGCCGCCGGACCTGGCCTCGCTCGGGCAGTGGGTCTTCGGGTTCGTCAGCCTGCTGTTGCTGCCGGTGCTCGGCGTGCTCTCGCTCACCAAGCGGCGCGTGTCGCCGTGGCTGACCTACGCCGCGCTGGGCTGGGCCGCGCTGGGTCTCCTGGCATTGGGGTTCGGCCCGCCGGCCTGGCTGCTCGGCTTGGACGGGGCGCGCACGTTTTGGATGCGCTGGGCGATCGGACTGTTCCTGCTCGTCGCGATCCAGTGGGTGGCACGCCTGCGCGAGCGCAAGCAATCGCGTCGCTGGATCCAGCTCGGCCTGGCGCTGCTCGCGATCCTGACCTTCGCGCGCGGCTTGTGGGCGTTCCTCAATCGCTTCGCGGCCAATTGAGCGCGTCACGACCTGACTCTTCCCCACCGTTAGACTGGCGCGTGCAGGAAACCAGGATGTCGCGCTCGCACACGGCCCCGTTCGGATCGAGCTCGTGAGCGAGCCGCGCCGACGCCGCGTGCGCTACTCCGGCACGCACCCGCGCCGCTACGAGGAGAAGTACAAGGAGCTCGCGGCGGATGCCGATCCGGAGTTCCTCGCCAAGGTGCGCGCGCGCGGCATGACTCCGGCCGGCACGCACGTGCCGATCCTGCTCGACGAGCTGCTCTCGATCCTGAGCCTGCGCCCCGGCATGCGCGGTGTCGATGCAACGCTCGGCTGGGGCGGGCATGCGGAGCACGTGCTCGCCGCGATCGCTCCGGGGGGTGAACTGCTCGGCCTGGACGTCGATCCGCTCGAGTTGCCGCGCACGCTGGCGCGCCTTGCGGCACGCGGCCACGTCGAGCCGGCGCTGCACGCGCGGCGCACGAATTACGCCGCGTTGTCCTCCGTGCTGCACGAACTCGGATGGGGCGACGGGATCGACTTCCTCTACGCGGACCTCGGACTGTCGTCGATGCAGATCGACACGCCGGCGCGCGGTTTCAGTTACAAGGTCGACGCGCCCTTGGACATGCGGATGAACCCGGCACGAGGCCGCTCGGCCGCCGATTATCTCGCGACCGCGGATCCGATGGATCTTGCGCGCGTGCTCGAGGAGAACGCGGACGAGCCGCGCGCTCGGACCCTCGCTCCCCTGCTCGCTCGACGTCGCTTCGCAACCACGCACGAACTCGCGCGGGTGATCCGGGAAGCGCTGCCGGAACGCAGCGCGGACGAGGATCGGACGGCGACGATCCGTCGCGTGTTCCAGGCGATCCGGATCGAGGTCAACGATGAATTCGCTGTGCTCGAGCGCCTGCTCCAGCAGTTGCCGGCCGCGCTGCGGAGCGGCGGCCGTGTGGCGATCCTGTCCTTCCACTCGGGCGAGGACCGGCGCGTGAAGAAGGCGCTCGCGGCGGGCGCGCGCGGGGGCATCTATGCCGAGGTGGGTGACGAGGTGATCCGACCGAGCGGGCGCGAGCGCCACGCAAACCCGCGTGCAGCCGCCGCAAAACTGCGTTGGGCGGCTCGGGCCTGAAACGGACGCTCCGGGGGGGGCCGCACGCCGGCCTCGACGCGCACGAACCCACCGGCAAGAAGCCCCACCCTTTGAAGTCCATTGCGGTTAGGCTTGAGGAATGTCGCCCCTCCACCGCCTCATCCCGTTGCTCGTCCTGACCGTCCCCATCTCGATTCACGGCCAAGCGCCGGTCGTCCCAGGATCCGCCTCCCAGGGTGCCGGGACAGCCAGTCCGTTGAAGCACGAGTTTGCGGGACAGTCGCCCTGGTTCTCAGGAGTATTCGGCGGTCACGGCTACGTCCTGCTGAAGCTGCCGACCACTTGGGCAAAGGCCGAACTCTTCGCGCAGGTCAATTTCAACGCCCACCTGGTCGTTGTGAACTCCCCGCAGGAGCACTTCTTCCTCTACAGCACGTTCTGCGGAACGCTCGCCGACTCGCGCGATCTGTGGATCGGGATGACGGACCGCTTCGTCGAAGGGAACTGGAAGTGGGTCACGGGCGAGCCGATCACCTACACCTCCTGGGGCCCCTTCGAACCCAACAACTACAGCGGCTTCACGCCGGCCGGCGAGGACTTCGCGCAGTTCATGGGGCCTGGCTCGTACGTTCCGAGCACGTGGAACGACATGAGCCCCTGGGACACGATCTATCAGCAACCGATCCACGGCGTCATCGAGTTGCCGCTGGCGCCCGCGAGCGTGCCGAACCCGATCTCGCTGACGACCGGCGGCATGCACGTGCTCCCCATCGTGGCTCCGGCCGAATTGGCCGGACACGAGTACCTGGTGATCGGATCGGTTTCCGGCACTCGTCCGGGCCTCGACCTGGGCGGCGTGCACTTGCCGCTGAATCTGGACGCCTACACGCTCGCGACCCTGAGCAATCCCGACGACGGGCTGATCCGCGCCGGTCGCGGCCAACTCGATCAGTTGGGTGAGGCCTTGGCGGCGTTCCAGGTGCCCCCCGGCCTTCCCGCGAACCTGGTTGGGCTGCAAGTCCACCACTGCGCGGTCGTCCACAGCCAAGGGCAGATCGAGTACGTCACGGTTCCCTTGACCGCGACTCTGATGCCCTAGCCGCGACGCGAATCGCGGATTGCGAGCGCGCTGGGTCCACCACGGTGGAAACCCAGCGACGCTCAGCTAGTTCGGCGATCGCCTAGCAGTCGCCGCGCCTCGGCACGCGCAGTGGCCTGGTCGGCCCCGCCCGCGATCATGTCGGCGATCTCGCGCTCGCGCGCTTCGCCGGTCATCGACTCGACGTGCGTCTGCGTGCGACCCCCCCGCACGGACTTCGCCACCTTCAAGTGCACGTCCGCGGAAGCCGCGATGGACGGCAGGTGCGTCACGCACAGGACCTGGTGGCGTCGGCCCAGCTCGCGCAGGTGACGCGCCACGCGCGGGCCGAGCCGCCCGCCCACGCCGGCATCGATCTCGTCGAAGACGAGCGTGCGCGGTGCATCGCGCACCGAGAGCACGCTGCGCAGTCCGAGGAAGATCCGCGCGGCCTCACCGCCGGACGCGACGTGCCTCAGCGCGCGGGCAGGCTCGCCGGGATTGGCGGCCAGCAACAGTTCGGCGCGCTCGAGACCGGCCTCGCCGAAGTGCTCGCGATCCGACGCCGTCGCTTCGGCCCGCGGCGCGAGCAGGAATTCGATGCGCGCCTTTTCGAGCCCGAGATCGGCCAAGGCCGCCGACAGCTCGCGCTGCAGGCCGGGCACGAGCTTCGCTCGCCGCTTCGACAGTTGCGCGCCCAGTTCAAGCAGCGCCGTGCGTGCCTGCGCGAGTTCCGCCTCGAGCGCGCCGCCGGCCT
The DNA here is from genome assembly GCA_016872755.1 of Planctomycetota bacterium. Classification (GTDB taxonomy): domain Bacteria; phylum Planctomycetota; class UBA1135; order UBA1135; genus GW928-bin9. Next base: position 49,460 of record VGZE01000005.1, read on the forward strand.
CCTCCTCGCCCTCGAGGGCCTCGATTTCCGCCGTGATCTCCGCGTGCCGGTCCACGAGTCGGTCGGCGGCGAGCGCGTGCTTGCGCTCGAGCTCCTCGATCGCCGCGAGCCGTTCCTCGACGGATTCGAGTCGGCGGGGATCGGAACTGACGCCCTCGGCGAACGAGCGCAAGGCCCGGACGCCGTCGTCCAGAGCGGCGAGCGCCGTTCCCAGCGCCTCGGCCGGGGCGGCCAGGCCTGCGATCCGCTCGCGCCATCGCTCGTACGAGCGCGCCGCGCGCTGCAGCCGACCGAGCGCGGCACCTTCGCCGTCGGCGAGTTCCTCGAGCGAGCTGGCGAGCTCGTCGCGCAGCTCGCCAGCCGAGCGCAGCAGTTCGCGCTCGCCGGCCAGCTCCGCGGACTCGCCCGGGCGCAGCGCGAGCGCTGCGAGCTCGCGGGCCTGGTGCCGCAGCCAATCCAGTCGGCGTGCGCGCTCGGCGCGCGAAGCCTCGCGCCCGTCCAACCGGCGCGCGAATTCGTGCCATCTCAGGTGCGCCGCGCGCCATGCGGCGAGTTCCGCGTGCAATCCGCCGTAGGTATCGAGCAGGTGCAGTTGCTCGGCGGGATCGAACAGATCCTGGTTCTCGTTTTGTCCGTGCACCTCGACGAGCAGGCCGGCGAGTGCGCGCAGAGCCTTCTGCGGCACCGGCCGCTGGTCGACGTGCGCGCGGGTGCGGCCGTCGCGTAGCAGCGCGCGCCCGAGCACGAGTTCGCGCTCGGCGGCGGAACCGCCTTCCGGTACGGCGTCGAAATCAGCGGCGATCTCGGGCAATTCTCGCGACAGCCACGCTCGCACGGCCTCCAGGCGTGGACCCGGCGGCAGGCAGAAGCGACCCTCGACGAGCGCGCGCTCGGCCCCGCTGCGCACCCAATCGGCACTCGAGCCGCGCAGCCGCTCGCCGAGCAACAGGTCGAGCGCACCGACGAGCAGGCTCTTGCCGGCGCCGGTCTCCCCGGTGATCGCGTTGAGGCCGGGGCCGAAACGCAGTTCGACGCGCTCGAACAACGCGAAGTCGCGAATGCACAGCTCGATCAACATGAGCGTCCCAGAAGGATGCTCGGAACGGCGGCGAGTTGCCAGTCGGCGCGTGCTGCGGCGGAAATTCGTGGCGAACCTGCCACTTCCTGGAAGCTCGAGCATCTAGCAGAACGGGGCACGCCCCGGTCCTTGCATCGCGACCGACCACGGCCCGTCGGCGCCAGGGTGGGAACTCCGCCGGAGAAGGCACCAGCGGATTCGGGCCCAGCGCCTGCAGGCTGGGGACACGCGCTGCCGGGTATGGGTCCGGCGGTTCGCAATCGAATCGACCGGGGCGGCCCCCACTCGACCAACCTCAGTTCCAACCTGACATGCACCCGCTCGAAACGACCCAAGCCCAGTCGAAAACGATGACTACGCGCACTCCGCGCGGAGCGGAACGGAGAACATCGGTGGAATCCGCGACCGGTCCGCGCGGCGCTCTGGCTGCGCCGTCGATCACGTCCGCGCGTGCGCCCTTCCCCCGCTCCGAGGGCCACGCGTCCACCACCCACGCGGGCGGTCGCCCGCGCACCTCGCTACGCCTCGCAGTGAAAACGGCCTCGCATCCGTCTTTCGCATGCGCAATAGCCTTGCTCAAGGAGTTCGCATGAAGCTCGCACCGACGCACGTTCGTCCAGTGTTTGCAAGGCCGCGGCGGCCCCACGAACGCGCCGAAGCCTGGCCGTATCTCGTACTGCTTGCGCTGGCTGTGCTGGGCCTGTGGGGAGCCTGGACCCTGCTACGAGACTGGTGATCGCGCTGCGGTGATCGCGCTGGGGTAATCGCGCCGCGGTGGTCGCGCTGGGGTAATCGCGCCGCGGTGGTCGCGCCGCGCTGATCACTGGGCGGCGATCGCTCGACGCGCGTCGCATCGCCCTTCGGAGACCTTCACTCCCCTTCCGTGCACTCGCTGCACAGGCGCTCGAGCTCGGCTCGCGCGTGAGCAGGCAACAACCCCGCCTGCGCGCGCTCGAATTCGGCGCGCGCGAGGTTCTCTGCGCCGCGCGCCCACAGCTCGAAGGCCCGGCTGGCGTGCAGGATGGCCCCCTCGCCGACGCTCTCGGCGAGCGGAATCGCATCGAGCACTTCGAGCCGCGCCTCACCGAGCAGGTGCTCACGGACCTCGATCAGGAGCTCGTAGCGGCGGAAACGAACCGCCCCGCTGAGAATCGCGGCCGCCGGTCCGTCGCTGCGCGCGTAGAGCTGACTCCAGGGCCGCTCCCATTCGTCGCGCAACCAGAGGAACTGTTCGTCGCCCCACACCGACAGTCGCTGCCAAGCACGGGGGTGATAGCGCGAGATCCAGGGATCCCAGGTCGCGACGTGCGTGTCGTACTGCACGACGACGCGCGCGCGCCGCCCGAGCCACTGCAGTCCATTCGCGCGCAAGTTCGAGAGTTCGGCCCGCGCGGGTTGCTCCGGAACAGGCGGCTCCCACCAGCGCTCGCGCACCGAAACGCCCGCGGGCGGCGGGGCTGCCTGAACCACCTGCTCCAATCCGCCGAGTGGAGCGGGCTCCTGCAACGCGCACAGGGCGCTCAGCGGAAACCAAGTCAGGTGGACGAGCGGACCGGTGATCACGGACCGGACTATCGGAGCCTGCTGGAGGCGGCTGGAGGGCGAAGTGGGAAAAACGTTCCCGGTCAGCGCGCCTGGGATTCTCCGCCGATCCACGCCGCTTCCAGGTCCAGCGCGTCGCCGCGCAACGCGATCAGATCGGCGCGCGCCCCGAGCACGAGGCGCCCGCACTCGTTTTCGATGCCGAGTGCGCGGGCCGGAGCCTCGGAAGCCATCGTCAGCGCATCCTCCAACCCGACGACGCCGCGCCCGACGAGCAATCGCACCTGCGCGAGCTGACCGAGCGCCGACCCGGCCAGCCGCGGCGGCTGCCCGGGATGGAAGAACGCGCCGTCGCGCGCAACGTGCTCGCAACCGCGACTGTGAAAGCGCTCGCAGCCGGTTCCGGCGCCGCGCAACGCATCGCTGACAAGGCAGATCGAGCGCGGGCCGCGCGCGGCGAGCGCGAGTTCGATCGCATCCCGCCCGACGTGCACGAGGTCGGCGATCAGCTCGGCATGCAAGGCGTCGTCCGAGAGGGAGAAGCCCACCAGGCCGGCTTCGCGGTGGTGAAAAGGCCGCATCGCGTTGTACAGGTGCGTCGCTCCGCTCGCACCGGCGCGCGCCGCCGCGCGGGCTTCCTCCGCCGTGGCGAGCGAGTGTCCGAGCGAGACGCGAATGCCGCAGCGCACGAGCTCGGCCACCAGATCGCCGGCCCCGCTGAGCTCCGGCGCCAGCGTGACCGTGCGAATGCCGCGACCGGATCCACCGGAGGGGCCGAGCAGCGCGCGCAGCGCCGACGGGCTCGGATCCGCGAGGTCCTCGACCGGCAGCGCACCCGCGCTGAGGCGGTTCACGAAGGGGCCTTCGAGATGCAGGCCGAGCACGCGGGCACCGCTGTTGAGTCGGTCGGCGCACGAGGTGACGCGCTGGGCCAGTTCGCCGAGGCGAGCGGGTACCGCCGGAAACAGGGTCGGCTGGAAGGCCGTCGTGCCGTGCCGCGCCAGCGCGCCGGCCATCGCCTCGAGTCTCTCGATCGGATCGTTGCCGCCGTAGCCGTGCACGTGCAAGTCGATCAGGCCCGGCGCGAGCACCGGCCCGAGCAGCGCTTCGGCGCGAGCGGCGGCGTCGAGCTGCGTGACGATCTCCGTGATCCGACCTCCCCGCCAGCCCAGCCGACCGGGCACGAGCCTGCCGTCGATCAGCAACCGACCTCTGGCACTCCCCGCGCTCATGGGGCGGCCTCCGCGGCGCGCTGCACGTACCACAGGCTGCTCGTCCCGTACTCGCGTTCCTCGAGGCTCGTGCCTGGGCCGAACTCGGAAGCGAGCACGACCCGGCGCGGCGAGTGGAACACGAGCAGACCCTGCTGCATCCGCTCGAGCACCAAGCTGCGCATCGCCTCGAACATGCGCCGGCGCAACGGGCCCTGCTCGAGCAGCGGGTACGGGGAGTCGAACAGGACGAGGTCGGGTGGGGCTCCCGCCACCTCCCAGAGCGAGGAGTCGAGCGCATCACCGCGCAGGATCTCGACACGCTCGGTGATCCCCAGCTGCGCCGCATTCGAGCGCAGCACCTTCAATGCCGCGGGCTGCCGTTCGATCAACCGCACGGCCTCGGCCCCGCGCGAGAGCGCCTCGAAGCCCAGACCGCCGGTGCCCGCGAACAGGTCGAGCACTCGCGCGCCCTCGAGGCGAGGCTGCAGCGTCGAGAACAACGACTCCTTGATGCGATCGAGCATCGGGCGAGTGCCCTCGCCGGGCACGGCCTCCAGTCGCCGCCCGCGGAATTCGCCAGCGATGATGCGCACGCCGAGAGGATAGTTCGAAGCGGGCTCGCAGGCTCGCGCTATCGCACCTGCGTCGCGCGAAACTACGATAGGCGACCCTGCCCCCCATGATCCGCCTGCATGTCAACGTCGACCACGTCGCGACCTTGCGCCAAGCGCGACGCGCCGCGGAGCCTGACCCGATCGAATGGGCGCTGAGGGCCGAACGGGCCGGCGCGGACGGCATCACCTGCCACCTGCGCAAGGACCGCCGGCACATCCAGGATGCCGATGTCGCCGCGCTGCGCCGACGGATCACGACGCTGCTCAATCTGGAGTTGTCGCTGGATCCTGAGATGGTGGACCTCGGGACGAGGAGCGGCGCCGACGAATTCTGTCTCGTCCCCGAGCACCGTCAGGAGGTCACGACGGAGGGCGGCCTGGACGTCGCGCGCGAGGGGCCTCGACTGGCCGCCGTGCTGCCTATGCTCCGGTCGAACGGCGCTCGCGTCAGCCTGTTCGTCGATCCCGATTCGCGCCAGATCGAGGCGGCCGCCCGCCTGAAGGCCGACTTCATCGAGCTGCACACGGGTTGCTACGCCAACGCGTGGCCCGACCCGGCCGCACGTGCCCGCGAGCTCGAACGGCTGCACGGCGCGGCTTCACGCGCGCACGAGCTCGGGCTGCGAGTGAACGCCGGACACGGGCTGAACCTGCTGAACGTGGGGGCCGTGGCCGCGCTGCCGCACGTCGAGGAGCTGAACATCGGGCACTCGATCGTCGCTCACGCCGTATTCGTCGGCATAGATACCGCGCTTAGCGAAATGCGCGCGGCGATGGGTTGCCCTGCGATCCGCGGTCCGAGATGAATGCCCTGCGAACCCTCGTCGTGTGCCTGGGCCTGCCCTTGGCTGCCCAGAAGTCGCCGGTCGAGCCGCTGCGCGAGCCCGTCTTCACGAAACTCCTGCTGACGCGCGAGTTCAGCGCCGAGGGTGCGTGCAGCGGTGATTTCGATCGCGACGGCAACCTCGACGTGCAGTCGGGGCCGTACTGGTACAAGGGCCCCGAGTTCGAGCTGAAGAGCGAACTCTACCCGCCGCGGTCCTTCGACCCCGCCGAGTACTCCGATCACTTCCAGTCCTGGTCGCACGACTTCGACGCGGACGGCTGGCTCGACGTGCTGATCGTCGGATTCCCCGGCCGCCAGACCCACTGGTTCCGCAACCCGCAGGGACTGGAGCGCCATTGGGAACGCCACCTCGTGATCGAGGAGTGCAGCAACGAAGCGCCGCTGTTCGCCGACCTCGATCGCGACGGAAGGCGCGAGCTCGTGTGCATGCGCGACGGCGCCTTCGGCTGGGCCGCGCCCGACGCCAAGGATCCGCGCGCGCCGTGGGAGTTCCAAGCCCTCTCTCCGCGGGTCGCCGACGGCCCGTTCGTGCACGGCCTTGGAATCGGTGACGTGAACGGCGACGGACGCCTCGATCTCCTCGAGCGTACGGGCTGGTGGGAGCAGCCCGCCGCGCTCGCGCGTGGGCAGATCTGGGTCAAGCACGAGGCGACTTTCGGTCAACAGGGCGGTGCGCAGATGCACGTGCTCGACGTCGACTCCGACGGCGATGCCGACGTGATCTCTTCGATCAATGCGCACGGGTTCGGGCTTGCGTGGTTCGAGCAGTTGCGAGCGGCCGATGGTTCGTCGCGCTTCGAACCGCGCGTGATCCTGCCGGTCGCGAAGGACGAGCCGGGCGCACGCGACCTGGACGGCAAGCCGGTGCGATTCGCGGAGCTGCATGCGGTCGAGCTGGCGGACATGGACCTCGACGGTCGCTTGGACATCGTGACCGGGAAGCGCTGGTGGTCGCACGGCGCCGCAGGCGACCCCGAGCCCGGCGCGCCCGCGGTGCTGTACTGGTTCGGCAGCCGACCCGGTGCGGACGGCGCGCTCGAGTGGATCGCTCACCGCATCGACGACCAGGCCGGCATCGGCGTGCAGCTGGTGATCGACGATCTGGACGGCAACGGACACTCCGACGTGATCACCGCGGGCAAGCGTGGCTGCGCCATCTTCCTGCAGAAGAAGCCAGAGACCGCGGCGGCTTCCCGCGCTCTGCGTGAGCAATCGGCACCTGTCGGCGCAGGGCTCGACACGCCGCCGTTGGGATTGGCTCCGCAGCGCGTCGCCGGGCGCCCGCCGCAAGGCGTCAGCGGCGAGCTCGACTTCGGCTTCGAATCCGGCCTCGCCGATTGGACCGCCGAAGGCAGCGCCTTCGACGAGCAACCGATCTTCGGCGACGCCTCGGCCAAGCGCGGGGCTGACGGAGCGCGCCTGGAAGGCCGGCAGTGGATCGGCGGCTACGAGCGCTTCGGCGACGGCGTGACGGGCAAGTTGACTTCGAAGCCGTTCACCGTCGATGCCGACTGGGCGAGCTTCCTGGTCGGCGGCGGCGCCGGCCGCGCGACGCGTGTCGAACTGCTCGACGACAGGGGGCGCGCATTCTTCGCGTGCTCGGGTTCGAACAAGGAGGCGATGCAGCGCGTCGTGGTCGACCTGAGGCTGCGTCGCGGGCAAGAGATTCGCATTCGTCTCGTCGACGAGTCCACCGTTCCTTGGGGCCACTTGAACTTCGACGACTTCCTGTTGCACGACGAGCGGCCGCGCATCGGACTTGCCCCGGGCGATCAGGAACCTGCCGTTTGGCGCATCGACGGTGTGCAACCGCTGCCGGACCTGGACTTCGAACAGGGCACGCTCGCCAACTGGACCGCTTCCGGCGAGGCGTTCCGCGACCAGCCGGTGCGCGGCGACGCACCCAGCACCCGCAAGCGCGAGGCTTCGCTTCACGAAGGCGAGTACTGGATCGGCGGCTATGAGAAACACGGCGACGCGCCGACGGGGACGCTGAGCTCGGCAGCGTTCGAGGTCAGCGCACCGTTCGCGAGCTTCCTGATCGGCGGCGGCAGCGACCCTGCGACGCGCGTCGAACTGCTGCGCGAAGGCACCGAACAACCGTTCTTCACCGCCTCGGCCGCCAACTACGAATCGATGCAGCGCGTCGTCGTGGATCTGAGCGCCGAGCTCGGGCGGCGCATCTTCATCCGCCTCGTCGACGAGGCCCGCGGCGGCTGGGGACATCTGAATTTCGACGACTTCCTGCTCCACGCCGAGCGTCCGCGCTTTGCGCGTGGCGCCGGCGTGCCCGCGATCCTGCCGCGCGACAGCGTCGCGAATGCCGGGCTCTCCCCGCGTGATGCGCTGGCCGCGATGACCCCGGCGGCGGGCGTGTCGATCGACCTGGTGGCCGCGGAACCCGAACTTCAACAGCCGGTGGCTCTGGCGATCGACGGCCGCGGTCGGCTGTGGGTCGCACAGGCCTTCACGTACCCGCAACGGGCTCGAGACGGCGAAGGCCGCGACGACATCGTCGTCCTCGAGGACCTCGACCGCGACGGCCGCTACGAGAAGCGAACGACTTTCTTGTCGGGCCTCAACCTGGTCAGCGGCTTGGAAGTCGGACACGGAGGCGTGTGGATCGGCGCCGCGCCGACGCTCTCGTTCGTTCCGGATCGCGATGACGATCTTGTTCCCGACGGACCCGCGGAAGTGTTGTTGGATGGCTGGGGCTGGCAGGACACGCACGAGACGCTGAACAGCTTCACTTGGGGGCCGGACGGCTGGCTCTACGGTTGCCACGGCATCTTCACGGACTCGCTGGTGGGCAAGCCGGGCGCGGATGCGAACGAGCGCGTCGCACTCGACGCGGCGGTCTGGCGCTTCCATCCGCGGCGCCGCGAGTTCGAGGTGTTCGCGCACGGAACGAGCAATCCCTGGGGCATCGATTTCGACGCGCACGGACAAGCGTTCATCACGGCTTGCGTGATCCCGCACCTGTACCACGTGGTGCAGGGAGGTCGGTACATTCGCCAGGCCGGCGCGCACTTCGACGCGCGCGCGTGGAGCGAGATCGACACGATCGCCGACCATCGCCACTACGTCGGCGACAATCCGCATGCCGGCAACCGCGCTTCGAACAGCATGGGCGGCGGTCATGCGCACTGCGGCGCGCTGCTGTACCAGGGCGAAGGCTTGCCCGAGGCCTGGCGCGGCCGCGTGCTCGTGAACAACATCCACGGCAATCGCACGAACTCGGATCGACTCGAGCGACGCGGCAGTGGCTTCGTCGCGCGCCACGGCGAGGACCTCGTGCTGGCCAACGACCGTTGGTTCCGCGGCATCGCGCTGCGACAAGGTCCTGCCGGCGCCGTGTTCCTCACCGATTGGTACGACCAGCAGGCCTGTCACCTGACCGAGGTCGAACGCTGGGACCGCACCAATGGGCGGATGTACCGGCTGTACGGCACGGCGGGCGCCGCCGAGCGCGCCGCGCAATGGCGCGGGGCAACGGCACCCGCCGATCTCGACGGCCTCGCCTTGGTCGAGGGCTGCCTGGCAGACGACGCGTGGCTGCGCATGCGTGCCCAGCTCGCACTGGCCGCGGCGCGCACGAGCGCCGAGCAGGTCTCCGCGCTCGAAGCGGTGCTGACGAGCGATCCCCAGCCGCTGCGGCGCTTGCGCGCGTTGTGGACCCTGCACGCGGCGGGTCCGAGCCCCGCTCGCCATGCCGCGATCGCGCGCGCCGACAAGGACGAATCGCTGCGCGCCTGGTCGGTGCAACTGGACTTCGAACGGGCTCGCGCCGAGGCACCCGACGACGCGCTGCTCGCCGAGCTGGAGCGCATCGCACGGACCGACGCGTCGCCACGCGTGTTGCTGTACGTCGCCAGCGCATTGCAGCGCCTGCCGATCCCTCGGCGTTGGCCGATCGCGACGGCGCTGGCCGCGCGCAGCGCCCAGCGCTCGGATGCGAACATCCGCAACGTGCTCTGGTATGCGATCGAGCCGCTGGTCGTCGCCGAGCCGGCCCGCGCAGTCGGTGCGTTCGCCTTGCGGGCCGAGGACGAGATCGCGCGTTGGGTCGTGCGCTGCGCGTCCGAGCAGGCCGCCGGCCGCGACAAGGTGTGCGGAGAACTGCTGGCGCTGCCACTCGAGAGCGAAGCGTCGCTGGTGACCGCGTGGCTGACCGAGCTGAATACTGCGACGGCTGCCGAGAAGCGCGTCGCGACGCCCGCCGGATGGCCGGAACTCGCCGAGCGCTTGGAACAGGCCCGGAACTTCGGGCTGCGCGATCTCGCCACGGGACTCGCGGCGCGGTTCGGCGACGAGGCCGCCGCCGCGCGCCTGCTACTGACCGCGGGCGATCCGCGCAAACCGCTCCCGGAACGCAGCTCTGCCCTGCTCGCGGCGGTCGATCTGTCAGACGCGTTGGCCGAGGACCTGTTGATTCCGCTGCTCGACGAGCCGGCGCTCAGACACGACGCGTTGCGCGCGCTCGCACGCTCGAACGGCCACCTCGCCGGCCGCGCGATGATCGCTCACTGGCCCGAGTACGACGATGCGCAACGGCGCCTGGCTCTGTCGGCGCTGTCTTCGCGCGTCGACTGGGCGCGCGCCATGCTCGAAGCCGTCGGCGAGGGGCGGATCGAGCGGCGCGACGTGACTGCCTTCGCGCTGCGGCAACTCCAGGAACTCCAGGATCCGGGCGTGGATGCGCTGATCTCGGCCCACGTGGGCAGCGTGCGCCGTACGAGTTCCGAACGGCAGGCCCTGATCGCCGAGTTCGTGCGGGAGCTCGGCCCCGCGCTCCAACAAGCTGATCGCGCGCGCGGTCGCGACCTGTTCGCTCGCACCTGCCAGCAGTGCCACACCTTGTTCGGAACCGGCGGCACGCTCGCGCCCGATCTGAGTGGGGCCAATCGCAAGGATCTCGAGTATCTGCTCTCCAACATGATCGACCCCAGCGCGGTCGTCGGTCAGGACTACCAGGCGACGGTGCTGGAGCTG
>VGZE01000006.1 GCA_016872755.1 Planctomycetota bacterium
GAAGTGATGGCGCCGCTCGCGCCCTACGACGCCGCCCGCGTGCGCGCGGCGGCGGACCTCCCGGTCGCGGCCGAGGCGCGCGCGAGGGTCTGGGGCGAGGCCCTGCCGGAGCTGTCCAGGAGTCCGGCTCGGCGCAACCTGGCCGGGCATGTGAACGCGGCGCTGACCGACGAGATGGCGCGCTCCGTCGACCTGTCGGTCTTCGGCGAGGATGTCGGCAGGAAGGGCGGTGTCTACGGGTTGACGGTCGAGCTGCAGAAGCGCTTCGGCATCGCTCGCTGCTTCGACACCTTGCTCGACGAGACCGCGATCCTCGGGCTGGCCCAGGGCGCCGCGCACATCGGCTGCCTGCCCGTTCCGGAGATCGAGTACCTGGCCTACCTGCACAATGCGCTCGATCAACTGCGCGGCGAAGCCTGCTCGCTGACCTTCTTCTCCAATGGGCAGTTCCGCAATCCGATGGTCGTGCGCGTGGCCGGTCTGGCCTACCAGAAGGGCTTCGGCGGGCACTTCCACAACGACAATGCGATCGGCGCGCTGCGCGACATCCCCGGCCTGATGCTGGCGGTGCCCGCGCGCGGCAGCGACGCGGCGCGCATGCTGCGCGGCGCGATCCACGTCGCGCGCGAATGCGGCCGCGTGGTCGTGTTCCTCGAGCCCATCGCTCTGTACCACGAGAAGGACCTGCATCAGGACGGCGACGGCCTGTGGCTGTCCGACTACGCGGCGCCCGGCACGCCTGGGGAGGGTGCGCTGCTCCCGGGTGACGTCGGCCTGCACCATCCTGAGAACGGCGACGTGCTGATCGCCTCGTACGCGAACGGCCTGCGCCTGTCGCTGCGCGCGGCACGCACGTTGGCGGAACGACACGGTGTGCGCGCGCGCGTGCTGGATCTGCGCTGGCTCGCGCCGCTGCCGCTGGAAGCGTTCGCGGCGCAGGCGCGCGCATGCGGAGCCTGCTTCGTCGTGGACGAGTGTCGCGCGACGGGAGCCGGGGTCGCGGACGCGCTGATCGCGCACCTGTGCGAGTCGGGCTTCCGCGGCCGCATCGGCTCGGTCCGCGCGGCCGACTCGTACGTGCCGCTGGGCCCCGCGACCGCTCACGTGCTGGTGAGCGAGGACCAGATCGTCGACGGCGTGCGAGGGCTGCTGCGATGACCGAGCCGCTCCGACCGCGCGCGGCGCTCTTCTGCCCGGGTCGCGGTTCCTACACCGAGAAGAGCCTCGGCTCCCTGGCCGGCGAGGCTCGCGAGATCGACGCGGCGGAGTCGCTGCGCCGCGAGTACGGGCTGGCGTCGCTGCGCGAGCTCGACGGAGCCGCGCGCTTCGACCCCGCGCTGCACCTCGATCCGGTGCACGTGTCCGCGCTGATCTATGTGGCGACCTGGCTGGACGCCGCGCGCGCCGCGCGCGAGCACAGGCTCGTGCTGGTCGGCGGAAACTCGATGGGCTGGTACAGCGCCCTCGCGGTCGCGGGCGCGCTCTCGTTCGAGGACGGTTTCCGACTGGTGCAGACGATGGCACTGCTGCAGAAGGAGCAGCAGGCCGCGCACGGCGGCGGGCAAGTGCTCTATCCGCTGGTCGACGACGAGTGGCGCGCCAGGGCCGAGCTAGCGAACTCGGTCGAGGCGGCCCTCGCATCGTCCGCCGGCGAGGCCTTTCGCTCGATCGAGCTCGGCGGATTCGTGGTGCTGGCCGGCACCGAGGACGGCGTGCGCCGGCTGCTCGCGTCGTTGCCCAAGACCAAGCTCGGCAGCAATCTCTACCCGCTGCGACTGATGCAGCATGGCGCCTATCACACACCGCTGCTCGAGTCGGTAGCGCGGCGAGCGCGCGAGCAACTGAAGGGCCTGCGCTTCTGCGCCCCGCGCACGACGCTGGTGGACGGCCGCGGGCGCCTGCATTCGGCCTGGTCGACGGATGTCGATGCGCTGCGGGAGTACACGCTCGGCGCGCAGGTGACGACTCCGTACGACCTGACCGCATCGATCCGGGTCGCGCTGCGCGAGTACGCCCCCGAGCGCATCGTGCTGCCGGGTCCGGGAAACACGCTGGGATCGATCACGGCCCAGGTCCTGATCCGCGAGGAGTGGCGAGGACTGCGATCCAAGGCCGATTTCGAGGCGCTGCAGTCCTCCGCGCGGCCGCTCGTGTCGTCGATGCGGCGCTGAACGACGTCCGAAACCGGCGGCGGTCAACGTGCTATCTCAGGACTGCCCGCGGCCCGTTCCGGGCCTAAGATGTGCCGCCTGATGCTGCTCCCCCTCCTGCTCCTCTTCCCGTTGTCGACCGCCCTTGCGACCGGCGCAGCGGCCCAGACCGCGGTGGTCGCGGAAACCGGCCCGAAGCTCACGGCCTGGCCGGCCGTGCCCGCCGACAAGGCGGAAGCGCTGGCCGCGGACGTGCAGCGGCTGCGCAAGGCCCACACGCCGGAGATGGGCAAGCAGGCTCACGATGCGCTGACCGCCATCGGTGCCGCGGCCGTCCCCTCGTTGTTGCCGGCGCTCGAGAAGGAGGTCAATGAGGCGGCGCGCGAACGCGTGCGCGCGCTGCTGGTCGAGTTGATCGCGCCCGAGCACACGCGCCTGCTGGCGAAAGAGTTCACGTCGAAGCTCCCCGCCGTGCGCGAGTTCGCGCTGCTGCGGGCCGCCGCCTTTCCCGATGCCGGTCTGCGCGAGGATGCGGAGAAGGCGCTCGCGTTCACGAAGCCGGACCCGAAGAAGAAGATCAAGCCTCCGCCGCTCGCCCCCGACGAGGCCTACGCGGCCGCGCTGTGCTGCGCCTCGAGCGGATCCATCGCCGGCCTGTTCGAATTGCACGAGCGCGCGACCAAGCAATGGGCTCCGCGGCGTGCCGAACTCACGACTGCCTTGAACGCCGCGCGCGGCAAGCCGGCCTCGGAATTCCTGCTCCCGCTGCTGGAGCACGAGGATCGGGCCAAGCGCGTCGCCGCGATCAACATGCTCGGTGCCTGCGGCGACAAGGAAACGGCCGTTCCGCGCATCAAGCCGTTCCTCGACGACGTCGACGGCGGCCTCAAGATCTCCGCGATCAATGCCTTGCGCGGGATCGTGGACAACGCGCCTCCGATCGACAATCTCTCGATCTTCGAGGCCGTGGAAGAGGCCAAGAAATGGCAGAAGCGAGTGTGATGCGACGCGCGACGGCGAATCCCCTGCTGCTGCGCATGCTGCTCGCGCTGGCGATGTGGCTCACTTGCGCGCTGGAATTCGAGGCCCAGAAGAAGGAAGAGGTGCGGCACAACGACCCGCGCAACTGTCCGTATTGCCACGGGGATCCTGCCCTGATGAAGGCCTCCGGCCTCGTCTCCCACTACGGCTTCGCGTTCTCGACGAAGGACACGGCGCGGATCGACGAATTCATGCCGTCGGTCGAGTTGGTGTGGGCCGAGACCGAGCACTTCCGGCTCGGCATGTACCTGCCGTCGATCAAGATGAACGCGGGCGAGCGCGAGAAGTACGAGCGTGAGCTGACGCGCCTGAATGCGGCCCTGCCCGAAGTGTCGATCAAGACGAAGGTCTTCGATTCGTGGCTGCGCCTCCACTTGTACGCGTTGCGCGTGGAGGACGTCTACGCGCGAATGCTGAAGATGTACGCGGTCGAGCAGTCCGATTTCCCCGCCACTGCGCAGCAGTGGACCATGCAGGGCAAGTACATGGGCGAAGGGCCGCACATGGGGCAGAGCGACAAATACGAGGTGCTCGTGCTGCCGACGAAGCAGATCTTCACCGACTTCCTGCGCACGCACTATGGCGTGCAAACGAGCTCCACGCAGCGCTGGAACGTCGCCACGCGCGGTTCGCTCAACGTGACGATTCACCTCGAGCAAGGCGCGCTGCGCAGGGACTCGGCCCTGCACGGCCACATCGGATTCAACCTCGCCCACATGCTGTGGGACGGCTACAAGTTCTACGCCTACGACACGCCGGCCTGGATCCGCGAGGGCCTCGCGCACGTGGTCGAGCGCGAGATCGATCCGAAGTACAACTCGTTCGACGCGTCGGAAGGCGCCGGTGCCGACATGTCGACGAAGGAGAACTGGCTGGGCGAAGTGCGCGCGCTGATCAAGAAGGGCACGGCTCCGCGCCTGGCCGAGTTGGTCGCGCTGAAGACCTTTGCGGAGTTCAAGCTCGCGCACCACTACACGACCTGGTCGATGATCGACTACATGCTCAAGGAGCACGCGGCGGCCTTTGCCCAGTTCGCCGGGAAGTTGAAAGGCCGGATCAATGCCGAGGGCCGTTCGGACGGCTCGCGGATGATCGAGTTCCACCGCGACGCCTTCCGCGAGTGCTTCAAGATGGGGTACTCGGAGTTCGACGCGGCCTGGCAGGCCTGGGTGCTGGCCATCGAGGTCCCGAAGTAGTTTCGTGTATCGGAGCCGCGCGGCGCGGCCTTCGGCGGGGGGAGCCCAAACCCAGCACCGGAACCCGGTGTTTTTTTGCCTCCGGCAGCGCCCAATCGCGGCATAATGTTCCGCGAACGGCAGTTTTCGCGCTTGCGAATGCGGATCAGCCCATCCGGATTGCGCCCAGCCGACGCGGACGTCCGATCCAGAATCGCAGCCTCCCCCGAGCTCATGATCCAGCAGCAGAAGAAGCGCATCGTCCTGTTCTTGCCGCACAGGGCCGATCCGGCCGAAGGCGTGCGCGCGAGTCCCGACCTCCTCCCGCTCGAGTTGTTGCAGATCGCGACGTTGCCGGACAAGCACGGCTACGAGGTCCACCTCGTCGACGCGATGGTCCATGAGGACTACGAGCAGCGGCTGATGGAGCTGTGCGATGGCGCCCTGTGCTTCGGCACCTCCTGCATCCTCGGATTCCAGGTTTCACACGGCGCACGCGTCGCGCGCAAGATCCGCGAGCGCTTCCCGAAGCTCCCGATCATCTGGGGCGGCTGGTTCCCCAGCGTCCACCCCGAGATCTATCTGCGCGAAGGCGTCGCCGACGCGGTCGGCATGGGGCAGGGCGAGATCGTCTTCTGGAACTTCGTTCAGGCGCTGGAGAGCGGCACGAAGCTCGACGATGTGCCCGGCCTCGCGCTGTGGCGCGACAATCGCGTCGTCTACACGGCGCACCAGGCCGTCGTCGGATTCGACGAGATCCCGGACGCGCCCTGGCACTTGCTCGACTTCGAGCGCTACGTGTATTGGCAGAACCACGCGGGCAGCGCCAAGCAACGCCACCGCCTGCCGCTCCCCTGGGGCATGCCCGCGGGCACGCAATGGCGCGGCTTCTCGTACTACTCGAGCTACGGTTGCCCCGAGCCGTGCACGTTCTGCTGCTCGCCGATGGTTACGGGCCGCCGCTGGAAGGCGATCCCGGGCAAGCTGACCGCCGAGCGGCTGTTCGAGTGCCAAGAGCGCTTCAAGTTCAACACCGTGCGCTTCCAGGACGCCAACTTCGGCGTCGCGGAGAAGCGTTCCAACGAGTTCTGCCAGGCCCTGATCGACGCCGGTTCGCCGTTCTGGTGGAACGCGACGTACGAGATCGAGACGATCGCGCGCTACAAGGAAACGTCCTGCGACCTGCTCAGGGACTCCAAGTGTCACCTCGTGATCCTCGGCGCCGAGGCGGGCACGAAGGAGCAGCAGGAGCGCGTCAAGAAGAACATCGACCTGGACAACCACCTCGAGCTCGCGCTCGGTCGCCTCTACCACCGCAAGATCCAGACGGGTTGCACGTGGATCATCGGCTACCCCGGCGAGACGCGCGAATCGATGCTGGGCACGATCAAGCTCGCGGCGCTGATGAAGCACCGCTTCCCGGGCTCGGCCTCGGACATCTTCCCGTTTCGCGCGATCCCGGGCACCGAGGATTACGACGAGGCGATCAAGCGCGGCTACAAGCCGCCGCAGACCTTCGAGGAATGGGGCAACTGCCTCGAGTACAAGCTGGCCTACGACGACATCGGCCTGCCGCTGGACGTGCTCAAGACGTGGCAGCGCTACGTCTCGACGGCCTCCTTCTACGACGGCCACGTGCGCGAGGGCTCGGGCCCGGTGCGCAACGCGATCCGCAAGATCGCGGGCTGGCGGTTGAAGAACAACCGCTACTCGATCCCGGTCGAGCAGAAGGCCTTCGACCTCTACGTGAAACTCACGGGACAGACACAGAAGAACATGGTCGAGGTCGACCGCACTTCGGGCGTCACGCCGAGCCCGGCGCAGAACTAGCGTCGCTCTCGAGCCGCTCGGCTCCCGGCTTTTCCGCCCAAGGTCCGTCAGCTCAGGGTCCGTAGACCAGCTCGAGCCCGTTCGTCGCGCTGACGAGTCCGGGCAATCCCGTGTCGAGCGGGAAGGCCTGGTGATACCAGGACAGACCGACCCAGGAAGGATCGACGTTCACGGGCAGCGTGAATGAGCCCGAACCCACGACTCCGGGCGTGCCTGGGGTCGGCAGCCCGACCACCACGAAGACGGGCCCGAAGGGATCGACGTAGGTTGTCATCCCGGGCAGCGGGAAGGCCGACAGGCTGGCGCTGGAGAGTCCCACCGCGAGGAAGGCCTTGAGCCCCGCCTGGGCGCCGGTGAGCCGCACGGTCGGGCTCGCGCCCACTTCGAACGGCCCGCTCGCGCCGAGCGTCGGCCAGGCTCCGCTCGCTCCAGGAGCTCCGTTGCCGAACTGCCGCCGCTTCGAAACGCCATCCAGAGTGCGGTTGGCGTGAACGTACCACTCCGGGCCCGCCCGCCCGATCAAGTCGAGGTCACTGTCCCCGTCGAGGTCGAGCTGGAGCTGCGAGCCCATCACGAACGTGCGCGGAGCCTCGAACACCACGGCGGAGGGCGGCGCCTGCACGCGCAGGTAGACATCGCGAGTCGGCACTGCGTTGATGCAGGGGCCGAACTGCGCGTTATGGCTGCCAACGACGACATCGTCGAGCAGGTCCCCATTCACGTCGAAGATCGCGATCCCGCTGCTGCTGCCGTCGTAGACCGTGGCCGAGGGCTGATGCAATCCCCACGGAGAACCTGCGCCGAACGGGCTCGAGTAGATCCGCAGCTTGCGCGTGAGATCGATGAAGGCGAGATCGGGCCGGCCGTCCGAATTCAGATCACCCGCGGCGAGGATCGGAACGAAGGCCTGCACGGACCCCAGTTCGGCCGTGGCGGGCCCGAGCCCGCTTGGAGAGCCGCGACGAATGCGAACCGGATAGCCGCCGGTGAAGTTCGTGACGGCGGCGTCGAGCCACCCGTCTTGATCGAAGTCGGCGAGCACGGCGACTTCTTCGCCGGTCCAGTGCTGCTTTTGATCGAACCAACCGTTGCCCGTGTTGCGGTAGGAGTCCCACCAGCCGTTGGAGTCGTTGTTCCAGCCGTCGAGGTCGCCATCCGCGTCGAAGTCGGCAGTGCCCGATACGCCCGGCGCCGAAGTGCCGAAGAAGAACGTCGTGCCGTCCGAAGCCGGTTCGGCGGTCGGGAAGGCCCCGCCGCCGTTGTTGCGCCAGATGTGTGCGGGAAAGAGGAACGTCCCGAATTGGATTTGTCGACGCACGACATCGACATCGCCGTCGAAATCGCCATCGAGTTCGGGCGGCAGAAAGGTTCCTGGATCCACGTCGCCGAACACACGCGGCACGTACCCGAAGGTCCCGTCGCCCATGTTGCGATACCAGCTCTGTCCATTGACCGACACGAGCAGCGGCTCGGGATCGCCGTCGCCGTCCTAATCGTGCACCAGGCTCTGTTGGTCCGTGCCCTGCGCCAGCATGGGGAAAGGCTGCGCGAGGCCTCCGCGGCCGTAATAGACGGTTCGCCCCCCGACCAGGTCGGTGTCACCGTCGAGATCGACGTCGACCGCTCCGGCAAGGCTCGTGCTGCCCACGTTCCAGAACGAGTACGAATCCGAAAAGGTCCCGCTTCCGTCGTTCACGCAGATCTCGTAGCGCGAATTGAAGTTCAGCTTCGGCCACTCGGACGCGCTGAGGGAGCATCCGCCCCCGCCGCAGCAGACTCCGTCGAGATCGCCATCCGCATCGATGTCGGCCAGGTACTCGGCGGGGCCGCCGAACTTCGGGGCCTCGAGCGCAAACGTGCTGGGTCCGGTCCGGCGCAGTACCTGGTAGACACCGGTCGTGGTGCCGGCGTGGAACGCGACGATGTCCGCATCGCCGTCGCCGTCCACGTCCCCGTTGGTCCACATCGAGGGCGCGTAGGAGAGATTGAAGTTCGGCCCCAGGCTCAGCGCACCGGCCTCGATCGAACATGCCCTGCCCCCGGCACTGCCGCCGATGAACAGGTCGGGAAGCGCGTCGCCGTCGGTCTCGACGACGAGCAGGTTCGCGCTCGTTGCGCAGCACGGCAGCGCGATCGGCGTCTGCGTGATCCCGCCTCCAGTCCAGAGGATCTGCAGCGTGCTGGTCGTCAACACGGCCAGATCGTCATCCCCATCGCCATCGAAGTCGCCGAGCTCGACGTCCACGACCAGCTGGCCGATCGAGATCGGCGTGCGGCTGAATCCGATGGAGCCGGGGGGAAAGCTCGTGAAGCGCCAAACCTGGGTGCCCCCCTGGTCGGCGCACCAGACGAAGTCCGGCACCCCGTTCCCATCCAGATGACCGACGCTCAAGCGCCCGCCCGTGAGGGTCCACGGGACACCAACATCCGCCCACCAACTCTGAGTGTAGGCCTGCGTGAATCGACCCTGCTGATCGTTGAGCCACGCGGTGAACTGGATCAGGCCCGCGCTGCCGGTCCCGGACGAACTCACCTGCATCCTGCACCCGATGGCATCGAGGTAGCCGTCGGAGTTCAGGTCGAGCAACTTGCGGAAGGGCGCTGAGTCCTGAGGCAGCTGTGCCAGCGGGGCGTCGAAGATGGCCGCACTCTCCTGGGCGAGATCCCGCTCGCCGAGAGCGCAGGCAAGGAGGATGGGAGCGAGGGTGCGAGCGAGCGAGCCGAATTCGTTGGGGCGCATGAAACCACCCGATTCATGGAGCAGCGAGCCGGGGCGGCTCGCCAAGTTCTCCAATCCTAACGAGGCCCGGCCGGAGCGGTGGTTCGAGGCCTGTCAGGCCCCGCTCTTGCGACGGCGCAGCCGCTGCCGCTCGAGTTTCTCGAAGTGGTGCGCGAGCAGGTTCAGCGCGTCGGTGGTCGTGAACAGGCCGAGCAGGTTGCCCTTGTTCGCGACCACGCACGCGCCGTAGCGCTTGTCGGCCATCGTGCGCGCCACCTTCTCGACGGCCTCGTCGGGCTGGGCCCGATACACGTCCTTGTTCATCGCCTCGGATACAGGCACCTCCGCCGCGACGACGCCGGGAATGCTCTCGACGAGGAGCAGGTCGCGCTGACTGACGATCCCGACCAGCTTCCCCTTCCCGTCCACGACCGGCAGGTGGCGCACCGTGTGCCGGCGCATCAGCTTGGCGGAGGCCTCGACCGTCGCTGTCGCTGGGACGACGACGAGCGCCTTGGTCATGTGGTGCTGGATCTGACGGCTGGGAGGGACGGGCATGGAGTTGGCTCCTGATTCGGGGATCCCGCCCATAATAGGAGCCTTCGATCCTCTTTCAAGCTCCCATCCGCGCCTCGCGCGGCCCGCCTCTACTGCGCCTTGACCGCGGCAACCAGCTCTTCGAGTGCCTTCTTGGCGTCCGCGAAGAGCATCTGGGTGTTGGTGCGCTCGAACAACGGGTTCTTGATCCCCGCGTAGCCGGAACCGAGCGATCGCTTGACGACGATGACCGTGCGTGCGTTCCACACTTCCAACACCGGCATGCCGTAGATCGGCGAGCCCTGCACCTCGGCCGCCGGATTGCACACATCGTTCGCGCCGAGCACGAGCGCGACGTCGGCGTTGGCGAACTCCGCGTTGATCGCGTCGAGCTCCTTCAGCTTCTCGTACGGCACGTCCGCTTCGGCGAGCAGGATGTTCATGTGACCGGGCATGCGCCCGGCCACCGGGTGAATCGCATAACGGACGTCGCAGCCGAGCTTCGTCAACACGTTGTCGAGCTCGCGCACCTTGTGCTGCGCCTGCGCGACCGCCATTCCGTAGCCGGGCACGATGATGACCGAGCGCGCCGCGGCGAGCACGGGCGCCAGCTCTTCGGCGCCGGAGGACTTCACGCCGACGTAGCCCTCCTCCTTGCCCACCGCCGTGTCGCCCATCACGCCGAGCAGCACGTTCTTCAGCGACCGGTTCATCGCCTTGCACATGACCTGCGTGAGGATGATCCCGGATGCGCCGACGAGCGAGCCGGCGACGATCAGCAGGTTGTTGCGCAGCACGAAGCCGGTCGTCATGCCCGCGATGCCCGAATAGGAGTTCAAGAGCGCGATCGCGACGGGCATGTCGGCGCCGCCGATCGGCAGCGTCAACCCCAGGCCGAGCACCAGCGACGCGAGCACGAGACCGCCGTTGGCGATCCACAGGTGGTGGGTCTGCTGCGCGAAGAACCCGCCCCAGATCGCGAGGCCGATGCAGACGAGCACGAGCACGACGTTCATCCAGGTCTCACCGAGCGGGCCCCAGCGGCTGCCCTTGACCTTTCCGGCCAGCTTGGCGTACGCGATCATCGAGCCCGAGAACGTCACGGCGCCGATCAGGATCGACAGCGAATCGGCGATCGCGAAGTCGACGCCGATGTCCGCCAGCGTCCGCGGACCGCCGGCACCGAACAAGTCGGCGGTCTTCTCGAAGAAGCCGTCGTTCTGCCGGGCCAGCTTCGGCACCTCGGCCAGCGCGACGCACATCGAGGCCGCGCCCCCGAGGCCGTTGAAGAACGCGACGAACTCCGGCATCGCGGTCATCGGCACGCGTGACGCCAGCAGATAGCCGGCGACCGAGCCGACCAGCAGGGCTGCCGGCAGGTAGCGCAGCGTGTCCGTGTCCCAGCGCTCGTGGACGAGCAGGAACAACGACGTGGCCGCGATCGCGATGGCCATGCCGAGCGCGGCCAGGTTGTTTCCCCGGTTGGCCGTGCGCACTTTGCCGAGCATCTTGATGCCCACGACGAAGCACACGGCCGCGGCCATGTACGCGAGCTCGATCAGGTGATCGCTCGTGATCACTGCGATGGACATCCGCTAGGCCTTCCCGTCGCCCTTCGGCGCGTTCTTGCCCGCGAACATCTTCAACATGCGTCCGGTCACGGCGAAGCCGCCGACGACGTTGACCATTGCCATCGCCACGGCGACCGCGCCGAGCAGGGTCCCGGCCAGCGGATAGTCGCTGCCGACGCAGTACAGCGAACCCACGATCGTGATGCCCGAGATCGCGTTCGAGCCGGACATCAGCGGCGTGTGCAGCGTCGGTGGCACCTTCTGGATGAGCTCGACGCCGAGGAAAATCGACAACACGAGGACCCAGATGCCGACGAGCAGGAACGGCAGGCTGCCGGTGCTGTCCTCGGCCAGGAAAGTGATGGCGAAACTCATGGATCTGTCCGTTGGGGAGCGGCGCGCGCGCCGGCTCAGGTCCTGACCGCGGCGGCCAAGGCCTCGGCCGTCGCCTTGTGCGTGATCTCGCCCGCGTGGGTCAGCAGGCAGCCCGCGAGCACCTCGTCGGAGAGGTCGGGCTTCAGCGCGCCGTCCTTCTCCAGCATCAAGCGGGTCAGCGCGAGCACGTTCTTCGCGTAGAGCTCGGTCGCGTGCAAGGGCACCGTCGCGGGGAGATTGCGCACGCCGATGATCGTGACGCCGTGGCGGACGGCGATTTCTCCGGGCACCGAGAGCGCGCAGTTCCCGCCGCTCTCGACCGCCAGATCGACGATCACCGCGCCGGGCCGCATCGAGCGCACCATCTCCTCGCTGACCAGTCGCGGTGCGGTGCGGCCGGGGATCTGCGCGGTCGTGATCACGACATCGGCCTCCGCGACGCGCTTGGCCACCTCCTCGCGCTGGCGGCGCAGGAACTCCTCGCTCTGCTCCTTCGCGTAGCCGCCGGCGCCCTCCATGTCGGCGCCGCCCGGCACGTCGATGAAGCGACCGCCCAGGCTCTCGACCTGCTCCTTCGCGGCGCGGCGGACGTCGGTCGCCTCGACCGAGCAGCCGAGCCGACGCGCGATGCCGATCGCGATCAGGCCGGCCACGCCGGCGCCGAACACGACGACCTTCGCGGGCGGCACGGTGCCCGCGGCGGTCATCAGCAGCGGGAACAGCTTGGGCGAGTGCGCGGCGGCGAGGACGACGGCCTTGTAGCCGGCCACGGTGGCCTGCGAAGAGAGCGCGTCCATCGACTGGGCTCGCGTGATGCGCGGAACGAGGTCCATCGCGAAGCACGTGACCCTGGCCTCGGCCAGCGCGCGCACCAGTTCCGGGTTCGAGCTCGGCACGACGAAGGAGAGCAGGCGCGCACCGGCCTTGAGACGGGCGATCTCGGCCTTCGACGGCGGCTGCACCTTCAGCACGAGCTCGGCGTCCCAGGCCGAGCCGATCGCGGCTCCGGCGGCCTGATAGGCGGCGTCGGGGAAGGCCGCGCGCTCGCCGGCACCAGCCTCCACGACGACCTTGACGCCGGCCTTGACGAAGAGCTTGACGGTCTCGGGGCTGGCGGCGGCGCGCGTCTCGCCGGCGGTGGTTTCCCTGGGTACGAAGGCGGTGGTCATGGGCCCGACTGCGCGCCGGTTCGGGCGCGAAATGGCCGAACACTCTACCAGATGGGGGCCGCTCCCCGACCTCGGCCCGCGGGCCCAGTCCGCGGGCTCAGTCCGCGGGCTCGGATGACGGCCCGACGTAGATCACGAAATCCGCGCGGCCCCTGTCGGCGTCGCGCAGCGCGTCGGCGCGCTCGTTGACGAAGCTCACGGTCACCACGCGCACGCCGGGACGAAGCCGCTCCAAAGCCTGCACGAGCCCGCCGCGCTTGTCGCTGTGGAAGCGTCCGACCACTTGCACGACCGGCCGATGGCCGTCGGCATGCAGCGCGGCGAGAGCGTCCGCCATCGTCCAATCCCAGAGGTGCTGCGAGCGGTAGACATCGTCGAGCCGCTTCTGCCGCTGCTCGGGCGCTTCGGCCGGCTGCGACTCCGCGCCCGGCTCGTGCGGCGTGCTCATCAGCCCGTCGAAGTCCGCGCGGTACTCGCCGCCGATCATCTCGTCGGGAATGCGAAACAGGCGCTGCTGCTCCGCCGTGAGCGCGCGCAGCCGGTCGTATCCGTCGGTGCGCGCGAGGCGCACGTACTGGCGTGGTGCGTTGCCGGCCCGCACCGGGCGGCCGGCGGCCTTGGCCGCTTCCAGCATCGCCCGGTGGCCGGGCGGGTAGCTCGATTCGGGCTTGCCGACGCGCTCGCGGAACTTCGCTTCGTCGATCAGGCCCGCGAGGTAGTCGTCGACGACGACCTGGTCGTCCCGTTCGATGAATTCGAGTGCGAGCGCCGCCTGCGGAGAGCGCGCCAGCACGTCCTCGAACAGCGCGGCCGCGCAGGAGAGCCCCAGCGGGTGCCCGTGGTTCTCGCCGATCACGAGCGCGTCGGCGGCGGCGGACTCGGCGACGAAGTCGGTCCACGCCACGCTCGATCCGTCGCCGCCGCGGAAGACGGCCGGCGAGCGCGGATCGGGCGGCGCGGTCCGCTTGGGAGCACTCGCGCAGGCACACAGCAGCAGACCGAGGACGACGAGTGCCGCGAGAGGGCGCATGGGATAGGAGAGTAGCGACTTCGCGATAAACTGTGCGGCTCAACTCCCGCCCCCCCCTGCCATGCAACAGACCCTCGCCAAGCCGACCTTCGAGCAGTTGTCACGCCACTTCCACCACTGGGAGAAGATCGGCGACATGGTCGATCAGTGCATCGACCTGATGCTCAATCTGCGCCAGAGCGGCCACCCGGGCGGTTCGCGCTCGAAGGTGCCGCTGCTCGTGGCGAGCACGCTGGGCGCCGGCATGCGCTTCGACATCCGCCATCCGGAGAAGGCCTTCGGCGACCGTTTCGTGCTCGTGGCCGGCCATTGCAATCCAGCCATCTACGCGCTGCTCGCCGTCTACAACGAAGCGCTGCGCCGCCGCCATGCGAAGACGGGCGACAAGCGCTACCTCGTGCCGAACGCCGAGCACCGCGCGCTGTATTGGGAAGATCTGCTGTGGCTGCGCCACAACGGCGGCCTGCCGGGTCATGCCGAGATGGAAGGCAAGACGCTCTTCTTCAAGTTCAACACCGGTCCGTCGGGCCACGGCGCGCCCGCGGCGCTCGGCGAGGCGGTCGCGCTCAAGCACGCGGGTGCCGGCGACGTGAAGGTGTTCGCGATCGAGGGCGAAGGCGGCCACACCGCGGGCGCGCACCACGAAGTGAAGAACTCCGCGTGGGGCCTCGGCATCGACAACCTCATCTACCTGTTCGACTGGAACGATCACGGCATCGATTCGTTCGCGAACTCCGAGGTGGGCCACGGCACGCCGCGGGAATGGTTCGAGAGCTACGGCTGGCGCGTCGCGGGCACCGAGGAGGGTGAGAGCTACGGCGCGATCACGCGCGCGCTGCTCGAGATCGTGCACGCCGAGGACACGCAAGGCAGGCCCGGCATGGTGTGGGTCAGGACGCGCAAGGGGCGCGGCTACTACCTGTATGACGCGCCCAGCCACGGCAAGGCCCACGGCCGCAACTCGAAACTGTTCTGGCAGTGCCGCGCCGACTTCGCGAAGAAGTACGGCGTCTCGTTCGACGGCGCCGGCAACGAGCAGGACCCGGGTGAATCGGCCTGCCGCGAGCAGTCCAAGCAGTGGTTCGCGTCGGTGATGAGCGTCTTCGACAAGGATCCGGAGCTGCTCGAGTACCTCGCCGACACGCTGGTCGAACTCGGCGACGCCGTGCCGACCAAGCCGGAGAGCTTCCGCCTCGGCAAGGGAGCGAACATGCACGAGGATCGCTCGTGGCTCGCGCTCGACAAGCTGCCGGCCAAGCTCTACGTCGCGCCGGGCACCAAGATCGCGAACAAGGAGGGCTTCGCGAAGTTCGGTGCCTGGGTCAATTCACTCGCGCTCGAGCGCATGGGCCGCCCGCTCGTGATCGCGTGCTCGGCGGACCTCGCCGACTCGACTTCGATCGCGGGCTTCGCGAAGGATTTCGACGGCAAGCCGGGCACCGGTTGGTACGAGCGCAACAAGAACCCGCACGGCGCGCTGCTCCCCCAGCAGATCACGGAGTTCACGAATTCAGGCCTGATGGCCGGTCTGGCGACCGTGAACATGTCGAGTCGGCCGGAGCAGGAGTTCCTGGGCTACTGGGGCGCGCACTCGACCTACGGCTCCTTCTCCTACCTGAAGTACGGCCTGATGCGGCTGTTCTCGCAGCTTGCGCAGGACTGCCCGCTCAAGGTCGGCAAGGTGATCTGGGTCGTCGGCCACTCGGGGCCGGAGACGGCCGAGGACAGCCGCACGCACTTCGGCATCTTCGCGCCGGGCGTGACGCAGCTCTTCCCCGACGGTCACGTGATCAACCTGCACCCGTGGGAGCACAACGAGGTCGCTCCGATGCTCGCGGCGGCGCTTGCCGCGAATGCTCCGATCGTCGCGCTGCACCTGACGCGGCCCAATGTCGCCGTGCCGGACCGCGCGGCGCTGGGCATCCCGTCGCACCTCGACGCGGCGAAGGGCGCGTACGTGATTCGCGACTTCGATCCCAAGCGGCCGAAACAGGGAACCGTGATCGTGCAGG
This sequence comes from Planctomycetota bacterium, assembly GCA_016872755.1. GTDB lineage: Bacteria > Planctomycetota > UBA1135 > UBA1135 > GW928-bin9. The sequence goes on from VGZE01000006.1 coordinate 15,610, forward strand.
GCACGAGCTCGACCGAGTCGGTCTACGCGCTGCTCGCGAAACTGAAGGCGGCCGACGCGCCGAACGTCAAGCTCGTGCAGGCGTGCTCGTGGGAGCTCTTCCAGCTCCAGACGCAGGCGTACCGCGACTCCGTGCTGCCGTGGAGCGACTGGATCGACTCGACGGTGATCACGAACGGCGCGCGGCGACTGATGCACGACTGGCTGCCGCACAAGCTCGCCGAGCAGTACGCGATGAGTTCGGACTGGGACAACCGCTGGCGCACGGGCGGCAACGTCGAGGAGCTCAAGAAAGAGGCACGGATCGATCCGGACAGCCTGTGGCAGGGCCTCGTGCGCTTCGCGAAGGATCGCGACAAGCGCATGGCGGCGCTGCGCTAGCCCGCCGCCTCCATCCGTCCTAGCGCGGTCGGTGCGCGTCGTGCGCGAGCGCCGCATCGAGCACGGTTTGCAGTTGCTCGACGATAGGACGCGAATTCGACGAGTCCGAGCGCGACAACTCGGGAAGCAGGAACCGCTCGGTCAGCCAAGCCGCTGATTCCGGCCCCTTCGCGGTTTGGCAAGCTGCCTTCGCATCCCGGCGCTCCGCCTTCGTGAAGTTCGCCTTCTCGAAATTCGGTTCCGACCACAACACGCGCGACTCGTCGAGCCGTCCGTCGTCGCGGAGCTGCTGCGCCCACCTGCGCACGCGCTTGCTCTTGCGGTCGGACAGGACGAAGACGAGCGTGCCGAATCGATTCGCGAAGTCGACGGCCCGCGCCGCCTCTTGGATGTCGGCTTCGCTCTCGAGGACGGAAACGACGATGCCGTGCCGCTCGAGCAGGCGGCCTCTCGCCGCACTGATCGCAGCGATCGCCAGCTGTTCCGACTTGCTGGTGACGAACCAGGTCACTGCCGGTGTCGGGGTCAATCCGTACCGACGGATCACGAGAGCGCGTTCCGCGTGGTTCGCGCGATCGGCCTGACCGTCGCCGCGCGAGTGCGTCCCTGCAACACCGTCGGGGTCGTACGCCTGCTGCGCCGAACCGAGCCCGTCCACGCGCCCCAAAAGTTCGCCCAGCAGGAGCGCGAGCTCTTTGATTCGATGGGCGGCAAAGGCCGAGCCCTCCAACTGTTCGCGTTGATCCCAACGGGCAAGGCCCGTCAGATCCCCCCATCTGCGGAGCGGATCGAGCGCCTCGCCGACGGACCAGGCCTCGCGTGCGAACTCGTGGATGCGTGCGCGATCCCGCGCGACGACGGCGCTTGCGTGCAGGCGCATCGCCTTGCGCGACCAGCGCTGCCAAGTCGCGTCGCGGCGATCAGGACTCTCCGCCGCATGCGCATGCCCGTTCGAACGGCTCGAGTCGGCGGTGTCGCCGCCCGCCCCGGGCTGCATGCCTCGGACGTCCGGCCCGACTGTCGCGTCGGCGAGCACCAGCGCCGGCAATGCGGCATAGAACCGGGCTTGGCGCTGGCGCACGGAGGGCTTGCGCGCGATGGCGGTCTCCTGCAATGCCAACTCCGCGTATCGCCCCATGTCCAGCCGTCGTTCGGCGAGCCCTTCTCGGAACGTCGGGCCGAAGTTCCAAGGCATGAAATAGACGCGTGCGGCGATATCGACCAGCCAGAGCTGGAAGGGGTGGTAGTAGAGTTCGGTCCATCCACCGGCTTCGGTCGGGGAACCGTGCGTGCTCCACGGTTCGTAGCCGCCGAGGCTCGCGACTTCGCGTCGATCGGAGCCCTTCGGACTCACGAACAGCGGGACCACGAGCCGCAGCCGATGCAGGGCCTCCAGCACCGGCTGCATCTGCCCGTTTCCAAGGTGTGCGGCGAGGCCGGTGCGTCCGCACAGCACGCCGAACTGGTCGGCGTTCAGCAGTCGATGCTGCTGGAACGGGACGCTCGCCGTGGCGCGCGCGCCTTGCTTGTGCAATTGGGACAGCACGTCCCAGGTGATTGCGGGTTCGGACGTCGTCACGCTGCGGAACTCGTTGAACATGAATTTTATCCCGTGCACGGAGCGTCGCTCCGGGTTCCGCGCGTCCGCGGCCCCGAACTCCGCTCGTGTCCGCGCTCAGTGGGAGCCCGACGGGGTCGCCACATCCGGCGCGAGGCGAATTTCTTTCCACCGACCCCGGCGAAACAACGCCAGCGCAACCCCGGCAAGGACGGCCTCCGCGATGCACACGGCCCAGAACACGCCCCCCGGCCCGAATTCGAACGGCCGCGCAAGCGCCCAGGCGAGCGGGATCTGGAAACACCAGAAGCAGAAGAAGTTGATCCACGTGGGCGTCACGGTATCTCCCGCTCCGTTGAACGCCTGTGCGATCACCATGCCCCACGCGTAGAAGATGTAGCCGTACGAGAGCGTGCGCAGCGCACGCACGCCGACCTCGTGGGTCGCCGGGTTGTCGGTGAACCACGACAGGAGCCAAGGCGCGAACGTGAGGAAGGTCGCCATCACGACGCACATGAACAGCATGTTGTAGAAGCCCGTGATCCACACGGCCCGTTCGGCTCGCTCCGGCTGTCGAGCGCCGAGGTTCTGTCCGACCAGGGTCGCGGCGGCATTGGCCAGCCCCCACGCGGGCATCAGCGCGAAGATCACGATGCGAATCGCGATCGTGTACCCGGAGAGGACCTCTTTGCCGAACGGCGCGACGATCCGCATCAATGCGACCCAGCTCGCCGTTGCGATGAACAGTTGCGCCACCCCGCCTGTGGAGAGGCGCACGAGCTCGGCCAGGATCGGGCGCTCGACGCTCATGGCCGGGCCGCGCAGCGCGACGGCGCCGGCGCCCCGTCGCAACATCCAGAACTGGTAGAGCACGCCGGCGCTGCGCCCGATCAGGGTCGCCACGCCAGCGCCGGTCACCCCCATCCTCGGGAACGGACCCCACCCGAAGATCAGGCACGGGTCGAGCACGATGTTGATGCCGTTGGCGAGCAACAGGGCGCGCAGCGCCAGCGCCGGATCGCCGGCGCCTCGGAAGATCGCATTGTTGAGGTACAGCAACAACACGACTCCGCTTCCTCCGAGCACCGCGCGCGTGTAGCCGCTGCCCGCCTCGATCACCTCGGGCGACGCCTGCATCCAGCCGAGCAGCGTGCGCGGGAAGAGCAGGCCCGGAAGCCCGAGCGCGACGCCGAGTCCGATTCCCAGGACGATCGCCGCGCTCGCTCCGCGCACCGCGCCGTCCAGGTTCTTTTCGCCGACACGCCGCGCGACGAGCGCCGTAGTCGCCATCGCGAGGCCGATTCCGAACGCGTAGACGATGGTCAGCATCGACTCGGTCACGCCGACCGCGGCCACGGCGGCGTCACCGAGTCGCGAAACGAAGTAGATGTCGACGAGCGCGAACGACGACTCCAGCGCCATTTCGAGCACCATCGGAATGGCGAGCAGCCAGATCGAGCGCGTCAACGGGCCGCGCGTGCAGTCCTGCGGCTCGCCGCGCAGCGACGCCCGGACGATCTGCCACCAGGCGCGCTCGTCGGGGGAATCCGCTCGATCTGCCATCGCAGCGCGACAGCATGCCGAAACCGCTCCGCGGTGGACAGCGGGTCCCCGGCAGCGAGGCTCAGTCTTCCTCGATCTCGGCGCGCACGTAGAACGCACGAGCCTGGCCGGCGAATCCGGTGCCGATGCCCTCGACGCGCACTTCGAGGATCTCGTTCGCGCCCAAGCCGTCGAACGCGGCCTGCAGCGTGGCCGCCGAACTCGCGTCCTGCTCGTACACGCAACCCGGCTCGAGCTCGAACGCGACGGTGCCGCTCGAAACCCCGCTGCCGAAGGTTTGCTCGACCGATCCGACCACGGTCATCGTGCCCGCGAGCGCGTCGACGTCCGTGACGACGCCTTCGAAGCGCCCCGCCTTCACCTTGACCTTCGAGGCGTCGATGACGGGCGCGCTCGGAGTGGAGCCGCCCGCAACCTGTCCCTCGACCTCGACCTTGATGCCGAGCACGAGGTCGGCGGCCGCGATCGCGGGGTCATTCTTCGTCTTCAGCACCAAGGCGGCTCCGATCGTGTCGACCGTCACGTCCGTGCTCGAAGACGCAACCGTGTCAGGGATCCAGTGCGAACTCGAGTACAGACGCATCTCGAAGCTCGCCGGCAATCCCGCGAGATCTGTCGTGAAACCCTCGAATTCGGCGCCGTCCGATTCGATCTCGACCTTTGCGGCGGGAAACGGCTGGACCGAGAAGCTCGAGAATCGCACGTCGACCTTCTGCCCCACCGCCAGGCTTGCCGCGGTCGTCGGGGTATTGGAGTCGAGGTAGAACTTCGTGTTGGCGTTGTACGAAACCTCGATCGAGCCCGGATTCCCGTACGACGCGAGCACCGGCAACGCGATCGCCGCGGCCTTCTCGATCTCCGCGATGGCGAGCTCGAAGGAGTCCGAGTCGAGAGCGAGCACGAGCCCCTCGATCTTGACCTGATTGCTCGAACCGACACCGGCTGACTGGTCCTCGATCTCGATCTTCGTCGCGACGACATCGCCCTGCCCATCGAGCAGTCCGTGCACCTCGAGCAGCGTCTGGTTATGCACGAGCATCGCGAAGAACGCGTTCGAGTTCGGGAAGACCGTGCCGTCGTCGTCGACGAGCAGGGTCGTGGGCGCGATCTCGACCTTCACGAGTCCGAGCGAGATCTGCAGGTCGTCGTCGACGTAGGCCTGGACGTTGACCGTCTTGTTGTTGGTCGAGAAGCCCTTGACGAGTCCCTTGAATTCGTCGATCGAAAGCGAGTCGTTGGACGAGGAGTCGTCGCTGATCGTCCCGTTGGGATCGAAGATCAGCGGCGGGTTCTGCAAGTCGCCCGTGAGCGAGGCGGCGAGATCGACGTCGATCGACAGGCGATCGTAGGAGCCCGCCCCGACCACGAAGGGTGTCGGGAACTGCATCGTCAGGGCGTTCGACGTGGCGTTCACTGCGATCGGCGAACCGTCCTGCGCGACCGCGACATACGAGGCCGGCTCGAAGCCGAGGATCACGCTCGTGTAGGTGCCGGGCTGGACGCTGAGGCTCGTCAGCCAATGCAGGGACTCGGTCAGGCCGAGCAATTCCAGCTCGACCGGCTCGATGATCACGTCGCTCGACACGAGCCCGTCCTGGCGCACGAGCCGCAGCGAGTCGATGGTGGCGCGGAACGCGAGCAGTTCGTCGGCGGGAGCATCTCCGATCAGCACATCCACGCTCCCTCCCTCTCCACCACCGCCGCCGCCGCCACTGCCGCAGGCGACGATCAGGGGCGCGCAGGCCAGCGCAACGAGTCCGAGAGTGGAGGGAGCACGGAACGAACGACGGGGTGGCTTCATGGTGAACATCTCCGGAGCTGCGCCGGAAGGCAACGCGCGTGCCACCGCTGCCGGCACCCGGGGCCGCGGAGGGCGGAGGGAGGAATGCGATCGCTGGACACGAGGTCCAAGATGTGGACGTGTGAGGCGGCCAGAGGGCCTCAGCCCGTCTTTTCCTTCGCCCACGCCTCGAGGATGCGCGACTCCGCCTCGGCAGTCAGACCCGCGCGCAGCTTGGCGCGGCGCTCGGCGGGCTGTTCGTACCACCATGCCAGCGTCGCCGCCACCGTGTCGTCGATCGAACGGAAGCGCAGACCGGCATCGACCGCGCGCTTGTTGCTCCAGGTGTGGAAGCCCTTCGACTCCCCACCGTACTCCACCCAGATCGGGATTCCGCCGTCGCCCGGCCGAGCTTGCGCGTTGAGGAACTCGGGCGTCACCCAGACGGGCTTGGCGGTTGCGCCCGCCGAGCGATTGCACGACTCGATCAGCTTGCCCATGGTCAGGGTCTCGCCAGGCCCGCAGGCATTGAAGCGCCCGGTCAGCGCCTTCTCGGCGGCGAGCACGGCGAATTCTCCGAGATCGCGCACGTCGATGACCTGCACCGGATCGGTCGGCGACCCCGGTGCGAGCATGTCGTCGCCGCGCACCACGCGCACCGGCCAGTAGGTGAAGCGATCCGTGGTGTCCTTCGGCCCGACGATGAAGCCCGGCCGGATCACGCAGGTTCGCTGCGGGAACGCCGCCTCGGCAGCCTGCTCGCACAGCACCTTCAAGGGGCCGTAGTACTCGAAGCTCTTCCCGAACTCCTCCAGCGTGGGGTCCGCCATCGTGGCCAACGGCGCGGATTCATCCGCGCCCTCGACTTCGCTGCTCGCATACGTGGAGATCGTCGAGATGAACGTGTAGTGACCGACGTTCGGGGCAAGCAACTCGGCGGAGGCCTTGACGTGGCGCGGGAAGTAACCGCAGTCGTCGATGACCGCGTCCCACTTGCGACCCGCCAATGCCTTGAGGCCTTCGCCCTTGTCGGGATCGCGATCGCCGCGCAGCTTCTCGAGCTCGGGGAACCACTCGGGATTGTGCTTGCCGCGGTTGAACAGCGTGACCTTGTGGCCTCGGCGCTTGGCCGCATCGACGATCGCGGGACCGAGGAAGATGGTCCCGCCGAGGATCAGGATTTCGAGCGGTCGTGCGGCCCGGCCGCCATCGGCCGGCGTGGAAGGGTCCGCGGAGGGCGCTTGCGCGAGCGCGGGGCGCACGGCGGCGGCGGAACCGAGCAGTGCGGCGGCAGTCACGAATTCACGTCGGGAAGTGTGCATGGGATTCACGTCTCGCCACTCCATGCTCGACGGGGCGGGCTGTCAATCGCGGAACCCGGGCTCTTGCTGCGGCCTTACTGGGTTCGAGCCTGTCCGTGACAAGATGGTCGGCGAGGTTCCCGATGAAACGCCTGGCATTCGAACCGTTGACACCGGCACTGTGGCCCGCGCTCGAGCGCCTGTTCGGCGCGCGCGGAGCTTGCGGCGGCTGTTGGTGCATGTGGTGGCGCCTTTCGCGCGCGGAGTGGAAAAAGGGCAAGGGCGCGTCGAATCGGCGCGCGTTTCGGAAGATCGTCGAGCACGGCCCGCCTCCCGGCCTGCTCGCCTTCGCCGGCGACGAACCGATCGCGTGGTGCGCGCTGGCGCCGCGCGAGGAGTACGAGTTGCTCGTCCGTTCGCGCAGCCTGAAACCGGTCGACGACCAGCCGGTCTGGTCGATCACGTGCTTCTTCGTGGACAAGGCCTGGCGGAGGCGCGGCGTTTCGAGCGCTCTGCTCGAGGCCGCGGCCAAGTTAGCGCGCGCGCAGGGCGCGCGCCTGCTGGAGGGCTATCCGGTCGATCCGCGAACGAACTCGATGCCCGATGCATTCGCGTGGACCGGCACGCTGAAGGCCTTCGAGCGCTCAGGCTTCCGCGAGGTCGCGCGGCGCTCGAAGACGCGGCCGATCGTTCGACGCGCGCTCGCGGGCCGGAAGACGGCGCCTGCTACCAGCGCGTCATCGCGAGCAGGCCCTGCTCGGAGTTCATGAACTCGGTCTCGACCTCGAGATTCGAGCCGTGCACGAGTCCCTGATACCAGGGCATCTCGTTGCGATCCGAGACGCGCGAGAGCGCGCGCACGACGAAGGCCCGCGATTGCGGTCCGCGGTCTGCCTCCGCCAGGAGTTCCAAGAGGTCGCTGACGACGCGATCGTCGCCGCTGCGGCCGACGCCTTCGAGCAGCGCCGCCTGGCGTTCCAGGCTGCCGGTCTTGCGCACGAGATCGACCAGGCGAGTGGCCACATCGGGATCGCCCAACAGCACCAGAGCGACGGCCGTGTTCTCGGTGACCCGCGCATTGACGCCGACGTCGGCGAGCTGCATGCGCAGGCCATCGGCCGAGCTGTTTGCGCCGCTGAATCCGAGCGCAAGGGTGGCGGCGGCGCGCACGATCGGGTCGCGCCCGGTCAATGCGTCACGCTCGAGGTCGGCCGTGGCGGCCGCGTCACGCGCGAGTCCGCGCGCGAGATCGATCGCGGCGCGGTCATTGGAGGACTGCGATTCGCTCGCGGCGCGCGCCAGGGCTTCCAACACATCGCTCGACGGCGCGAGCCCCGCCTCGGCGCGCGCGCGTGCGAGCATTCCGAGACCGAGGGCGGCCCAGCCCTGCACGCCGGACCGTCCGCGCTCCAGCTCGCGCAGCAGTTGCTTCTCGGCTGCCGGCAGTCCAGCCAGCGGATCCTGACCGGGGCCCTTGCGCGCAGCCGCCTCGGCCAGCGCCACGAGCGCGAGACCCCGCGCAACCGGATCGGCGTGGCCGCTGGCGGCGGCGAGCGTGTCGCGCGCGGCCACGTCGGACGCCGCCGTGCCCGAGTCGGTCATGCGTCCGAGCGCGAGCAGCATGCCCTGCAGCACTTCCGTCTCGACTCCGCGATTGCGCTGGCAGGACTGCACGAGCTGACTGAGCACGGCCTCGCGCTCGACCGTCAGCCCGCTGCGCGGGTCGAACATGCGTGCGAGCGACACGGCCGCATGCGCGCGCACGACGCGATCGGCGTCCTTGGAGTGCAACACGATCGTCAGCGCGGCGATCTGCTCCTCGCGCGAGGCCGCGGCGTGCGACAGTCCGCCCGCGCTCGGGCGGCCGCTCTCACGGAGCGGCACCAGGCCGAGGCCGAGTGCGCAGGCCGCGTCGAGCTCGCGATCGCCGAAATCCACGCGCTGCAGCCCCCGCGCCAGGTTGTGCACGACGAAGCGCCGCACGTCCTCTCGCGTGCTGCGCTGGCCGACGAGCGCCAGCGCGAGCGCCGCTCCGGCGCGCAGGCGCGATCCGACCGCGCCCTGACGCGCGGGCGCGGCCGCCGCGCCGCCTCCGAGCACGTTCGCCAAGGTCACGGCCTGTTCATCGGAACCGTAGACGCCCAAGGCGACGGTCGCGGCGAGCGCGATGTCGGCGTTCGAGTGCGCGAGTGCGCCCTCCAATGTCGCGCGGACGCGCGCGCGAGCCGCGGCGTCGCTCTCCTCGGCCAGGCGTGCCAGCCCGAACAGGGCGGCGCGCGCAAGCGTCGGCTCCTGGCTCGAAGCGTAGGTGTCGAGCAATGCTGGAATCACGCGCGCCGACACGAGTGCCGTCGCATCGAGCGGCGCGTCGTCGAGCGCTCCGGCGGTACGCAAACGCGTGTCACGCGCGCGAGCCCGCACACGCAGCAGCGGCTCGAGATTCCAATCGAACCACGTGGCCGGGGTAGAGGCCGGCGCGGTGCTCGGCACGAACGAGCTCGGGCTCGAGTTCGCGGTCAGGCCCGTGGCTGCGTCGCCCACGGGCAAGTGCGGCTGCTGGGGCACGACGCCGGGCGTGGCCGCGGAACCGCCGACGGAGGGCGGAGCGGGTGGAGGTGTCGTATCGCCCGGCCCCTCGTATCCCGAGTCCGGTTGCTTGGGCTTGGGCGGCCCGGACGTTCCGCCGCCGCCGCCGACTTGGGCGCCCAGCACTCCATGACACAGCACACCGACGGCGAGCCAATGAACACGAGCGTTACGGGTGGGAAACGGCATGGTGAAGCTGCCGCGAGGATGGGCCGCGGACGGCCTGCGGTGCAGCGTACTGCAATCTAGTCGCAAGCCGCGTTCCCGCTTCACCCGAATCCCCGTCCGGCGGGCCAAATTCGGCCTGGATGCCGTGGCATGGGCCGGGGGGGCGGCTATCCTCTGCCGGCCATGACGCGCTCCCGCCTGCCGGCCGTATTCGTCGCGTTCTTCCTCGCCGGCCTCGCCTGCCTCGCCGGCTGCAAAACAGCGAAGTCCGGGAAGGGAAGGCCCGACTACGGGCGCCCGCTGCCCGATGGCGCACCCGCGCTGCTGCTGCTCGGGCCGGGCGAGCCGCGCCCGGACTGGTCGGCGGATTTCGAGAATCGCGCGGAGATCCTGACGGCGCTCGAGCACTCGCTGTTCTATCTGCGCCGTCCGATCGCGAAGAAGTACTACCCGCAGGCAGGGATCGAGCACGAAACCGCCTGGCTGTCCCTGGAGCGCTTCCGCGAACTGCTGCAGGAGTCGACGCTCGGCTTGTCCTTCGCGCGCGCGGTCGATCGAGAATTCGATGTGTACAAGAGCGCCGGTTGGGACGGCGCCGGCGGAGGCCTGCTGTTCACCGGGTACTGCACGCCGATCCTGAAGGGCGCGCTGGAGCCGAGCGCGCAGTTCGCGCACCCGCTCTATGCATTGCCGCACGACCTGGAGAAGAGTCCGGATGGAGAGATCATCCGCTGGAAGACGGTGAGCGGGCAGACACTGCCCTACCCGAATCGCCGCGTGCTCGAGGCATCGAGCCTGCTCAAGGACAAGGACCTCGAGTTGGCTTGGCTCGCCGACCCGCTCGACGCGTACATCGCGCATGTGAACGGCTCGGCCTTCATCGAGCTGCCGGATGGATCGTTGCACCGCCTCGGGTATGCGGGCAAGAACGGCCGACAGTACGTCTCGCTCGGCCGGGAGCTGATCGAGGCCGGCGAGATCCCGCGCGAGGAGATGAGCCTTCCCGCGATCCGAGCCTGGGGCCGGCGCAGCGATCCCGCCAAGGTGAAGGAGTTCCTCGACAAGCAGGACTCGTACGTTTTCTTCCAACCGATCGACGGCAATCCCCACGGTTGCCTGGACGTCGAAGTCACGGCGGGGCGCTCGCTCGCCACGGACAAGACGCTCTTCCCGCGCGCGGCGCTGTGCTTCGCCGATACGCAGATCGGCGGCGGCACGAAGTTCCGCCAGTTCATGTTCGACCAGGATCGCGGCGGCGCGATTCGCACGGCCGGGCGTGCCGACATCTACCTCGGCATCGGTCCGGAGGCCGAGGCGGAGGCCGGGCGCACGCAGGGAGAGGGGCAGTTGTATTACTTGTTCCTCAAGCCCGAGCGCGTTGCCGAACTGCGCGGGAGCGGCAAGTACGCGCTGCCCGAAAAGGACCCGAAGTGGGACAAGAGCCCGCGCTGAGCCGGGGGCGCATCGTCGCGGTCTGCGTCGGTCCTGGCGGGATCCCCAAGCAACCCGTCGCGCGCGCCGACGTCTCTGCGGCGGGCATCCGTGGCGACGCACATCGCTACAGCGGCCACGGCGGGCCGAATCGAGCTGTCTGCATCTTGTTCGACCGCGACTACGCCGACCTCGAGCGCGAAGGCGTGCGCACGCAGGGACCGGGCACGTTCGGAGAGAACCTGCTGATCGGCGGGCTCGATCGCGAGCTGGTTCGCCCCGGCGATCGGCTGCGTATCGGCGACGCCGTGGATGGCGTGCTGCTGGAGATCCACGACGTGCGCGAACCTTGCAAGACGCTGCGCCCGCTCGACCCTCGCTTCCCGGAGCTGATGTTGGGGCGCAGCGGCTTCGTGTGCCGGGTGCTGCGTCCGGGAACGCTGGAAGTGGACCAGACGGTCGAGCTCGTGCCGGCTCCGGCCGGCTGAACCGAGCCCGGGGGACGCTCGCGTGCGGTCGGCCCGCGGGGCCGGGTACAATCGCGGGCTGTCATGCCCGAATACCAAGCCAAGGAATACGTGATCCGCCCCGTCGAGGGTGACAGCCAGATCGAGCTGATCATCTACGGCACCAACGGTCTGCGCTGGGAGTTCGGCATCCCGTACAGCAAGACCACCGGGCGCTACTCGTTCGAAGAAGTCCACGTCATCGCGATGGACTTCGGGCAGGAGCTCGCGGACAAGCTGACGGACGAGATCGACAAGCTCGTCGAAAAGCTGGTGGCGCAGTAGAGGCGCAGCGCGCCCGACTCACCGCGGCGCGTGCTCGACCAGCGCCAGCAACTTGCCACGCCTGGCCTCGTCCGGACCGAGTTCGAGCGCGCGCTGCGCGAGTGCGATCGCCTTGAGCGGGTTTCCGTTGCGCAGGTAGAGCTGTAGCAGGCGATCGAGCGAGCTCGCGTCGCGCGGTTGGAACTCGACGGCTCGCTCGAACGCGACGATTGCCGCAGCGGTCTCTCCGGCGCGGTCGAAGAGCATCCCCGCGGTGCGGAACAGCGACGAATTGCCGGGGGCGCGTGACTGCAGCACCTCCACCCACTCGAGCGCCTCGCGATTCTGGTCAGGCGTGACCAGGGTCGCTGCACTTTGGGCCACTGTCTCCGCGCCGAGCTTGAGCCAGACCCCGGGCGCTTGCTGCGCGCCGCCACTCCGAGTGATGCAGGTGCGGATCATCGCGACTGCTTCGGCGCACTCCCCCGCTTCCGCCAATGCCCGGCCGAGCAGGAAACGCCCCTCGAGATGCGAGGGATCGAGCTCGCAAGCGCGGCGCAGTGGCGCGAGCGACGCGCGCGGCAAATCGAGCTGGAGTCGGACGGCCCCCAGGTTGCGCCAGTGCGACGCCTCGAGCGGCTCGAGCTTCGTCAGGTTCTCGAGGTCGCGTTCGGCGGCGCGGTGGAAACCCAGACGCCCGGAGAGTTCGGCGCGCAGCGCGAGCAAGCTCAGGTCGTTCGGGTGCAATGAGAGCCCACGCGTCAGGAGCTCGTGCGCATCGTCCTCGCGGTGTACTGCGCACAGGGCTCGTACGTGCTCGGCGTAGACGGCTGCCGCTCGACCCGGATCGAGGAACAGCCCGCGCTCGTAGGCCTGCAGCGCATCCTCCCAGCGCTCCTCAGCGGAGGCCAGGCGGGCCTCGTCGAGCAGCGGAACGGCGACCTCCGGCTGCGGGCGGCGATCCACGCGAATCGCGCAACCGGCTCCGGCCAAGGCTACGAGCCCCGCCGCGAGAATAGCTGTCACGAGGCGCGGCAAGTTCGCCCCTGGCTTGTTCATCGACCCACGTACTCCTGTGCGAAAATCGCCCCTGCGCCCCGCGGGAGTGGATCGGAAACCGCGCCGCCCGATCTGCAACCAAGCCGAGATTCTCGGCGAAAACGAACCGGGAAGTTGCATTTGTTTCCGGGCCGAGCGTGCGAGCCCCGCCATCCTCCCACTAGGCTCGTGGGCCGCGCGGGTCACGCGCGATCCCGTAGGTGAGCGCACGGATCCTGTTCCTGGACGTTGGTGGCACGCTCCTGAACGAGCGTCGACCGCGGCACGAGCTGTACGCGGCGTGCGCTGCCGCGCATGGGCTGGCCGTCGACCCGGAGCGCATGCGCCGCCTGATGTCGAACGCGCACCGTGCGCTCCCGCTCTACGTCGATGGAGGCTACCGCTACACGGACGCCTGGTTCCGGCGCTTCATCGAACAAATTTTCTGCACCGAGCTCGGGCTACCCGAGGACCAGCTCGCCGCTGTGCAGGAGCAGCTCTTCGCCGTCTTCGAGGATCCCGCGACCTTCGAGCTCGCGCGCGGCGCCGACGAATTGCTCGCCCTGCTCGCGCGGCGCGACATGCGCGTGGGCATCCTCTCGAACTGGAGCGCGCGACTTCCCGTGTTGCTCGGGCGCCTCGGTCTGGCGGGCCGTTTCGATCCTGTGGTCTGCTCCGCGTTGGTCGGTTGCGAGAAGCCCGATCCGCGCATTTTCGAGCTGGCGCTGCGACTGGCCGGAGTGTCGGCCGACCAGGCCATACACGTCGGTGATCGCGAGGACAACGACGGCGCCGCGGCGCAGGTCGGCATCCACACGATCCTGGTCGGATCGGCGTCGAACCGCGCTCCGCGGCCCCCGCGCAGCGGCTCGGGCGAACGTATCGTACGACTGGATGACCTCGAGGCCCTGTGCGCGTACATTCACGCACTTCGCTGACGCACGACGCATCCGCCGGCAGCCCATGAACGGCCCCCACCCCGACCCGCAGCCATTCGACGCGCGCGCCTTCGAGTCGCGGCTGGCGGAACTGCGCGGGCGCATCCTGGCCGTGCGCGCCTCCATCGCGCAGGTCTTCCTCGGCCAGGAGGAAGCGCTCGACCAGCTGCTGCAGTGCCTGCTCGCCGGCGGACACGTGCTGCTGGAGGGCCCGCCCGGACTGGGCAAGACGACGCTCGTGCGGGCGCTGTGCGGCGCAGTCGGCCTGCCCTTCCAGCGCGTGCAGTTCACGCCCGACCTGCTGCCCTCGGACATCCTCGGGACGCGCGTGCTGCGCACCGAACCGGGTGGCGCGCACGTGCTGCGACTGGAGCGCGGCCCCATCTTCACGCACGTGCTGTTCGCCGACGAGATCAATCGCGCCAGTCCGCGCACGCAAGCGGCCCTGCTCGAAGCGATGCAGGAAGGGCAGGTCACGCTCTACGGCGAGACCCTGCCGCTGCCGGAGCCGTTCTTCGTCGTGGCCACGCAGAACCCTATCGAACTCGAAGGCACCTATCCGCTGCCCGAAGCTCAGCTCGACCGGTTCCTCGCGCGCATCGACCTGTCCGCTCCGGACGAGGACGCCCTCGTGCGCGTGCTCGAACAGACGACCGGGTCGTCCACAGCGCGTGCGCAGGCGAGCCTGGATCTCCCCGCGCTGCTCGAGCTGCGCGCCGCGACCCGCGAGCTCCCGATCGCGCGCGCCCTGCTCGCTCGAGCCGCGCGCATCGTGCTCGCGACCGATCCGCGCCGCGCCGGCAGCCCCGAAGCGATCCGTGCGAATGTTCGCCACGGCGCGAGCCCGCGCGGCGCGCAGGCCCTGGTCTGGCTTGCCAAGGCCCGCGCGCTGCTCGCGGGCAGGCTGCACGTGCAGCCTGCTGACCTCGACGCCATCGCGCGACCGGCCCTGCGGCACCGCATCGTGCGGTCCTTCGACGCTGAAGCCTCCGGCGTCGGCACCGACGAGCTGGTGCAGGCCGCCTTGGCGGCATCCTGAAGGCCGACGCTCCCCCCTCCCCATGGATTGCAAAGTCGTCCTCGTCCAGAACAACCCGGCCCTCGGGCACTTGCACCACAACCTCGAGCAGCACGTGGCGACGGTGAAGGCCGCCATCGATGCCGGGGCGGACCTGGTCGTGTTCCCCGAGCTCTCGCTGACGGGGTATTTCCTGAAGGACCAGACCTACGAGCTCGGCTTGGAGCCCGATGCACCGATCCTCGCGCCGCTGCTGCAGCTCTCGAAGCGGATCTCGATCTGCTTCGGCATGGTCGAGCGCAGCCGCGAGAAGCGGCTCTACAACTCGCACGTCTTCCTCGAGCAGGGCCGCGTGCTGAGCGTGCACCGCAAGGTGCACCTGGTCACGTACGGCATGTTCGACGAGAGCCGCGACTTCGCCGCCGGCGAGCGCTTCGACTGCGTGGATTCACGGCTCGGCCGGTTCGGTTTCCTGATCTGCGAGGACATGTGGCACCTCGGCGGCACATACCTCCACTTCCTCAACGACGTCGACGCGCTGATCGTGCCGAGCGCCAGCCCCGGCCGCGGCGCCGATGCCGGCGGCCAGGGCCTGGCGAACGTGCGGATCTGGCAGACGCTGTTGGGCGCCGTCTCGTTGTTCACGCAGACTTTCGTGCTGTACGCCAACCGCGTCGGCTGGGAGGACGGAATCTCCTTCTCGGGTCAGACCTGCGCCTACGATCCGTTCGGTCGGCGCGTCGGCCTGCTGGAGGGATTCGACCCGGGCGAGCTCGCACTGACGCTGCGCTCGGCGGAACTGCAACGTGCTCGCGCGGTCACGCCGCTGCGCCGCGACGAGAAGCCCTGGGTGCTGCTCGGTCAGCTCGAGCGGATCACCGGGCTCAACGCGCGTCGATCGACTGATCCGACCTGAAGCGCGCGCGTCCGCGAGCCACTGGGGCCGATTCCAACCGATGACTTCCGCAAATCCCCTCGACATCCAGCCCGACCTCGTGGTCGATCTGCTGGTGCGCTTCCTGCGCGAAGAGGTCGGCCAATCGGGCTTCCAGCGCTCCGTGCTGGGCCTTTCCGGCGGCCTGGACTCGGCCGTCGCGGCCGCGCTGTGCGCTCGCGCCTTCGGGCCGTCCAACGTGCTGGCGGTGACGATGCCCTATCGCACCTCGAATCCCGACAGCGCGGGCCACGCGCGCCTGGTTGCCGAGCGGCTCGGTCTCGAGCTGCGCACCGTGGACATCTCGGCGATGGCCGACGGCTACCTGAATCAGGAACGAGTCGAGCTTCCGCTGCGGCGCGGCAATGTGATGGCGCGTTGTCGGATGATCGTGCTCTACGACCTGTCGGTCGAGTGGCGCGGACTGGTGGTCGGCACGAGCAACAAGACCGAGATCCTGCTCGGATACACGACGCAGTGGGGCGACGGCGCGCACGCGGTCAATCCCCTCGGTGACCTGTACAAGCACCAGGTCTACCAGGTGGCCCGCTACCTGGAATTGCCGCGCGAGGTCATCGACAAGGCGCCGTCCGCGGACTTGTTCGCCGGGCAGACGGACGAAGCGGAACTCGGCTTCACCTACGCGACGGCGGACGCGATCCTCTATCACCTGATCGACGAGCGCTTCTGCGAGGACGAGCTGGTCGCGCTCGGCCATCCGCGCGAGCTGATTCGCAAGATCGTCGATCGCGTGGTGCGCTACCAGTTCAAGCGACTGCCGCCCCTGATCGCGAAGCTGTCGCTGCGCACGGTGAACCGCGATTTCCGCTACTTGCGCGACTGGGAACACTCGCGCTGAGTGCGCGGTTCAGAGCAGGCTCGCCACCTGCCAGGCCGCGAACCGCGCGAAGCGATTGGGCGCCAACAGGGCGATGCGCCAGCCGGGTTGCCCGCTGTCGTCACCGCGGCCGCCGTAGTAGGCCTCGAGCCCCTCTTGCACACGCGGATCCGCCGCGTCGAGCTGGACGAGCGCGGACCACACCGGCGCTCCCGTCTCGGCCGCCACCAGGTCCACCTGCATGTCGAACTGCAGCGGCGGGAACTGCTGTTGCCGCACGACGGTGCCGAAAACGAGCCCGTCCAGCCGGTGCCGACGAGCCACCGAGATGATCGTCTCGGTTGGATACCAACCGAGTCGATGCGCATCGGCGGAGCGCACCTCCTGCAGATCGCGTTCGCCGAGCAGCACGATCTCGTAAGGCGAAACCGCCTGCATCTCCGCGCCGAGCGAACCCTGCAGAACCTGGGCCTGCGCGGCGTCCACGGAGGAACCTTGGAACGGCATGACGCCGACGCGCAGGATGCGGTAGCTGGAGAAGCCGTCGGCCACGTTCGCGCGAGCGAGGATCGGCGCGTCGCGCGGCGCGGTGCGGCACGCGGCGGCGAACAGCGCGGCCGCGAGGATCGAGAAGCGAAGAGCGTGCATCGGTGTGCGTGCTCTAACGCCGGCCCTCGACCTGAACGACGGCCTGCGTGCCGGCGTTCGTGCTCGAGCCCGGCTGCGTCGCGGCCTGCTCGGCCTGCGCGGCGAGATGCTCCAGCAGCGCCTTCTCGGCCTCGAGGCGCCGGATCTGCGCGGTCGCCAGCCGACCGGCAAGATCCAGGTTCTCCTGGAGCAATCGATCGCGTTCCAGGGTCGACATCGACATCGATCCGCTCGAACTGCGTAGATCTGCCTCGAGCTGCTCGATGCGCGCCTGCGCTTGTTGGAGCGCGGCGGCGTAGTCGGCGAGCTCGCCGCGCATCCGGTCGCGCTGTTCGACGGCCTGCTGGTTGAGCTCGATGATCTGCGTGCGAGTGCCGTCGCCCCCGCCGGGCACGACCTTTTGCTGATTCGCCGCGCCGACACTCCCGGGGAGGGCCGCCGAAACGACGCATCCGTCGCGACCGTAGAGCTTGGGCGCCTCGGTCGTGCTCGCGCCACCGAAAGGCAGGAGTTTCGCGGCGGGACTCTGGGTGCCGTCCGCCAGCACGGGCGCGCTACAGCCGGCGATCCCGAGTGAGAGGGTGATGCAGGACAGGGCTCGAATGACGGAGTTCATCGGGTCTCCTTGCGTGAAGGGGCCGGCGTCGCGGATTCCTCGTAGCGCAACTCGATCGCGTGCTCGCGGCCGCACGTGCAGACGACCTCCACGAGGCGGGCCTCTCCGGCAACGCTGACCAGGCGGACCTGTGCGGCTCCGGAGTCGGTGCGCGCTCGCGCAGCAGAAGCGACCGGCACACTGGGATCGCCCAGCACTTGGATCGTGTCGCGCTTGATGATCGTGCTCATGGGTGTCTCACGCGGCGAAGTCGACGATTCGACCGGGTTCCTCGTCCAGCGGCACGCCGGCATCCAGATCCGCCGCGGCGATCGGGCGGGATTCCGACGCTTCGTGCGGATCGGTGGGCGGCGCGCCCAGGGCGGACCGGAAATTGCGCCCGCGCCGTTCGCGCTCCGACGGCTGCTCGCGACGATCGTCGCCGACGCGTCGGGGAGGGATCGAGGCGATGCGTTCGATGCGCGGGTCCAAGGCTCAACCTCCGGCCGCCTTGAGCATGCCGTTGAGCCGGTATAGGGCCCGCGTGTGGATTTGGCTGACGCGCGACTCGGTCACGCCGAGGATGCTGGCGATGTCGCGCAACATCAGTTCCTCGCCGTAGTAGAGCGTGATCACCGTCTTCTCCTGATCGGGCAGCTCGGTGATCATCTCGACGAGCAGGTCCTTCAGTTCGGCCCACTCGGCGCTTCCGACCGGGTCCGCGCTGCGCGGATCCTCGAGCATCTCCATCAGGTCGCGCGAGGGACCCTCGTCGAGCGATGTATGACCGGCTTGCCGCGCCCGCAGCAGGATCGTGTCGATCTCTTCGGCGCCGACGCCCATCGCCTCGGCGAGCTCCTCCGGCGAGGCCGGACGCTGCAGCGACTGCTCGAGCCGTTTGACGTGCCGGTCCAGCTCCTTGACGAGATCCCGCTGGCCGCGCGAAAGAAAGTCCTGCTTGCGCAATTCATCGAGGATCGCGCCGCGGATCCGCGTGAAGGCATAGGTCGAGAACTTGAGGCCACGCTCCGGCTCGAAGGAATCGGCCGCCGCGATCAGGCCCAGCATGCCGTACCCGAGCAGATCCTCGCGCTCGACGCGACCGGAGATCTCGACCCCCATGCGGCCGACGATGTGGTGCAGCAGCGGGATGTGCTCGAGGATCAGCGCGTCGCGGCGATCCTGATCCGGGCGCGAGGCAGTCAGCGGGGTACTCATGCATCAGCCTCCGGCCTGCCGCGTGTGACGCTCACGCGCGTGGGCGCGCTCACGGCTCGCTCCGCCTCGGCCGCACGCTCGAGCGCGAACAGTCCCAGGCGACCGACCAAGATCACGCCCACCAGCGAGCCCATCCCTCGCGCACAGGCGATCCACACAGGTACGTGCTGCAACAGCGACAGCAGGGCCGTACCGGCTGCCGCGGCGACCGCCACGCGCCGCACCAGCGGCTCCAACTGTTGGCGCGGACCATTCATCCGAATGGCTATTCGGCACTCCTCGCCAAGAGCTTGAGCGAGGCCAGCGCGCAGGACCGCTCCACATGGCCGGCCAGGGCCTCGATGCAGCGGGCCGCGAGGCTGCCGGGTTGGCGGGTCACGAAGGGCCGCCGCGTGAGCACGCTTTGAGCGGCTTCGCTGCTGCGCGGCAACCACCCCGCCAGCCTGGGAGATCGCGCCAGGAAGCGCTCGCTGACCACGCGCAGGCCGCGGGCGACGCGCTCGGCCTCGTCCGGTCCGGCGACCAGATTGACGAGCAACTCGGGAGTCGGGATCTCGAGCGCGGAGCGATGTCCATGCGCATCGAGCGCCTTGATCAATCCGTAGGCATCGGTCAGCGCAGCCGGCTCGGGCGTCGTGACGATGAGCACGCGATTGGCGAGCGCGGCCGGCCACAGCACGTCGGCTCCGATCCCGGCGGCGGCGTCGCCGATCACGACATCGTAGTCCGCGCGCAACTCCGCGAGACCGCGCTCCAGCGCGGCCCGCAGCGCGGGCGCGAGCCCGACCATGCCCGGTTCCCCCGAGCCGGCCGCGAGCAGATCCACGCCCTCGGCCACGCGTACGGTCGCCTCGCGCAGCGATGTCCCCTCGAGCAGCACGTGCTCGAGATTGCATTCGGCGCTGCTCCCGAAGAGCACGTGCTGATTGCCCAAGCCCAGGTCGAGGTCGACCAGCAACACCCGCCGACCGCGCCGCGCCAACGCCAGTGCGAGATTCGCGCAGACCAGGCTCTTGCCGACGCCGCCCTTCCCCCCGGCCACGAGCAACAGCGGTGCCGTGCGCCCGCTGCGCTCGGCAGGCGGCCTGTTACCCCGATTCGCGCTGCCGGTCATTCGAACCTCCCGCGCAGCATCAGATCGGCAACGCGTTCAGCGTCGGCGCGACACAGGTGCTGCTCTTGCAGCGGCCCCTTCGAGAGCAGGGCCAGGCCGATCGAGCGATCGGCACAGATCTCGACCGCGGTGCCCGGCTCGGACGCTTCGTCGAACCGCGTCAACACGGCGGCGCGCGGCGACAAGGGCGCATGGGCCTCGCACTGCTCGATCAGCACGCGCCGCGAGAGCGCGGCCGACAGCACCAGATAGGACACAACGGAGAGCTGCGCTGACGCCACCAGCAGGGACTGCGCGCCCCCGATGTCGGAGTGGAGGCTGGCGTCGCCGGGCGAGTCCAGCAGGACGATGTCGCAGTCGGAGCACTCGCGCAGGGCGCGCTCGAGCGCCGCGCTGTCGCCGGCGATCGCCACCGGACGGCCGAGCGCGCGAGCGGCGGCCGCGAAGGGCAACCCGACGCGCTCTGCGTCCGCGCCCAAGCCCACGAAGCCGACGCGGCGTCCCGCGCGCCCCATGCGCAGCGCCAGGCGGCCGGCAGCACTGCTCTTTCCGGCCCCCGATGGGCCGACGAACGCGATGCGTGCGCCGCGCTGCGGGGATGGAGCGATCGCGACGCATGTGGCGAGCGCGCGCGCCGCCGCGTCGATGGCCAGGATCCCGCTCGCCCCCTCGCGCGCCGCCAGCTTCCCGATGCGCGCCGCGAAGGCCTCGCTGGCGCCATTGCGCACGAGCCGAGCCGTCAGGTCGCGCAGGCCGTTCTCGGGCGGTTCGGCGCTCGGCCAGACCTTGCGCCGCACGTCCGCGCGACGCGGGGCGGGCACGAGCACGTTCGGATCGGTGGGCACCGAGACCGAGATCGAGACGCTGCCGTCGGGCAGCGACTCCTGGGCCACGACGAGCGCATCGTCCCCTCCTTGGCTACGAGCGCGTTCCAAGGCCTCGCGCAGGTCTCGACCGCGTACACGCACGATGGTCATCTCAATCCTCCATTCTCACGATGCCCGTCGTCTCGACGGCGCGCGCCGGGACGACTTCGTTGTAGGAAAGCACGCACACCTTCGGCAGGGACTGACGCACGAGCTCGTTGACGAAGCGCCGCACGTTGGAGCGCACGAGCACGACCACGTTGGCGCCGCCTCGAGCGGACTTGGCGATCGAGTCGGCGATGCGCTCCATCAGCGCTTGCAGATATGCCGGATTCACTCCGCCGGGTTCGGAATCGCCGCCGATGCCGACAGCACCGGCGAGGCGCGCCTCGATCGCCGGATCCAGCGTCACGGCGCGCACGGTGCCGGCCTTGTCGGCGACCATCTCGCACAGCACGCGTCCAAGCCGCTGTCGGACGTGCTCGGTGAGCGTCTCGGGGTCCTTGGTCTTCGCGGCGTGGTCCGCGAGAGTCTCGAGAATCAGCGCCATGTTGCGAATCGGAACCCCTTCGCGCAGCAGATTGCGCAGGACCTTCTGGACGTCGCCGTAGCTCATGCGGTCGGGGATCAGCTCCTGCACCACCGCGGGCGAAACGCGCTTGACGTTCTCGATGAGCTCCTTCACGTCGTCGCGCGTGAGCACTTCGCCCAGCGAGCCGCGCAACACTTCCGAGAGGTGCGTGACGAGCACGCTCGTCGCATCGATGACCGTGTAACCCTGCAGCTCGGATTCTTCGCGCTGCGACTCGCGGATCCACCATGCCGGCAATCCGAAGGCCGGATCCCGCGTCTCCTTGCCTTGCAAGCGGCGTCCGGCCTGCCCGCCGTCCATCGCGAGGTAGTGGCCCGGTTCGATGGTCCCGCGTCCGACCTCCTGGCCGCCGATCAGGATCCGGTATCCGGTGGCTTCCTGACGGATGTTGTCGCGGATGCGGACCGCGGGCAGCATGATGCCCTCGCGCAGTGCGAAGCGCCTGCGCAACTGCGAGATGTGATCGAGAATGCCTGTGCCGCTCTTGTCCTGCACGAGCGGGATCAAGCGGTAGCCGATCTCGAGCGCGACGCGATCGACCTGCAGCAGCTCATCGATGCCATCTCCGGTCTTCGACGCGGGAGACTCCGGCGTCGTGCCGGCTGCGGCAGCCGGCGCACCCGCGCTCTTCCCCGCGCCGGCGGCAGGCGCCGGGCGCGCGTCGGCTGCGACCGCGAGCGCGGCATCGTCGCGCGCCAAGGTGACCGCGACGAAATAGAGCGAGCCGGCCAGCACCGCGAAGGGCATCAACGGCATGCCCGGCAGCAGGGCGATCGCGCCCATCATTCCGGCTGCGATCAAGAGCGGCTTGCGGCGCAGCGCGATCTGGCCCACCAGGTTCTCGCCCAGGCTCGCTTCGCTGTTCGAGCGCGTGACCAGCACTGCGGCGGCCGTCGACACGAACAGTGCCGGGATCTGGCTGACCAGGCCGTCACCGACCGAGAGCATCGAGTAGCGCTTGCCCGCCTCGGCGATCGACAGTCCGTTCCAGGTACCGAGCGCGATACCTCCGACGAGATTGAGCGCCGTGATGATCAGGCCCGCGATCGCGTCGCCGCGCACGAACTTGCTGGCGCCGTCCATCGCGCCGTAGAACTCGGCTTCCGCGGCGATGGCGTCGCGGCGCTTGCGTGCGTCATCCGTGTCGATGATGCCGGCGTTGAGGTCGGCATCGATCGCCATCTGCTTCCCCGGCATCGCGTCGAGCACGAAGCGCGCCGCCACTTCCGAGACGCGCCCCGAGCCTTTGGTGATCACGACGAACTGGATGATCACGAGGATCAGGAAGACCACGAGGCCGACCGCCAGGTTGTCACCCACCATGAAGCGGCCGAACGCCTGGATGATGCGGCCGGCCTCGCCGTCGGTCAGGATCAGGCGGGTGCTCGCGACGTTGAGGCCGAGCCTGAAGAGCGTCGCGAACAAGAGCAGCGTCGGGAACGTGGAGAGCTCGGAGGTCTTCCGCACGTTCATGGTGACCAGCAGCAGCAGCAGCGAGAGCCCGACGTTCAGCGCGAGCAGCAGATCCAGGATCGGCACCGGAATCGGCGTGATCAGGGTCAGGAGCAGCGTGAGCACGCCGATCGCGAGCAGCCAGTCGGCGCGCTTGGCGAGGCGCTGGCCGAGCGACTGGGCCATCGTGGTGGTGTTGTTCGCGGGTGCAGCCATGGATCATCAGCCCGCGCGGGCCACCTGCTGGACGCGGTACACGTAGTTCAGGACTTCGGCCACGGCCGTGTAGAGGTCCTCGGGGACCTCGGATCCGATCTCGACGCGTCGGTGCAACGCACGCGCGAGGCGAACGTCCTCGTGCAATGGCACACCTGCGACGACCGCCACGCCCTTGATGCGCTCCGCGACGAGGTCGAACCCCTTGGCCACGACGCGCGGCGCCGCGAACAGCGGCTCGCCGTTCTCGCCGCGGGGATAGGAGAGCGCGACCGCGACGTGCGTCGGATTGGTCACGACCACGGTCGCCTTGGGAACGTCCTGCATCATGCGTCGGCGCGACACCTCGCGCTGGATCTGCCGGATGCGCGCCTTGACGTGGGGATCGCCTTCCGAGGACTTGTGCTCGCGCTTGACCTCGTCCTTGGTCATGCGCAGGTCCTTGGCGTGCTGCCATCTCTGATAGAAGACGTCGAAGAGAGCGAGCGCGAGGCCCGTGCCGAGCACCCACAGGCCGAGCTTCCATGCCAGCGCGCCGAGCGCCACCAGGAAAGGACCGACTTCGCCCCCGGAGGTCGCGATGATCGCGGGCATGCCGCGCCACAGGACGTAAGTGCCGACGGCTCCGATCACGAACAAGTGCGCGAAGCCGAAGCTCAGCTTGGTGAGGCTCCTCAAGCTGAAGACCTTGGACAGGTTCGCCGAGGGATCGAGGCGTGCCGGGTTGATCCCGACGGATTCGCCGGCGATCACGAATCCCACTTGGCCCCAAGCCGCGAAAGCGGAGGCGGCCAGGATCGGACCGATCACCGCCATCAGGGCGAGGCCGATCCCGAACAGACACTCGAGTACCAGCGCAACGGCATCGTTGGGCCCCCATTCGGTCGATGCGCTGTACTGCAAGCGCTCGATGAAGCGCCCCAACAGGCGTCCAAGCGCTTCGATGAGACGCGGACCGCACAGCAGGATCGAGACCATCCCTGCCAGGGCGGCGATCGCTGCGGCGAACTCTTGCGAGTACGGGGCTTTGCCGCTCTGCCTCGCTTCATGCAAGCGCCGGGGAGTCGCCTCCTCTGTGCGCTGGTCGCGATCTTCGCCTGCACCGGCCATTGCGCTAGACCCTGATCTCCACGAGTCCGGCCCCGAGCATCTCGAGCAGCATGTCGGCCAGGCTGCGCGTCGCGGGCGCGATCAGCGGCGCGAAGAGCATCATCAGCGCCAGGCCCAGCAATACGCGCACCTGGAACGAGAGGTCGAAGATGTGCAGTGACGGCACGAGTCGCGACAACAAGCCGAGCAGACCGGTCGTCAGCATCAAGCAGGCGATGACCGGCGCCGCGAAGGTGATGCCGGCGGCGAACATGCGCGCGAAGCCGTCCACAGCGAGCTCGCCGAGACCGTCTCCCAGGCGCATGGCTCCCACGGGGGCGACACGGAACGACTCCGAGAGCGCGCGGATCATCCAGTGGTGGGCGTCGACCGCGAACAGCGCCAGCAGCGCGAAGGTCTCGTAGATGCGCGGGATCAACCCGCTCGAAACTCCGGTTGCGGGGTCGATCTGCGACGACAGCGTGAATCCCATGTCGTGCCCGACGAACTCCCCCGCGACCTGGACGCCCACCATCAGGCACTGCAGGCAGAAGGCGAAGAAGAAGCCGATCAGCAATTCGCGCAGAGCCAGCGCTCCGTACTCGAGCGGCGCCGGCGAGTGGCCGAGCGGGACTCCGCCCGAGGCGTAGAGTGCGAAGGCGAGCAAGGCGATCACGCCCACCTTCGTCGCGCTGATGCCACCCGAGAGCCCGAGCAGTGGCGACGCCAGCACGAGCGCGCTCGTGCGCAGCAGGTACAGGCCGAAGGCTTCGAGGGTTCCGGGGGGCATGGGCCGCGCGGCGAGGT
Source organism: Planctomycetota bacterium (assembly GCA_016872755.1). GTDB lineage: Bacteria > Planctomycetota > UBA1135 > UBA1135 > GW928-bin9. The sequence goes on from VGZE01000006.1 coordinate 40,510, forward strand.
CTACGAGAGCCCGAACTCCACGAGTTGAGCGAAGATGCTCGCGGTGTAGTCCCGCAAGATCGACAGGATCGGCGCCAGCAAGAGCAACGCGACGAGGAACACCGCGAGCATCTTCGGGATCTGCGTCAGGGTCTGTTCCTGCACCGAGGTCAGGGTCTGGAACAAGCTGACGCTCAAGCCCACGACGAGACCGACGATCAACATAGGCGCAGCGACCACCAGGGCCACCATCAGGAACTCGCGAGCGAGGTCCGCGATGCGCATGTCCATCTGATCCATGGAATCCTCAGGTGGTGGTGAAGGAGGTGACGAGCGAGCTGCAGACCAGGTGCCAGCCGTCCACGAGCACGAAGATCAGGATCTTGAATGGGGTCGAGACCATGACCGGTGGAAGCATGAACATGCCCATCGACAGCAGCACGCTGGACACGACGAGGTCGATGACGAGGAACGGCAGGAAGAGCAGGAATCCCATCTGGAACGCGGTCTTCAGCTCGGAGAGCACGAAGGCCGGGACCACGACGCGCGCCGGCGGCGTCTTGGCTTCCGGGCTGTCCGGCGCGATGTTGGCGAGCTCGCTGAAGAACGCGATCTCGCTGGGGCGCGTGTTGGCGACCAGGAAGCCGCGCAGCTCGCGCCAGCCGGCCTCGCCCGCCTGAGCCACGTCCATGCGACCGTCGCGATACGGCAGGTAGGCCTGCTCGTGGATCCGCTCGGCCACCGGCGCCATCACGAACATCGTCAAGAACAACGCGAGACCCGTGAGCACGGGATTGGGCGGCAATTCGTTGATCGACAGCGAGCGCCGCACGAACGAGAGCACGATCACGATGCGCGTGAAGCACGTGACCGTCACCAGGATCGCGGGGAGCAGCGAGAGCAGCGTCAGCAGGACCGCGATCTCGATCGCGGTGGCGCCCTTGACGCCGTTGGCTCCGATCAGTCCTCCCAGCCCGGACAGGTCGTCGAGTGCGGACGAACTCGGCTCGTTCGAACTCCCCGCCGAGAGATCCGAGCCGCGCGTCGCGGCAGATGAGGATCCGTACAACGCATCCAAGGCGACAGCTTGCCCGCCAGCGAAGGGCTCGAGCTCTCGCGCCAAGGCCGCCTGGTTGAGCTCGGCCTGAGCGCGACCATGCGGGAGGAGCAGCGGCACTTGGGCCTCTGCCGCCAGTCCGAGCACGAAGAGTGCGATCGCGATCCACGCGGCCCGCAGGTTCACCGAGCGCCTCCGTCCTGAGTCGCCGCGGCTTGCTGACCCGTGCGACCCATCAGGCGCGAGAGGATCTTCGAGAAGTCGGCGCCGTCCACGATCGAGCGCGAAGTCTCGGGCACGCTCTCCCGATCGAGCTCGCCGACCAGGTGCACTTCCTTGTCTCCCAACCCCAGCACGAACGTGCGGTCGTAGCACTTGACCACGGCGACGCGCTGCTTCCCGCCCAGCGGGAGCATGTCGACGATCTTCATCCCGCGCCGGTCCAGACCGCGCTGCGTGGTGCTCGCGATGAGGCGGCGGAAGCCCCAGGCGAGCACGAGGATCGCAGCGATCAGCGCTCCGCAGACGAGCAGGTAGCGCGTGAGATCGGGACCCGTCGGGAGCGGATCACCGCCGGCGACGACGCCAATCGGTGGACTGAGCAGGGTGATGGCCATGGCAGGGGCAGCCAGGGCCCGAGCGCAATGACCGTGCCAACACCGAATCGGCCTTGCGCGACCTCAGCGCGGGTCTGGCGCGCCGGCTCGTGTGGTGTTTCACCACACCTGTCGAGATTCGCGGCGGCGGGCCTCGTCAGGCCTCGAGGTCGCAGTTTCGAGCGTCGTGCAGGCGCTCGCGTTGGCGCTCGAGACGCTCGCGAGCGGCGCGTACTCCGCTCAAGGCGCTCACCGTGTGATCGAGCTCGCGTGTCGCCAACTGCTGGGCTACGCGCAGGAGATCGCGTAGCGCCTCGCTCTCGCGCGGCAGGCTGGCGCGCGATCCCGCCGTGCCCAGGGCGGCCTTCAGCTCGTGCATCTGGCGCTCGAAGTCGCCGGTCGTCGGCGCCGGCGGAGGCATGCCATGATCGAGCGCTTCCACGACGCGCGACAGGGATGTTCGCGCCTCCGCCAGCAAGGCGGCGAGGGGCGTGTCCGCCTCGCTCACGACTGGCCTCGCAGGTCGATGGCCGACCATCCCTCGAGCAGTCGCGACAGGACGGCGCGCGCGTCCGCCAGCGGCTCCACGCTGCGCTCCGTGACGGCTCGCGACAGCCGCTCCTGCGAAAACTCGTACAGCGCCTCGAGCTGCCGCGAGAGCTCGGGAGCCGGCTCGTGATTCAGCGAGCAGCGCAGCTCGGTCAGGATGTCGTCCACCCGCCCGACCTTCGCGTTGAAGGCGGCAGGTTCGGTCTTCGGGTCCATGGCAGCGGCCTGGTCGATGAACCGCAGCGCGCCCTGATAGAGCATGCGCAGGATCTTCAACGGCGGTGCGTTCTCGAGGGCGGCGGCCTTGTAGGCGTCGACTGCGGATTCGGGCTGCATCGATGGGGCTTCGGTGTGGGGCGTGGGGCGGCGAGCGATCAATTGCCGAACATCAGAGCCATCTGGGCTTGTTGTGCGTTGAGCGAGCCCATCAGTTCCTCGAGCTTCGAGAACTTCAGGACGAGCTGCGTCTCGAGCGCATCCACCTGCTCGCTCAGGCGCTCGATCTGGTCATCGAGGCGCTCCTTCTGGTCGTTGAGTGTCTCCTTGCGCGCCTTGAACAGACCCGGCAGCACGCCGGTGGTGGTGGTCTTGGAGTCCTTGAGCTTGTCGATCGCGCGCCAGAGCTTCTCCATCAAGCCCTTGTCGGCCGTCGTGTCGGTGTAGTACGCGGAGCTGTTCTGATCGGTCGCGCCGCCGTTGTCGAATCCGTCGGTGTCGACGAAGAGATCGGCGAACAGATCGGGATCGTCGGCCAGCTTCTTGTCGAGGACCTTGTCGTCGATCTCCAACGAACCGTCGGGGTTGCTCTTGATCCCGATCATGCTCAACGTGTCGTAACCGGTCGGGTTGTTGATCAGCGCGCTCTGCTCGGCCGCCGAGAGTCCGAACACCGCGTTCCGAACCTCGCTGCGCACGGTCAGGAGCAGCGTTTCGCCGAACAGGGCCGGCGTATCGGCCTCCGGATCGTACGTGTTCTGGTCGTTGACGAACTCCATCACGTCGTTCCAGGCCGTGACGAAGCCCTTGAGCTTCTCCTTGATGCCGGCGGCGTCGATCTCGACGGCGAAGCTGATGGTCTTGGTCGGATCGGCCGATTGGGCATCGATCGTGAGCCCTTCGATCACGTCGGAGAACTCGTTCGTGGAGCGCTGAACGGTCAGTCCGTCCACCGTGATCGAGGCGTTCGCGGCGTCGGTGAGCTCCGTGCCGACGCCGAGCTCCGCGGGCAGGCCGGTGAAGGTGAGCTCGTTGTCGCCGCCGGTGTCGTTTCCGGTCACGACGAGCTTGTACTCGGGCGTTCCGGCCGTCCCGACGTTCACGACACTGGCCGTCACATCGTCACCCGCGGTCGTGTTGATCGCGGCTGCGATCTCGTTCAAGGAGGACGCGGCGGCGTCGATCGCGACCGAGTAGTTCGTCGTTCCGTAGGTGAATGCGATCGTGCCGTTGGCGGCCAGCAGGTCGGCTGCGGGATCCGTGATGGTGGCCGCCCCGCCGAAGGACCAGCGATCCGCCGTGGCCAGCGCATTGACCTTGATCGTGTGTCCTCCGACGGCCGGAGCTCCCGTCACGCTGATGCCGGCGTACCCTTCCTCGGAGAGCTTGACCGCGTAGCTCTTGAAATCGGACTCGGTGGAGAGGTCCTTGGCCTTGTCGCGCAGCTTGTCGAGGAAGCTCTCGAAGTTGCCGATCAGGTCGAGCTTGAAATCGACCTCTTTCTTCTCGGCTTCGAACTTGAGGATGGGCTGCTTCTCCAACTTGAGCAGCGCGGAGATGATCGCGTTGGTGTCGAGGCCGCTCGCGATGCCGCCGAATGAGATTGCTGGCATGGTGTGTCTGCGAGGCTCGAATCACCCCGCTCCTCCCCGCCGTTATCGGACCGGTGGGTGACTCGGCTTAGCCGACTCTCGCTGGAAGATTCTTCCCCCGCGGGCCGTGCAGACGGGAATGCTCCGCGACAGGCTGCGCATGGGGCGAACTCCGACCGGTCTGCACGACCGGTATCCTCGTCGAATCGAAGCCATCGAGGTGACGGCATGGACTCGTGTATCGCGCGTGGCCCCGCTCGGGGCCTGTTCTGGGCTTGTGTGGTCGGGATCCTGCACGCCACCGCGCCGGCTGCGGCCCCCCCCACCACGACCGGAGAGCGTCCGCTGGCTGCGCTGTTCCCGGCGCACACGGCCGTGTTCATCTCGATGGACGGGCTCGCGGACCTGCTGCGCGCGGGGGACGCGCACCCGGCCTGGAAGGCTTTCGAGAACAGTGCGCTCGGGAAGGTGGCCCGTCCGTTGCTCGAGGAGCGGCTCGACGAAGGCCTCTCCCGACTCCGCGAGTACGCGGGCACGGACTGGCGCGCGACCTTCTCCGCGCTCGTCGAGCATGGCGCGGCCCTCGGCATCGCCCGCAGCTCCGAGCAACCGGGTTGGGCGATGGTGCTTCGCTCGCGTGATGAAGCCACGCTCGAAGCGGCCCGCCTGAAGGCTTTCGAAGCTCTGGGCAAGCAGGTCGGCATGCCCAAGTTGCGCGATCTGCCGCCCGCCACCGTGCGCGGCGCGCGGGTCTGGCAGTTGGGTCCCGACTTCGCGCTGGCCGTGCGAGGCGACCACCTGGTCGCCGGCAACGTGCGCGAGTACGTCGATGAGATCGTCGCGAACCTCGCCAACCCCGGTGCGCTGGGACTGCTGGTCGAACCCGCGCTGGCCGAAGCGTGGGCGGAAGATGGCGGCGCGGCCGACATGTTCGTTTGGGCCGACCGCGAACGCACGACGCTCTACGAACAGGGCGAGTCGGCGCGCGGCGAGCTCGAGGCGCAAGAGCGCGCTGCTCGCGATCCGAGCGCGACCCTGCTGCTGGGCCCTGCACTGGGGCTCACGCCCGCGGCACGCAGCTACTCCGCGCGGCTGAGCTTCGCCGAGGAGGATCCACGCCTCACGCTCCGCGCGCACGAAGTTCCGATCGACGCGGAGCTCTTGTCGAGACCGGCAGCCGCAAGCCGCCTCGAACGCAGCCCCGCGGATCTGCTGCATGCGACGCTGCATCGCGATTTCGCCGCGCTGCTCGCTCGACGCACGACCCTCTTCGATCCCGAGCACCTAGCCGGCATGGCCAAGGGCATCAGCGACCTGTCGCTCTTCTTCATGGGCAAGGACCTCGTCGAGGAAGTGCTGCCCGCCGTATCGAGCGGATGGACGCTGGTGTCGCGGCCGATCGATTGGGGTGTCGTGGCGCGGCCGCAGCAGGAACTGCCCGCCATCGCCGCCATGGTCGACCTGGCCAATCCCGACCGCGACGGCCCGCAGTTCGTGGCCGCCTTCCAGAGCCTCGTCTCGATCCTGAACGTCGAGCGCGCGCAGCAGGGAGAGGACGCCATGGTGCTGGAGCTGGCCCTGGAGGGCTCGACGCAGCTCTCGTGCGCACACTTCGTCACGCCTCCGCCCGGAGAGCCGGTCGACATGCGCTACAACCTCGCTCCGGCGATCGCACGTGTCGGCCCGACGCTCGTGCTCGCGACGCACAGTTCGCTGGCACGCCAGCTGGTCCGCGAGCTCGCGGGCGCTGCGGGGCGCGCGACCACAAGCTCGACCGGAGCAGAGAGCGCCGACGACATCGCGTTGGACGAGTTGCGACTCGACGGGCCCGGGCTGGCGCGCGTCATCGCCGCGAACACGGACGCGCTGGTGGCGAACGCCATGCTCTCGGAGGGTAAGCCGGAGGCCGTCGCAAGACAGGAATTCGAGGTCCTGCGCCTGATCTCGGAGTTCGTGCAGAGCGCGCGTTTCGATCTGCGACGCGCGGGTACGGACACCGAACTGCGCATCGAGCTCGACCTGCCCTCGCCCGCGCTCGGAGCCGTGCGATGACGCAAGCCCTGGAGCGCTGGCGCCCGGCGCGCGGGGAGTTCGACCGCGCCGCCGCGGCACACTTGCTCGGGCGCGCGGGTCTGGGCATCTCGCGACAGCAGTTGGAACGCGCCGTCGTGAACGGTCTGGATGCCACGCTCGACGCGCTGTTCGAGGAGCCGGAGCACGATCCGACGCTGCTCACGTCCATCGACTTGCTGCTGGGCACTGGATCGATCGAGTCGCTGCAAGCGTGGTGGATGGCGCTCATGCTCGGCGGCCGCGCCCCGCTGCGCGAGCGATTGACCCTGTTCTGGCACGATCACTTCGCAACCGCCTGGGACAAGGTCCGCGACACGCGCTTGATGCACCGGCAGAACGCGCTGTTCCGCAAGCACGGCTCGGGCGATTTCCGCGTGTTGCTGCGCGAGGTCGCAAGGGACCCGGCGATGCTCGTGTGGCTGGACGGCAACTCCAATCGCAAGGGTCACGCCAACGAGAATTTCGCGCGCGAAGTCATGGAGCTCTTCGCGCTCGGAATCGGCAACTACTCCGAACGCGACGTCAGCGAGGCGGCGCGTGCCTTCACCGGCTGGGGAGTCGACGGCCGCCGCTTCCGTTTCGCCGCCGCGGACCACGACGGCGGCGAGAAGAACCTGTTCGGCAAGGTAGGCCGCTGGGACGGCGACCGCGCGCTCGAGTTGATCCTGGCCCAGCCCGTGTGCGCGCGCCACGTCTGCCGCTCGCTGCTGCAGGAGTACGGCGGATCGGCCCCCACCGCGGCCGAGGTCGAGCCGCTCGCGGCGGAGCTCGTGCGCAACGACTGGAACATCGCGCCGGTGCTGCGCACGATCCTCTCCTCGCGCTGGTTCTTCGCGCCCGAGCGCCGCGCCTGCCGCATCGCCGGACCAGTCGAGCTCGTTGTGCGCGTGCAGGCACGGCTGGAACTCTCGCTCGCCCCGGCGCGTGCTGCCGCGGCCTGCGAGAGCATGGGCCAGGCGCTCTTCCGCCCGCCGTCCGTCAAGGGATGGGACGGCGGCCGAGCCTGGATCAACGCCGGCACCTGGCTCGCGCGACACGAGTACATGGTCGAGCTCGCGCGTGAGGCCGCGCGTGACGAGCGCGCCGAGGCCATGGCACGCGAGCTGGCGTCGGAGCACGCGGTCGAATGCGGCTCCCTCGCCCCCGTCGAGGCCATGGCCACGATCCTGACGTCCCCGCAATTCCACTTGGCTTGAGCAGGAGCACTGCACGCATGCCACTCACTCGACGGAAGTTCCTGATCGCCGGTCTCGAGCTCGGCGTCGCCGGCTCCTGCCTGTCCCCCGCGCTCGCAGCGAATCGCGCCGTCGCGAGTTCGAGCGGTGAACGCTCGCTGGTGGTGCTGCAACTCACCGGCGCCAACGACGGTCTCAACACGGTCGTTCCGCATCGCCAACACGAGTACCAGCGCGCGCGGCCGACACTGGCCCTGCCCGCCAGTACCCTGCACCGGCTCGACGACGACCATGGCCTGCACGAGAGCGCGGCCGGGCTGGCCGAGCTGTACGCCGAGGGCGCGCTGGCGATCGTGCACGGCGTCGGCTGCCCCGACCCGGACCGCTCGCACTTCCGCTCGATGGCGATCTGGCACAGCGCGCAGCTCGACGCCGCGCAGGCGGAAACCGGCTGGGTCGGGCGCCTGGCGGATCGCATCGACCGCGCGACCGAAACCGAGATGCCGTCGCTGCACATCGGCGCGGAGGCGCTGCCGCTGGCCATGCGCGGCCGCCGCTGGTTCGCGCCGACGCTGCGCGACCCCAACGGACTGCAACTGACTTCCCTCTCGACGCGCCATGCCGAGTGCCGCGCGTCCGCGCTCGAGCGCCCGCACAGCGAGCCCGCGAGCCGCGAGGAGCTGGCGTTCCTGCGCGAAGCCGCGCGGACGAGCTATGCGACAGCGGAGCGCATGCAGGGGCTCGCTTCACGCGCCGACTCGGTCGCGTATCCGACGCACGAGCTCGCGCGCAAGCTGCGCCTGGTCGCGCGCCTGCTCGGCGGCGGCTTCGGAACGCGTGTGTACTACGTCACGCACGATGGCTACGACACGCACGCGCGACAGGCCCCGGCGCATGCGGCGCTGCTCTCCGAGCTCTCCGGCGCCCTGCACGCGTTCCAGCGCGACCTGGCCGCGATGGGGCGCGATCGCGAGGTGCTGGTGCTCGTCTTCAGCGAATTCGGCCGCCGCGTCGAGGAGAACGGCTCGCGCGGCACCGATCACGGTGCGGGAGCGCCCGTCTTCCTGGTCGGATCGGGCGTGCGCGGCGGCATGCACGGGGTCGCGCCGGACCTGTCGCGTCTCGTCGATGGCGATCTGCGCGTGGACGTCGATTTCCGTTCGATCTACGCGGCGATCGAGCGCCACTGGTTCGGCGTCGAATCGCACCACGGCGTCGCGCCGATGGCGAATCTGTTCGCCTGAGGCCTGATCAGAGACCGCGCAGGCCCCGCGGTCGAAAGCGCGCTCGTTCAGGGCTTGCCAGCACGCCGTCGAGCGCCGCGACGAGCGCCGGCTTGTCCTTGGGAAGCGAGCCCGCGACGCTCAGATAGTTGCTGGCGTGATTCGAACGGAACACGCTGCCGCGCAGCTCGAGTCCGGCGATGAATTCGCGCAGCTCCGCGGCCAACTCGAGCGGCGTGAGCTCGTCGACTTCCCCGCGTTCGGCCTGCTCCCATAGCGGCGTGCCCTCGACCGGTGTCATCACCAGCGTCGAGACGTAGCGGGGTTGGATCGCGTTGACGACGCGCGCCGACTCTCGTGCATGCTCGAGCGAGAGGCTCCGACCGCCCGCGCCGAGCAGGATCATCGTCGAGAGCTTCACGTCGGCCGCGTGCGCCTTGAGCGCCACCTCGACCATCCGCGCCGAATCGACACCCTTGACCAGGCGACCGAGCACTTCGTCGTGCCCGCTCTCGATGCCGAGGTAGTAGAGCGTCAAACCGCCCCGCCGGAGCTCGCTCATCTCGGCCACGCTGCGGACCTCGAGCGCCTGCGGCGACGCGTAGCACGACACGCGCTGCAGGTTGGGAAAGGCCGCGCGCAACAGGCCGAGCAGCTCGAGCAGGAACGAGCTCTTGGCGACGAGCGCGTCGCCGTCGGCCAGAAAAACCTTGCGCACTTCGGTTGCCGCGCGCGAGGCGACCCACTCGATCTCGGCGCGCAGCTCCTCGAGCTTGCGAACGCGAAAGCGCTTGTCGCGGTACATCGCGCAGAACGTGCATTCGTTGTACGAGCAGCCGATCGTGGCCTGCAGGATCAGGCTCTCGGCTTCGGACGGCGGCCGGTACAGCGTTCCCTCGTAGCGCAGCACGGTGGTCTGTGGCCTCCGGGCTACTGCACGAAGATCGTGAGCGCGTTGGTGAGCCGCGCCAGCGGCCCCGTCACCGCCACACCCTGCAGCACGTGCGTCGAGCCCTGCAGCGTCGGATCCGCTGGAACCTGCAGCAGTGGCTGCGCGCTCGACGTCCCGCCCGGAAAGCCGCCTTGCGCGAGCTTCAACACCGGCGAGCTCAAGTCGAGCAGCACCGATCCGAGTTCGGGCAGCGCGATCGGCGCGCTCGCCGGACTGCCGCCGTACACCTGCCACAGACCCGACCCGGGCGCGGCCGCCAATTCCAGCGTCAGGCTCGAACCGATGGCCGGCGCCGGTTGCAGCGTCGACAGCGCGGGCAGGTACACGGACTCGATCGGCAGGAAGCGCGCGACGAGGAACGCGCGAGCCGCGTTGTCCGTCGCAACGCCGAGCGCGCCGTGTCCGACGCCGGGGACCGTGGTCAGGCTCGCATCGACGCCGAGCGCGACGAGCGCCGCGTGCAGCTTCACGCTCTGCTGCGTCGGCACGGCCACGTCGTTCGCGCCATGCGCGATGAAGCCGGCCGGTGCGGCCGGGCTGACCCAATTCACCGGCGACGCCGCCAGGGTCAGCGCAACCAGCGCCGGATACGGCGCCGTCGGATCCGTCAGGTGCGCCTTGATATCGCCGATGCCCTGGCCCGGATCGTCCCAGCCGATCAGCCTCGACTCCGGGCTCTGCGGCGCGTCGTGGTCGATGCCGCTGCCCGGCGGGAACGTCACGTCCTCATTCATGAACAGGATGTCCGACGGGCCGAAGTAGTCGACCCACGCCTGGAGAGCGCTGCTCCAGCCGAGGTTCCCGCCCACAGCGCCCTCGAGCGCATGTTGGCCGCTCGACAGCGCGGCCAGCGCAGCCAGGTGTCCGCCGGCGGACGGCCCCCAGGTCGCGAAGCGCTGCGGATCCAGGTTGTAGCGCCAGCCGTTCGCGCGCAGCCAGCGCAGCGCGCCCTTCACGTCGTGGATCTGCGCGGGGAAGACGACCGGCTCGCTGCCGTACTGACCGGCCTGACTGGTGAGGCGGTAGCCGACGCTCGCGACGGCGAAGCCCTGCTGCAACAGCGGCAGCGCCACTCCGGCGGACCCGTCCTTCGTGCCGGCTGACCAGGTGCCTCCGTGGATGAACACGAGCAACGGGTACGGCGCGCTGCCGCCGGCGGGCAGGTACAGGTCGAGCTCGAGCGCCTTGCCTCCGACCACGGCGTACACGAGGTTGTCGTGCGTCGGCGTGGTCTGCGCGCCGGCCGGGAGCGCGAGTGCGAGCACGGCCGCGGACGCGGCCGTCAGAGGAATCGAGGCGAACGGGCGTGAGTGCATGCGCTGCTGCTCGCAAGTTCGATTTCGGCGGCGCGGATATCATCGCATGTCGCGCGCCATCGTGCTCGACCTCGACTTCCCATCGTTTCGGCCGCATCCATGGCTCGGAAGCCCGCATGCGCAGACGCTCGCGACCAGGCTGCCGCGGCGCGCACTGGCGCGTCGCGCGCCGCGCGACGAGGCGCGCCGCTTTCGCGTCGACCCGACGAGTGAGATCGTCGCCTTCTGCCGCTGGCACCCGCAGCGCCGCAGCGCGCCGCTGGCCGTCTTGCTGCACGGCCTGACCGGCGATGCGACGGCCGACTACATGCTGGGTCTCGCGGAGAAGCTCGCGCAATGCGGTTTCAGCACGGTGCGCATGAACATGCGCGGTTGCGGCGGCACCGAGGCGCTCTCGCGCTCGATCTACCACGCCGGGCTGACCGAGGATCTCGCGGCGGTGGTTCGCAGCCTGCACGAGGACGACGGTGTCGAGCGCATCTACCTGGTCGGCTGCTCGCTGGGGGGCGGCATGGTGCTGCGCTGGATCGGCGAGCTCGGCCGGGACTCCTTCCCCTGTGTGCGCGGAGCGGCGGCGATCTCGCCGTCCGTCGACCTCGCCGCGAGCCAGCACGTGCTCGACACGCAGACGCGCTGCCGCGTCTATCGCGACTTCTTCCTGAGCGGACTCAAGGAGCAGATCCGCGTGCGCGCCAGGCTCCATCCCGGCCTCGCGGACCCGACGGCGCTCGGCGCGATCCGCACGCTGCGCGAGTTCGATCGCCGCTACACCGGGCCGCTCTCGCGCTACGGATCGGTCGAACGCTACTACGCGGAGGCGAGTGCGCTCCCGCTCGTCGGCGCGATCCGCCGCAGCACGCTCGTGATCACCGCGCAGGACGATCCGTTCATCCCGTTCGCAAGCTTCCGCGACGCCGCCTTCGACCACAACGCGTGGATTCGCATGCTGGCGCCCGAGCGCGGTGGACACGTCGCATTCATCGCCGCCCAGGTGAGCGAGCACCGCAACTGGTGCGACCTCGACCGTCACTGGGCCGAGAACCGGGTCGCGCAGTTCCTGCATCATCTGGAGCAGGGCGAGCGACGCCCCTAGGATCGCGCGTGGTGAGCACGGCCCTACCGATCCTCCACCGCGACGCGCACCTGCTCATCGTGGACAAGCCGGCCGGGATGCTGAGCGTGCCCACGGCCGGCCTGGCCGGCACCGACGCCGTGCGCGCGCTGCGCGCGCAGGGCATCGAGGTGCTGCCCGTGCATCGGCTGGATCGCGAGACCTCGGGCGCCTTGCTGTTCGCGCTCGATGCGCCGACGCAGGCCGCGCTCGAGGACCTGTTCCGCGAGCGCGCGATCTCGAAGTTCTACTGGGCGCTGGCCTCCGGTCGCGTGCGCCCCGCCACCGGAGCCTGGACCTTTCCGATCCTCGAGCGCGGCGCTCTCGCGCGCGTCCACCCGAGCGGCAAGCCGTGCCACACGCGCTACCGGACGCTCGCCGCGCTGCCCAACACGAGTGAGCTCGAGATCGAGCTCCTCACCGGCCGCTACAACCAGATTCGCGTGCATGCGGCTCACGTCGGACATGCGCTGGTCGGCGAGCGCAAGTACGCGCGCGGCAAGGACTCCGCCGTGGCCTTTCGTAGTCGCCGCGTCGCGCTGCACGCATGGCGGCTCGCCTTCGAGCATCCGCGCTCGCACGCGCGCATCGAGATCGAGGCGCCGCTGCCGGCGGACCTGGTCGAGCTGCGCGAGCGCGCGCGTGCGAGCCGCGACCGGCTCCCGGGCGCGTCGGCGCCCCCGACAAGCGACCTACCGCTCTCGAAACGCGTGCGCCCCGCGCCGCCCCAGCGCCGCAAGTCGAACGAGGCCTGAGCCGGCGGGTGCTAAGATCTTCGCCCCGAATCCTTCGGAACCGCGCCTCCGCGCAGCCGTGCCATGACCACCATCGACGCCGTCTACAACGAATTGAAGCAGGTCTTCGACCCCGAGATCCCGGTCAACATCGTCGACCTCGGCCTGGTCTACGACGTGAAGATCGAGGCGGACAAGGTCCTGATCCAGATGACGCTGACTTCGCAGGCGTGCCCCGAGGCCAAGACGATTCCCGACGTGATGAAGCGTCGAATCAAGGGTCTCGACGGTGTCGGCGACGTCCAGATCGACATCGTCTGGAACCCGCCGTGGTCGCCGCACAAGATCTCCGAGGCCGGCCGCGCGATCCTCGGCATCGAGGACGATCAACTCGACACGCACTGACCCGACCCAACCGAACCATCGCGCAGCGCGCGTCCGCTCGGTCGAGTGGGCGCGCGCTGCTTGCTTATCCCCTCCCATGCCCGCTCCTCGCGGCTCTTCCCTGAAAGACGACCTGCGCCGCGTCCCCACGCTGGTGTGGTTGTTGTGCGCCGCGACCTTCGTCAACCGCGCCGGGAGCATGGTGCTGGCGTTCCTTGCGCTGTACGCGACGCAGGAGCTCGGTCTCAGCGAGGCGCAGGCGAGTCAGATCATGTACGGGTTCGGGATCGCTTCCGTCGCGGCCGCGATCGTCGGCGGCAAGGCGACGGATCGCTTCGGCCCGCGTCGCGTGATGCTCGTCGCGTTGGCTGGTGCGGGGGTCGCGCTGCTGCTCGCCGCGTTCGCGCGGACCCACATCGCGTTGCTGGTCGCGATCAGCGCGTGGGCCTTCCTCGGAGACGCGTACCGACCGGCCGCGATCTCGATCCTCAGCACGAGCGTCGCGCCGGCCGATCGAAAGTTCGCGCAATCGCTGCACCAGGTCGCGCTGAACCTCGGCACGACGATGGGGTCGGGCGCCGGCGGGTTCCTGTTCAAGTGGCTGCCGGTATCGATCTACTTCGTCGACGGCATCACGTCTCTGCTCGCGGCGGTCGTGCTCGCCGTCGGGGCCGCGCGCTTCCTGAAATCCGACGGCGGGCCGGCGACGCACACTCGACTGGCACCACGCTCGGGCTCGCCGGCCTGGCGCGACCGCCACCTGCTCGCCGTGCTCGGGGCGTCGATGCTCGTGTGGGCCGTGGTGTTCCAGATCCTGGGGCCGCTGTCGCTGACGCTGGTGCGGATCCGTGGGCTCGGAGAAGAGCAATACGGAACGCTCTTGGGGCTGGAGTCGCTGTTGACCGTGATCGTGGCGATCCCGCTCGCCCGCATGACGAGCCGGTGGTGCCATTACCGCACGCTCGCGCTCGGCGCGCTGCTCGTCGGCATCGGCATGGGCGGGTACGGTTGGGCGCTGACCTTCGGTCAGGCCTGCGCGCTGATGGTCGCCTGGAGCTTCGGCCTGATCCTGATGCTGCCCGCGGGAACCGCGCTCGTCGCCGAGATTGCTCCGAGCGGTCGGCAAGGCGAGTACGCCGGGTTGTTCACGGCGAGCTTCAGCGTCGCCTTCGCCGCGGCACCGGGATTCGGCCTGCACGTGCTCGGCCTCTTCGGCCCGGAGTGGCTCTTTGGATCGTGCCTCGCGGTATGCGTCGTCGCGGCCGCCGTGCTGCTCGCGTTGCGCCGCGAGCCGCACGTGGGCGCGGCGGATCCGGAGGCTCCGGCCGAGCCCGCTACTGCATTACCTTGAACCCGCCCTCGGGAGGCGGCGCGTTCGGGTTCTTCTTCAGCTCTTCCTTCCACGCCAGCATGCGCGCCTTCGCGCCGGCCGTCTCGGCCTCGGGGATCAGCCCCTTGCGCTGCAGGAAGACCGAAAGGCTCGTGTAGACGAACGGATCGTTCGGCGTCAGCGCGATCACCTTGTCGAGCATCGCGATCGCCGCGTCGTGGCTGCCGGACTTGGAGAGCGCGGTCGCCAGCGCGTGCAGCACCTCCGGATCGTCGGCCTTCAACGCGAGCGACTGCTCGTACGCGGCGATGGCCTCGGCGAACTTCTGTTGGCCGTAGAGCTTGAGGCCGTCGAGATAGAACTTCTGAGCGGTCGCCATGCGAGTTCCGTTGGGTTGGCCGTTGCGGTGCTCGATGCGACCCGCGGAGCGCCGTGCGGCGCCCCGCGCGCTCACATCACCGGCTCGATACCGAGCTCGGCGAACTTCTTCGCCTCGAAGTTCTTGCGGAACAAGTCGCGCAGCTTGGTGGCCTGCGCATCGTAGGCAGCCTTGTCCTTCCACGTGTTGCGCGGATTCAGGATCTCGCTCGGCACGCCCGGGCAGCTCTTCGGCATCTTCAGGCCGAACACCGGATGCACGTCGTACTCGACCTTGCCCGCGTCGAGATCGCCGCGCAGCGCGGCATTGAGCAAGGCGCGCGTGTGCGCGATCGAAATGCGCTTGCCGGTGCCGTAGGGGCCGCCGCTCCAGCCCGTGTTGAGCAGCACGCAGCGCGCCTTGTGCTTGTCCATCTTCTGGCGCAGCAGCTTCGCGTACACCGAAGGCGGGTGCGACATGAACGGCGCGCCGAAGCAGGCGCTGAACGCCTCCTTCGGCTCGGTCACGCCCACTTCCGTGCCGGCGAGCTTCGCGGTGAAGCCCGACACGAAGTGGTACATCACGTCGCGGCCCTCGAGCACGGCGACCGGCGGCAGCACTCCGAAGGCGTCCGCCGTCAGCAGCACGATGGTCGACGGGTGCTGACCGCGCTGGCCCGGCGCGACGTTCGGGTTCGCGCTCAGCGGGTAGCTGAAGCGCGTGTTTTCGGTGATCGACTTGTCGGTCAGGTCGAGTTCGTGCGGATGCATCTCCTCCATCCGCTTGCCCGGTCTCGGCGGCACGTTCTCGATGATCGTGCCGGGTTTGGCGAGCGCGTCCCAGATGATCGGCTCGGCGTCCTTGTTGAGGTCGATCAGCTTTGCGTAGCAGCCGTCCTCGAGGTTCGAGATGCTCGTGCCGGTCCAGGCCGTCTCGTCGTCGCCGATCAGCATCCGCTCCGGGTCGGCCGACAGCGTCGTCTTGCCCGTGCCCGACAGTCCGAACAGGATCGCCGAGTCGCCGCTCTTGCCGATGTTCGCCGAGCAGTGCATCGACAGATAGCCCTGATTCGGCAGCAGGAAGTTCATGACCGTGAAGATGGTCTTCTTCACGACGCCGCAGTAATCGGCGCGGCCCGCGACCAGGCAAAGCTTGTTCTTGAAGTCGATCAGGATCGCCGCCTCGGCGCGCGTGCCGTCGCGCTCGGGGATGCACTCGAAGCTGGGGACGTTGAGCATCACCCAGCGCTTCAGTTCCTCGTTCCCGACGC
Source organism: Planctomycetota bacterium (assembly GCA_016872755.1). Classification (GTDB taxonomy): domain Bacteria; phylum Planctomycetota; class UBA1135; order UBA1135; genus GW928-bin9. Next base: position 56,425 of record VGZE01000006.1, read on the forward strand.
CCTTCAGGGCCTTGGGGAACATGTTCATCGCGAACATCGCGTGCACCGCGTACTCGCCGATGAAGCGGTACGGGATCGCGTAGAACGGGTCGGAGCCCGCGTACACGTCGGCGACGTACAACGTCGGCTTCTTGGCGTTCAGGTGCTCGACGACGCGCTTGAGCAGCGCCTCGTACTTGTCCGGCGGGAAGGCCTTCAGATCATCCTTCCACCACACGCGCTCATGGACCTCGGGCCAGTCGACCGCGTAGGTATCCTTGACGCGCCGACCGGTGCAATCGGGGTCGGTGTAATAGACCAGCGGACCCTGGTCGCCGAGCTTGGTCGGGAAGCACTTCTGGTCGCTCGAGCCGCCGCCCTTCTTCGTGCGGCCACGATCGTGCGCGATCGCCTCGTGGAACAACTGCTGCTTGGAGAGGTTGTACTTGTACTTGACGCCCTTCAGGCCGAGGCGCTTGTCGAGATCGACTTCGAGGACTTGTTCGACCATGGGTGCGACGCGGCACGCGGCCGCTCGAAAACGAGGAGG
>VGZE01000007.1 GCA_016872755.1 Planctomycetota bacterium
CGGCTACTCGGTGCTCGAGGTCGATCGCGAGGGCGGCCAGCGCAATCAGCGCGACGATCGGATCTCGCAGTTGTGTCGTCGCCTGTTCGGTTGCGAGGCCGCCATCGCCGTCAACAACAACGCCGCCGCCGTCATGCTCGTGCTGGCCTCGCTCGCGCGCGGCCGCGAGGTGATCCTGTCGCGCGGCGAGCTCGTCGAGATCGGCGGCGCCTTCCGCATGCCGGCGGTGATGGAGATGGCGGGCTGCGTGCTGCGCGAGGTCGGCACGACCAATCGCACGCGCCTGTCGGACTATCGCGACGCGATCGGCGAGCGCACCGCGCTGCTGTTGCGCGTGCACCCGTCGAATTTCCGCGTCGTCGGTTTCACGGAGGAGGCCGACCACGCCGCACTCGCGGCGCTGGCGCGCGAGCGCGGTTTGCCGTCGGCATGGGACATGGGCTCGGGCCTGGTCGAGGCCGGTGGAGCCGAGGCGCTCGACTTCCTCGGCGACGAGCCGAGCGTGCGCGCCGGACTCGAGGCGGGCTATGACCTCTTGACCTTCTCCGGCGACAAGCTGCTCGGCGGCCCGCAGGCCGGTCTGGTGATCGGGAAGAGCGCGTGGGTGGCCCGCGTCCGTGCCTGTCCGCTGTACCGCGCGCTGCGCCTGGACAAGAGTCAGATCGCCGCGCTCGAGGCCACGCTCGAGCTCTTGCTGGCGGCCCGCGGCGACGAGCTGCCGACGCGCGCGATGTTGCGATTGACCGCGGCCGAGTCGCGCGCGCGCTGCGAGGCGCTCGTCGCGCAGCTCGCGGCGCGCGGCGTGCGCGACGGCGCGGCCGGTCTCGCGCTACGCATCGTCGAGTCCGCCAGCCAGCCGGGCAGCGGCTCCGCGCCCGATGTGTTCCTGCCGGGCTTTGCGCTCGAGGTGCGGAAATCCGGCCGCGAAGCGGGCGAACTCGCGGCCGCGCTGCGGCTTCAGGAGCCGCCGGTTTTCGCGCGCGTGCAGGACGGCGCGCTGCTGCTCGACCCGCGCACGCTGCTCGTCGGCGAGACCGAGCTGCTGGCGAACGCACTCGCGGCGGTGTTGCCGAGCCGCTGAGTCGCTTCGATGCTAGGCTGGATCGCGATGAGCGATACGACCCTCGATCACCAGCACCCGCAGCTGACCCAATACGCCGACTGCGCCGGCTGAGCCGCCAAGCTGCCGCTCGGGCAGCTCGCGCACGTGTTGCGCGAACTCCAAGGCCAGAAGGACGACCGGTTGCTGGTCGGACCGCTGACGTACGACGACGCCGGTGTCGTCGTGCTCGGCGAGGGGGAAGGTCTGCCCCGCGGGAGCCGCGTCGGGCTCGTGCAGACGGTCGACTTCTTCCCGCCGGTCGTCGACGATCCGTGGTACTACGGCGCGATCGCCGCGGCGAACGCGCTGTCGGACGTCTACGCGATGGGCGGACGGCCGATCTCGGCGCTCAACATCGCCGGCTTCCCGAAGGACTTCCCACCTGAGTGGATCGCCGCGATCCTGCGCGGCGGCTACGCGAAGATCGCCGAGAGCGGCGCGGTCGTGGCCGGCGGCCACACGGTGCAGAGCGCGGTGCAGTTCGGCTTCGCCGTGACCGGCATCGTCGATCCGGAGCGGGTTGCGTCGAACGATCGGGCGCGCGCCGGCGAGCTCGCATACCTGACCAAGCCGATCGGCATGGGCTGCTTCACGACCGCCGCCAAGAAGCAGGCGATCTCCTGGAGCGAGCTCGAGCCGGCCGCACGCCAGATGGCGACGCTGAACGACCGCGCGGCCGCGGCGATGAACGAGGTCGGCGCGGGCGCCTGCACCGACATCACCGGATTCGGGCTGATCGGTCACGCCTTCAACATCGCGCGCGCCAGCCGGGTCACGCTGCGCATCGAGGCCGCGCGCGTGCCGCTCTTCCCCGGCGCGCTCGATCTGGCGCGCAAGGGGCTCTTCTCCGGCGGCTCCAAGCGCGGTCGCGCGAACCTGCAGGGCGAGTACGCGCTGGCCGCCGGACTCGACGAGGCGCTGGCCGGCCTGCTCTTCGACGCCGAGACCTCGGGCGGCCTGCTGATCGCGATCGCGCCCGAGCGCGCCCCCGCGCTCGAGCGCGCGCTTGCCGCGCGCGACCTGCCCGTCGCCTGCATCGGTCGCTTCTTGCCGCGAGGGGAGCATGCGATCGACGTGGTCTAGCGCGCGCTCGGCCGTGCTCTGCGGAGCGGGCCTCGCCGGCGCCTTGTCGGCGCAGGCCGGATTCACCGAGCGCGTCAGCGTCGGCACGGGCGGCACGCAGGGCAATGGGGTCAGCACCTTCGGCTCGCTATCCGCGGACGGGCGCTACGTCGCGTTCTCGTCCTCGTCGTCCGATCTCGTCGCCGACGACACCAACAGGTCGAGCGACGTGTTCGTGCACGATCGCCAACTGCAGATCACGACGCTGGTCAGTCGCGCCAGCAGCGGCGCGCTCGCCAACAGCGACAGCCTGACGGCGGCGATCTCGGCCGACGGCCGCTGGGTGGCCTTCGAGTCGCAGGCCACGAACCTCGATCCGGCCGACGTCAACGCGTGGATCGACATCTACCTGCACGACCGTCTGACCGGCAGCACCGTGCTCGTCAGCCGCGGTCTCTCGGGGCCGGCGGGAAACGGCGAGAGCGCCGATCCGACGATCAGCGCGGACGGCCGGCGCATCGCCTTCGAGAGCGCGGCTGCCGATCTGGTCGCCGGCGACACGAACGGGCGCTTCGACGTGTTCGTGTTCGAGCTGCCCGCGGGAACCGTTTCTCGCGCCAGCCTCGCCGGCGACGGTACGCAGGGCTCGGCGGACTCCGGCGATGCCTGGATCTCCGCCGACGGCAGTAGCGTGATCTTCACGAGTGCAGCGCCCGAGTTTGCCCCGCTCGACACCAACGGCCACCACGACGTGTTCGTGCGCGTGCTCGCGACGGGCGCGACCGAGGTCGCCAGCACGTCCGCGGCCGGTGGATTCGGCGACGGTCCGTGCGCCTACCCGTCGTGCTCGGCCGATGGACGCTACGTCGTGTTCTCGAGCCTCGCGGGCGATCTCGTGCCGTTCGACACGAACGCTTCCAGCGACGTGTTCGTGCGCGACCGCGTGCTCGGCACGCTCGAGCGGATCAGCCTCGGGAGCGGCTCGCTGCAGGGTGACTCGGGCAGTTCGAACCCGTTCCTCTCCTGGGACGGCCGCTTTCTCGCATTCCGCTCCTACGCGACGAACTTCGCCGTTCCTGACCTGAACGGGGTCCCGGACATCTTCTGGCGCGATCTGGCGAACGACCTCACGTTGCGCGCGTCGATCTCGACGCACGATGGCGAGGCCGACGGCTTCAATCAGGTATTCGGATTCAGCGCGGATGGACGAACCCTGGCGTTCCATTCGTACGCGACGAACCTCGTCAACTTCGACACGAACCAGTCGCCCGATGTGTTCGTGCGCGACGTGTGGTGCGCGGTGCCGTGGTGCGAGAGCGGCCCGGGCGGCGGCAACCCGGCCGGCGCGCCGAGCCTGTGGGCGCTGGGCGGTGCCGTGCCCGGCGCGGCCACGGAGTTGCACGCGCAGGGCGCACCTGCCCATGCGGCGGGGGCCTGGGTGCTCGGCACGAACCTGCTCGCGTTGCCGATCGCGGCGGCCGTGTTGTGGCCGGTGCCGGAGTTCGTGCTGCCCGCGACGGCCGATGCCGGCGGCGGCGCGGTGATCGCGCTCGGCTGGCCGGTCGGCGCGCCGAGCGGGCTCTCCGTGCATGCGCAGGCGTGGTTCGTCGATCCGGCCGGCGTCGTCGGGCTCAGCGCGAGTCCGGGGATCTGGGCGGCTTTTCCGTAGCAGGGTCGGCCGCGCGCAGCGCCCTGCGCGCGGCGAACCAGCCGACTGCCAGCAGGACGCCGAGCAGTAATGTGAACGCCGCCGCGAGCCACGGGTTCCTCAGCACCCGTTCCCCGTCGCTGCCGAGCGACTGCGCAACGCCGGCGAAGAGGGCCGTCGTGACGGCGCTGCCGGCGCCGACCGCGAGTACCCCATTCAACCTCGTGAAACCCAGCAGCCTTGCCACGAAGGTGCCGAGCACGGGGCCCGTGCCCGCGGGCAGCACGATGAACAGCATCAGCCCGACGAACGCGAGCCTGCGCAGGCCCGGATAGCTCGCCAGCGCGGACACGGCCTGCGCGTGGCGCGCGTCCATCCAGGCTCCGACTCGTCCGGCGCGTCGCGAGAGCCCGATCACCCAGGCGAGCAGGAAGCACACATGCACGTCCCACAAGAGCGCGATCAGCGCGAGCTCCCAGATCCCGAAGGGCACGTCCGCGTGCCAGGCCGCGAAGACGACGAACTTCCCCAGCGGTTGCGAGGCGAGCGCGAGCCCGGCTGCCTGCGCGACCAGCGCGGGTCCGCCGCGCGCGGCGAGCAGCACTGCGTACGCGAGCGTGACGAGCCAGCAGCCGATCCACGCCAGCTCGAGGGCCGGCTCCCGCTGGGACTTCTGCGCGCTTGCCAAGGCTTCTCGCCGAGCATGACGGGCGCTACAACGCGTGCCAAGCCCGCGCTACGAATGCCGTGACACCCGCTTCCGAAATCCCCGCAACCGCGATCCTCGGCCACCGCGGCGCTCCGCTCGCGGCGCCCGAGAACACGCTGTCCGCGCTGCGCGTTGCGCTCGAGCAGGGCCTCGACGGCTTCGAGTACGACGTGCAGCCCACGCGCGACGGAGCGGCGATCCTGCTGCACGACGACACGCTCGAGCGCACGACCGACGGTCATGGGGCGGTGACCGAGCACACGCTGGCCGAGCTGATCGGCCTGGATGCCGGCGCCTGGTTCCACAAGCGCTACGCCGGCGAGCGCCTGCCGCTCCTGGAAGAGGCGCTCGAGGTCGGCGGCGAGCGCGGCGACGAGCGGCCGCTGCACATGATCGAGCTCAAGCAGGCCGGTCTGGTGCGCGAGGTCGCGCGCGCGCTCGGCGAGCGGCTCGACCTGCGCGCGATCCTCGCGTCCTTCCACCGCGACGTCGTGCTCGAGGCGCGCGACGCGGGCCTGGCGACGATGCTGCTCGCCGAGCGCGCCGAGGAGCACGATCGCGAATTCGTCGCGCGCGAGCGCATCGATGCGCACGGAGTCGGTCCCGGCGGCTGGCGCAGCGACAGCGGCCGGCGCGAGTGGGCCTGCCAGCGCTGGTCGTGGAGCGTCGACGCGCCCGCCGACCTGCTCGAGGCGCTGCGCTTTCCGTTCAACGGCATCAACACGAACGAGGGGCCGCGCGCGCTCGCGTTGCGCGAGCTCGTGCGCCTCGCGCCGGACGATCGCGGGCCCTACCCGCTGACGGTGCCCGAGCTGGTCGTCGATCCGACCCACGGCGCGCTGGGCCGCGGCGAGTGGTGCGGGGAGTGGACGGTCGCGGTCGAGGTGCGCAATCCGTTCATCTGGCCGGTCGAGGTCGAGCTCGAGCTGGTCGTGCGCAAGGGGGCCTTCGAGCTCGGCGCGCGCCCGCGCTCGCTCGGGCTGGCGCCCGGCGCGAGCGAGCGCACCGAGCTCGCGCTGCACGGCGGGTCCTTCTCGCCCGGCGGCGATCCGTGCGTCGCCGCGCACTACCGCTGGCGCAACGCGGCCGGCCGCACGGCCGGCGAGCTCGTGCTCGATGCTCCGCTGGTGCGCGTGCGCAACGCGCGCCTGCGCCGCGAGCCGCTGCGACTGCCGCTCCTGCGCGAGCAGCCCGACGATCCCGAGGCGAGCGTGCTCGTGCGGCGGCAGGGACGCTCGCTGCACGTGTCGATCGAGAGCCCGGGCCGCCTGCGCGAGCCGCGCGTGTGGGCCAATCTCGACGGCGTCGTGACCAGCGGCACGCGCGGCTTGCGCCTGGAGCTGCCGCTCGACTTCGACGGCCAGCAGGGCGGCGTGCGCTTCTCGTGCGGGATCGACGGTTGGCCTGAGCCGGGCGCGCGGCGGCGCGTGCTCCGCCGCTGGGCGGGCGGCCTGCCCGGTGACGTCCACAGCGGTGCGCCGGGCCGGCTGATCCCGGGGTGACTGCGTTCGCGCAGTGCGCTAGCACTGCCCGTTCCTCACGGAACGCGGGTTTCCCCGGGCCTTCGATTTGGACAGCCGCGGGCACGGGGAACCCGCCCTGTTTTCCCGGCCCATTCGGACCCGGCCGAGCGATCTTGCACGGTTCGTCGTCGTCGCGCTGCGGTCAGCGCGCTTGCCCCGCCGATACAGGTCGTGTGCAATCGGCGCTCTGCTCCGGCGGGAGCGGATCGGTGCTGGTGTGCCGCCCGGCCTTCAAAGCCGGTTGGGTCGCGTGAACAGCGGGACCGGTGGGTTCGATTCCCATGCGCTCCCGCCAACTCCCTCTTCCCCCCGTGAGCGAGCTGCCCCAGTTCGAGGTTCGCGAATATCGATCCGGCGACGAGCTCGGGATCCTCGAGGCGTTCAATCGGATCTTCGCGAAGGTCGATCCGACCTTCGCGCCGCGCACGCTCGACCAGTGGCGCTGGCAGTACCTGGAAAATCCGTCCGGGCTGCGGATCCAGCTGTGCGTCACGCCGGAGGGGCGCGTGCTCGCGCAGTACGCGGGCCTGCCGCAGCGGATGCGGATCGAGGGCGCGCCGACCTTCTTCAGCCAGTCCGTCGACTCGCTGGCGGATCCGGAGTTCCGGCGCGGGCTCGCCAAGCTGCCGCTCTTCGTGCAGGCCGGCCAGGCCTACGACCATCTGTACGGCGGCGTCGGGCCGCACAAGGACACGCTGATGTGGGGCCTGCCGGTGCCCGCGGCCTGGCGCATCGGCAAGAAGCAGTTGAAGTACGAGTACCTGCGCACGCAGAACAAGCTCGTGCTGCCGGCCGACGGGCTCGCGCGCCTGGGCGCGCACGGCATCGAGATCGAGGAGCGCGCCGACTTCCCGCCCGAGCTCGATGCCTTCGACCTCGCCTTCGGCGCGCGCTACGCCTGCGTGGCGGTGCGCGATGCGGCGCAGATGAACTGGCGCTACGCGCGACACCCGCTGCAGCGCTACCGGATCGCGCTGGCGCGGCGTGGCGGCGCGCTCGCCGGCTACGCGGTCTTCCGCAAGGGCACGTTCGACGGCAGCGAGGACGGCCTGTTGTGCGACTGGTTCGCGCCGCTCGAGGACGCGGCCGTGCGCGACGCACTGCTGGGCTGGCTGTGCCGCGCGACGCTCGACTCCGGCGCGCGCGAGCTGACCGCCGTCGTGCCCGACACGAGCGACGAGTGGCTGATCCTGCAGGATCTCGGCTTCCGCGTGCGCCCGACGCGCTATTTCCTGGTCGGCTGGAGCTTCTCGCGCCAGCACTCGCTGCGCTGGCTGTGGCGGCACTGGTACTACACGCTCGGGGACACCGACCTCTGCTGAGGCGCGCGATGGCCGACTACGAAATCCGCGAGTACCGCCCCGGTGACGAGCACAGCCTGCTCGCGTGCTTCAACACCGTCTTCGGCGATCAGCCCGGCTTCCGGCCGCGCACGCTCGAGCAGTGGAACTGGGCCTTCCGTCGCAATCCGGCCGGCTTCCGCATCTGGCTGGCGCTGCACGAGGGAGCGGTCGTCGCGCAGTACGCGGCGCTGCCGTACCGCGTCAACCTGCGCGGCGAGACGCGCCACTTCGCGCAGATCGTCGACTCGATGGTGCACCCGGCCCACCGCGCCGGGCTCAAGCGACCGGGCCTGTTCGTGCAGACCGCGCTGCCGTTCTTCGCCGCCTACGGCGATCCGCACAAGGACGTCGTGCACTACGGCTGGCCGATCGAGGAGGCCTGGCGCATCGGCAAGACCTTCCTCGACTACGAGATCGTGCGCACGCAGACGATTCTCGGCCGCGCGGCCGGCCCCGGGCCGACCGAGTTGCCCGCAGGCGTCGAGCGCATCGAGCGCTTCGACGAGCAGGCGCGCTGGCTCTACGACCGCTGCAGCGGGCCGTGGGGCGCCTCGACGATCCGCGACGCCGCGTTCCTGAACTGGCGCTTCGTCGAGCACGCGTGGAATCGGTACGAGATCTACGGCGTGCGGGATGCGGGCGGGATCCTGCGCGGCTATGCGGTGTGGCGGCAGGCCGACTGGGTGCGACCGAACATGGGCGTCGTCGTCGACTGGTTGGTGCCGCCGGAGGAGCCCGAAGTGGGGGAGAAGCTGCACGCGGCGCTGCTCGCGCGCGCGCGCGCCGGCGGCGCGGAGGCGCTGGCGGCCTTGTTCCCCGAGTGGTCGCCGTGGTTCGCGCGCTTCCAGGAGCAGGGCTGGCGCGTGCACCCGACGAACTACTTCATGGTCGCGCGCAACTTCATCCCGCGCTACGACATGCTGTGGTTGCGCGACCACTGGTGGTATCAGCTCGCGGACACGGATCTGGTTTGAACAGAGTTCGTGACCCGTGCGCGGCGGCAACTCGGGTGGTCCTCGGGGGGGCGTCGAGGATTCCTGGCGCGGCGCGTAGCGCAAATTCCGCCTCGAGCCTAGGATCGGGGGAAGTCCAGGCGTTGCTTTACAGGTCAAGCGTCGCCCTAACAGGAGAACTCGGATGAAACTTCGCTCACTCGCTCACTCGCTCACTCGCTCACTCGCTCACTCGCTAGCGTAGCCCTCGTTTTCTGGTCGTCGGCACCCGCTCACCCCGTGTCGGCTCAGCAATGCGACGGCACGGACTACTGGGCCTGTACCGCGAGCAGGATCATCCAAGGGACCGTTCCCAACGAACACATGGGGACCTCGGTTTCCGCTGTGGGAGACTGGAACGGTGATGGAATCAACGACATCCTCGTTGGTGGCACCATTGGGTGGGACAACGGGCTTCCCGCGGAGCCCGGCCGCGTCGAACTGTACCTGGGGAGCGGCACGGGCGGTTGCTCGGCGGCCCCCGTGTTGATTCTCGTCGGCTCGACATTTGGGTCGCCCGTGTCCGATGGAGAGTGCTTTGGCTACGATGTAGCTTTCGTCGGCGACCTCGATGACGATGGCAGGGACGACTTCGCGGTGGGCTCGCCGCGTGCGCCATGGACCGGTACGGAATGGTCCGAGCGCGGTCGAATCCACTTCTTCCTCTCGTCGATGTTCCCGGCCACGGGCACCTACGACGGCAACTGCGCGAACGCGATCCTGGAAGGCGAGACCGACCGAGATCGCCTCGGAACTTCGATCGCCGAAGTCGGCGACTTCAATTTCGACGGCACGGACGACTTCGACTGGAACGATGATCAGATCGCAGATATTGCCGTTGGCGCACCTGGAGGAATCAGCAGCCTGCTTGGCTTTCCTGGCCGAGTTTACGTGCTCTCCGGAGCGGCCGTCTTGCAAGGCGCCGCCATCTACGGGGGATGCGTAACTCCTCCCTGCCACTGCGCAAGCCCGAGCGCGCCGCAGTTGGGTATCGGTCATCAGCCTCTCGCTTCCTGGAGTGGACAGGGAACAAATCCCCTTGGCGAACCTGAGCGCCGCGATCGCTTCGGCTGGTCGGTTGCGCTCGCCGGAGAGATAGGAGATGGCGGGGGCAAGCCGGATCTCGTCGTCGGCGCGCCCCAGTTCCTGACCTTTCTCGCGACGCCGACCGACAGGTGGGGCCCGGGCTACGCACGAGTCATCACTGGCCCTTCAGCGCTGGATTTCATCCAGATCCCTCCAGGGGCGAACGATGAGCTGTTCGGCTTCAGCGTCAGCGGCCAGGTCAACATGAACTTCGGGGGCAAAGACGTCCTGATCGGTATTCCCGGTTGGGACAAGGTGGTCGAAGGGCAAGTGAAAGCCGACGCAGGACGCGTGGCGATCTTCGACCCGCTGGCCGAAGCGGAGATTCTGAGCAACCCCGGTCGCAGCGGCGGCGACTTCTTCGGCTTCTCCGTCCAGGGTCTGGGGAGATTCGATGGCAACGAGGTCATCATTGACAGTTATGCCGTGTGTTCGAGCCGGTTCACCGCGGACGCGAACCTACAAGGGTGCGCCGCAAACTGCCCCGGCGGAGGGCCAGCCCCGGGCGATGACCTTTGCGGGCGTGCCTACGTGTTTCAAGGCCTCAATCTACGTCCGTGTTGGACCGTCACCGGCGAAGCACTGCGCGACTCTGCGGGCTGGGCCTTCTCGAGAATTGGAAACCTCGGTGGTCCAAGTGGGCTTCCAGAGCTGATTCTTACCGCTCCGCGATTCGCGACCTATGCAACTCCCGGTAATCCGTCGATTCCAGAGGTCGGTCGGATCTACGTTTTCCACCGCTAGCGTCCCAATGAGCAAAGATCAGGAGCTACGACGCCAATGGAACCATTTTCAGCCATTCGAGCCCTAGCCATTCGAGCACAAGGGACTCGAGCCATTCTAGTCCCAGTACTTCTTCTGTTGCCAACGCATGCGGCTCAGCACGGCACGAACCCAGGCGCGCCTGGGTCGGAAGCCGCGGCGGGCACCATAGACGAACTGCATTCAGGTGCCCGGCGCTCCTCGCTTCCGACCGGCTTTCTCGAGAACAAGGGGCAATGGCCAGCTCATGTTCGCTACGCGACGGTCAGCGGCCACATGCGTCCCGTGGGAACCGACCATGGCCTGCTCCTCGGAACCGTAGCCAGACCCGAACCAGAGCAAGAGCGGGAGTTTCTGGGGATCAGGCCGATCGTTAGCGGATTGCCGACGGTGGTATCTGGGAATGGCGAAGCAGGCGGCCACTCCCACTTCCTGATCGGTCCTCTGGCAAATCACACCGTAGGCGCGCGGGAGTTCCAGCGTCTGACATGGATAACGGGTGCGGATCCCGGAGGAAGCCAAGAAGACCGCGTCGTCATGTCCTGCACCGCAGGCCTGTACGGATGGACCCTCGGATTTCCAGTTGGAGAGACGGTTCTTGAACTATCTGGGATCCTGAGCGCTTCAGTAGGGCCACAGGGCGCTCTGCTGATCCACACCGAACAAGGCCGTCTGCTGGTAGGACGGCCGCGCCGCGAGGCGGCGTCGGAACAAGAGCGAGAACTCGAGGAAGCGTCGTTCGATGTCGTCGGGAAACTCGTGCGAGTTCGAGTCCGAGCGCCAAGCGGAATTCCCAGCCAACTCTTCAGCGCAGACCTGACGTGGTCCTCCGCGATCGGGGGGGCCGACGACGAGAGCGCGAATCAAGTCGTCTTGGACTCCTCTCAGCGCGTCCTCGTCGCGGGTTCTGCGTGGTCGCTCGATTTCCCCAGCACGCCAGGTGCCATGACCTACACTGCAAACCAGGATGGGTTTCTGACGAAGGTCGATCCCGCGTTGGATCAGCACGTTTTCACGGCGTTCTTCGGTGGCCACGGTTACGATGACATTCGGGGTCTGGCGCTCGTCGGCGGCGATCGAATCGCCATCGCGGGCGCGACTTCGTCGAGCGACATGCCGACGACGCCGGGCGTCTGGGACGACAGCTTCAATGGGACCTTCGATGGCTTCTACGCCAAGTTGAGAGCGGACGGTTCTCAGGTTCTGACCGGGACCTACGTTGGCGGCTCCCTCGAGGATAGATTCACCGACATGGCTGTCGACGGAGCCGAAGACGCGACGATCGTCGGCTACTCGTACTCGGCAAACTATCCCGTGACGCCTGGAGCAGCGGATACGACCTACAGCAGTCCGTGGAGCGACGGAGTCGTGACGCGCATTCGTGCGGATGGCACAGTGCTGCACTATTCGACCTACTTGGGTGGAAGCAGCAATGACAATCCGTATGCGGTCGCGCTCGAGCCAACAGGGAATGCCGTGATAGCCGGTCGTACAATCTCGGGGAACTTCCCGATCACTCCTGGCACGATGAGTGGAAGTCCGAGCCTGGGATTTGTCACAAAATTGAATGCAAGTGGACAGAGCATCGTCGCCTCTACCTATTTTGGTGGCACGGATGACGGGTTTCTTTATGATGTAGCTATTGGTCCGCTTGGCAGAATCTACGTTGTTGGATGGACCCGGTCTTTCGACTTTCCCGTAACTCCGGGCGCATACGACACTGTTTTCGGAGGCACGCCGTACGATGGAATCGTCTCGATCCTACATTCGGATCTGTCAGACGTCGCCTACTCCACATTCCTGGGAGCAAGTGGATCCAGCCAACTCGAGGAAATTGTCTGCTTGGCAGTCGACAAGTCCGGTGTAGTCACGGTTGGTGGCACGGCAGGCAGTTATACGTACCCAGTGACGCCCGGGGCCTTCCAGTCCTCGATCAGCGTACCGAACAGTGCCGCGGTGGTTTCTCGATTGGATCCAACTCTGAGCGAGCTTCTCTATTCGAGCTATCTGGGGGGAGTGACAGCTTCCGTGACTCACAACGACGACCGCGCGAACGCAGTGGCGGTTTTTCCCGACGGTTCCGCGGTATTCGTCGGGAGCGCAGGCAGCATCGACTTTCCACTGACCAGTACCTCCGTTCAACCAGGTGTCGGTGGTAAACTCGACGCCTTCGCCACGGTCATGCAATTGAGTCCGTTGGGGACCCAGCGGTACGGCGCGACCTCCAGCACCTGCAGCAGCGTTCCTTGGATCGGAGTCAACCGTATGCCCGTGCAGTCGGATTCAGGATTCGCCTTCACAGCGAGTGAGGCTCCACCGAGTTCAGTGGGCGTCCTGGCGATCGGCACAGCATCGGCGCCCAGTGGTGTGCCGGTCTTGGGCGTGTCCGCGTTCATCGATCCCGGCGCGCCTTTCCTCGTCCTGGGAGCCGTGTCGGAATCCTTGGGGTGGTGCAAGCGAAACGTGAGCCTGCCCGCCGGCAGTCAAGGCGTTGTCGCGTACGGACAGTTCCTCTGGTTCGACCCGTCGATCTGTGCCGGGGGGGCATTCAGCGCCACGAACGCCATGGCGATCACCATCCAGCCCTGAGCGTCGAGCGGCAGGGCCCGACAGGGCTTGGACCAGATGAGCTGCCACGGCTGATGGCTTGATCCGGGGTGACGACGAGCATTTCGCTGCGTCCTCGGTGGTCGCCGTGGTTCGCGCGCTTCCAGGAGCAGGGCTGGCGCGTGCACCCGACTAATTACTTCATGGTCGCGCGCAATTTCATCCCGCGCTACGACATGCTGTGGTTGCGCGACCACTGGTGGTATCAGCTCGCGGACACGGATCTGGTCTGAGCACGAGGCGGCGTGTCTGCGCTACACGCGCTCCCAATCCGCGCGCTTCACACCAGCCTGCCGAAGGATGCGCGCGAGTAGATCGCGTCCGATGTCGCCGCGAGGCGGGTTGGGTATCGCAAGCACCAAGTCCTCGCGCCGCATGAACTCGTGCCGTCCTCCCGAGTAAGGACCGCTGAAGCCGAGCCGCTTCAGCGCGGCGACCAGTTCCCGCCGCGAGATCGGCCCGAACGGCGGCCTTTCAACTCGCGCGCTTGACCCTGACCGTCACGCCGCCGATGCGCGGAATACTCAGTCGCTGCGCGATCCGCACCAGGACCCACTCCTCGATGACCTCGGCCAGCTCGGCTCTGCACTCGCGAATCCCGCTCCCGACCGCGAGGACGCCGCGCAGCCCCGGCACCGTTGCGCAGACCTGCCCGTCCTCCAAGCGCTCGAAGCGCGCATGCTCGAGGGCGGCGTCGATGTAGCGAAGGATCATGCCGACATGCTACTCGATGCGGGATCGACGTGGTTCGAAAGGTCCGCAGAGCGGCGCAGGGGCGTGCATCCAACCGTCCATTTCCTGGTCGCGCGCAATCTCATCCCGCGCTACGACATGCTGGGGTAGCGCGACCGCTGGTGGTACCAGCTCGCGGACACGGATCTGGTGTGAGTCTTGGTCTGCGTCGCGGACGACTCACACGGCCGGGAGCCTCAGGCGGCGGAGACGGTGACGAGCTTCGCCTCGCAGTGCGGCGCGGGGACCTTCGCGCCCGCCCGACGCAGATCCTTGATGTGGAACTCGATCGCTTCCTTGATCGACTTCACGACCTCGGAGCGCGATTTCGCCGCCGCGATGCATCCCGGCAAGTCGGGAACGTGCGCGCCCCAGCTCCTGGGGCCCTTTTCGATGACGACCAAGTACTTCACGATCGCTCCTGCTTCATACCTGCCTGCTTGAGCACACTGGAGAGTGTACCCGGCGGGAGTTCGACGTTCGGGTGACCCGCAACGGTGACCGTTCCAGGCTTGGTCGGATGGTGGAACTGCCTATGGCTGCCGCGCGCTCGGACCTGGAACCACCCATCGGCCTCGAGCAGCCGGATCAAGTCTCTGACCTTCACCGTTGGACTCGAGGAGCATTCGTTCAGGCCAAACAGTAGGAGCGCCCACGAACCTGTCGAGCCGCGCGATCGGCGCGCATCGCTGAACCGGCCTGCATGGGCGCTGACGGCCGGTTCACCTCCGTTCCGTCGACGTGCGGGGGGCGAGGTCCGTCGGCTGGCATTTCGCCGAACGCGCTCCTGCAGACGGTGAATTCGTTGCTTTCGGCGGCGCGTGCCCCGTCGGATCGACACCCTGCGCTCGAGCGTCCGTCAGCACCGTTGCGGACGGTACGGCTCTTCCCACCTCAGCTCACCAGCGGAAATACTCGCGCGCGAGCCAGCGGCCTGGGCGGCTGCCGAGCGTGTCGAACAGCGCGGCGATCGCCGGCCAGTCCTGCTTCTCCGCCAGCGGCCGCACATCTGCGAGCAGATCGGTCGCAAGGCCGCCCGGCGTCGCCTCGAGTTCCGCGATGAGCTGAGCGGCGCGCTCCTCGGCCTTGGGGCTCGCCAGGCGCGTCTTCCAGGCCTCGGTCGCGGCAACCAGCTTCTTCCACGCGACGCCCGACTTGGACGAGTCGAGCTTGCGCAGCGCCGCGGTCGCCTGCTTGTCGAACGGCTTGCCGAGCAATTCGGCCCACGCGATCAGCGTGCCCGCGCAGGCCTCGCCGCCCTCGCTCTGCAGTCGCTCGATCAGCCCGCTCGGCGCGGCGATCGCATCCTCGAGCACTTGCAGCGCGTCCTGCGCGGATGCGACCGGCGCGGCGATCTTGCGTTCGAGCGTGCGCGCCTCGCGCAGGCTTGGCAGTGCGGATGCGAGATCTCCGTTGCGCAGGGCCGGCAACCCAGTCGTTTCCCACGCAAGGAGCCACGCCCGCAGTTCCTTCAGGCGCCGCTTCGCGAGCAGATCTTCCAGCGGCGCGTCGAGGTACGAGCCCTCGCCGGCGCGCGGCCCGCCCTTCTTGAAGCCGGGATCGCCCTCCCACACGACGCGCTGATCGATGTCGACGAGGATCAGCCGCGGCAGGTTGTACGTGTCGATCTTGTACAGCTCGAAGGTCTCGCCCCAGACCGTCTCGTTCTTCACGTCGACCGCGACCGCGCCGGGGAAGCGGTGCTCCTTCAGGTACGCATCCAGGCGCTTGTCGTCGAGATAGCTCGTGATCGACACGATCTCGAGCCCGTAGGGCGTGTACTGCGAATGCAGCTCGCGCAGCCAGCCGTCGATCGGGATCAGGTCGTTCTGTTCGACGTTCCACAGCACGAAGAGCTGCGGCACGAGTCCCTTCTCCTCCCACGTCTCGCGCTTGCCCTGCGCCCAGCGCGTGACGCGCGGGAAGGGCGGCACCACCTCGAGGTACGAATCGGCGGCCAGGCTCTGCTCCTTGGGCAGCGATTCGAGCCGGATCGAGCGCTCGATCGGTCCGGCCGGATCGCCGACGGCGCGCGCGAGGTAGCGCACGTTGCGGAAGGCCGCGCGACCGGGTCCGGTGATCAGGCCGAAGCTGCCGCGCAACACGTCGAGGCTCGGGAACGAGTGCTTCGGCATCAGCTTGCCGTCGACCCACAAGTCGACGTCGGCGCCGGTCACGTCGAGGCGCAGCTTGTGCCAGGTCTCCGACGTGCGGTGCGCCGGGTCGTCCTTGACGGCCTGCACGCCGAGGTGGCGCCAGGTCTTGCTGGTGCCGCCGTAGAAGCTCGCCAGATCGACGAAGGCGCTCGAGTCGCGGTCCTTGGCCGGGAAGTAGATCAGCGCGTGGAAGGTGGCGTCGGATTTCTTGCCGAAGACCAGTCCGGCGAAGGAGACGGCGCCGTTGTCGGCTTGCAGCTCGGCCTCCAGCGAGTAGTCGCCGGAGGTGACCTTGTCGAGCGCGAGGAAGCGGAACGCGTACTCGGCACCCGCCTCGTCCGTCCAGTTCGAGCGCAGCAAGGTGCGATCGGCGCTGTACGAAGTGTTGCCGGCTGCGGACCAGCCGCCGAGATCGTTCTCGTTGTACGCGAGTTGCCACAGCGCGATCGAGCGCTTCGAGCGGCGCAAGGCGTCGGCGTAGACGTCGAGCAGCGCCGGCTGCTTGAGCTCCATGCCCAGGCGCCAGGAAGTCTCCATCGCCATCAGGTACATCTCGCTGGACAGGTAGCGCGTCGAGATCGAGCGGCTCGCGGCCGCCACCTCGTCCAGGATCCGGCCCAGCGACTTGCGCTTGGGGTCGACCTTGTCGAGCAGCTTCTCGGCCCTGGCGATCAGCGCCTCATCCGGCTTCTCGGCGCGCTCGAGCGCGCGCAGGCACTGATTCAACAGCTGCGCGGCCCGGTCGGGATTGGCGCGCTGCTCGTTCAGGAACTGCGCGAACTCGTACAGCAGCGCGCCGTCGTCGGGCGTCGCGACGAGGCCCTTCTCGAAGTGCTCCTCCGCCGCGCCGAGGTCCTTGCGCACGAGCGCGTAGCGCGCCCACTTCAGGTACGGTCGCGCGACGGCCCTCTTGCCGCTCTGTTCGTCGACCAGGTCGAGCATGTACTGCTTCCAGACCGGATCGAGCTCGGCCACCTTGCGCGGCAGCTTCACGCTCTGCGCCAGCTTGACGTCGGGCGTCGGCGGCTCGGGCCGCGCGAGCACGACCTCCTCGAAGTTCTCGATCGCGCCCTCGCCCTGGCGGCCGCCGCTCGTGTCGATGAATTCGCTGAACGCGTTGCGATAGAGGAAACGGCCGTCTTCGAGGTCCTGGTAGTTGTAGAGGAAGTACACGACGCCCCAGGTCGGCGCGTACCACGCGGGGCCCCACTCGTACTCGTTCTCGAGCACGATGCCGAAGGTCGGCGACTTGGACGGCACCTTCTCGACGTCCTGCGAGTCGGCGCCGTCCTCGTAGTCGTCCATCCAACCCTTCTGCATCCGGCCCGCGAGCTCGAACAACCGGCCGTTCGCGGGCAGGTTGAAGATCACGGTGCCGTTGGCGAGCACGCGCGTGCCCTCGAAGAACGACGCGAGGCCCTCGTTGAGCCAGCCGGCCGCCTGCGTCGCGAGCGAGACGAACTGGTGCGCCGCCTCGTGGAACAGCGTGCCGATCATCAAGTCGAAGCCGCCTTCACCCGCGTAGGTCTCGACCGTGCCGCCGGTGAACTGACCGCCCGACCACTTGACCGGCGGTCCCGTGCCGCGCTTCAGGTACTCGTCGCGGTTCTTGAAGATGTGCAGCTCGATGCGCGGCACCGATCCGCCGTGCTCCTTCGTGCCGTAGCGGAAGAACTGGCGATAGAACGCGTTCATCTGCTCCATCGCCTCGGCCGAGCGCACCATCACCTCGTAGCCGGCGCTGCACTTGGTCTTGTAGTTGGGCTTCTCGTACTCGGCCGCGCGGTCCCAGCTCCCGTGCTTGAGGTCGTGTTCGCGGATCCACTCCTCCGACACGCCGGCCAGCAGGTCCTTCGGCTTGGCTTCGCCGGCCAGCGACGGGTCGGGCACCGATGCGATGCGCTCGATCGCCTGCTGTGCTTCGGCGCGCTCCGGATCCAGCGCCAGGACCTGCTTCCACACGCGGATCGCCGAGTGCGGGCGCGCGTCCTTTTCCAGCTCGGCCGCCAGCGCGCGCAGCTTCTCGAGCGTGACCTTGCCCAGGTCGAGCAGATCCTTGGCCAGCGGGTCGATCGCGAGCAGGTTGTCGCGCAGCACCTGCTGGGCGGACTTGGGGAGCTTCTGCGCGACCGCGAGCCGGTACTCCTGGTGCAGGCACCACAGCCGCTCGTCGACGTCGCCGGCGGCCTCGGCCATGCGTGCGCGCAGCGCCCAGGCCGCGCGCGAGCGCGGGTCGCGCTCGAGCGCCTGTCGGACGAACACGCCGGCCGCCGTCGCGTCGCCTTGCGCGAAGGAGCTCTCGGCGCGCTTCAGGCACTCGGCGAACGGGGACTCCGCACTGTGCGGGGGCCACGCGGGAACGGCTGCGAGCGCGCAGGTGAAGGCTAGAGCGGCGAGCGAGAGCATCGTGGAGCCGGCGGCGCGCCCCTGCCAGGGCCGCGCCGCGCGGCGGGACAATCTACTCGATCCAGCGAGCGCCGCCACCCGGTCGGCGCCGCCGCGAGAACCGTCCTCAGGCCGCCACGTGTTCGCGGCGCATGCGCCCGACCACCGCCGCCGTGAACGCGCTGGTCGAAAGCTTGCCGCCCAAGTCACGCGTGCGCTCGTTGGCGGCCAGCGTGTCGCGGATCGCCGCGCGCAGCGCGTCGGAAGCCTTCAACTCCCCGATGTGACGCAACAGCGTGCACAGCGCGAGCAGCGCCGCCGTGGGATTGCACAGGTCCCTGCCCGCGATGTCGGGAGCCGTGCCGCCGGCGGGATCGAACATCGCCAGCGTCACGTGGCCGTCCTCGTCGAACGCATAGGACGCGCTGTCGCCGACGCCGATCGAGCCGACCAGTCCGCAGGCCATGTCCGACAGGAAGTCGCCGTACTCGTTCGGGCACACGATCACCGAGTAGCGCTCCGGGTTCATGATGATCCCGGCCAGCAGCGAGTCGAACAGCTCGCGCCGGTAGGGGATGCCCGGGTAGTCCTCGCTGACCGCCTCGACCGTCTCCTCGAACAGCCCGTCGGCCGCGCGCTGGATCGTGTACTTGCTGGTCGAGACGACGTGCGTGCGCTTGGTCATGGCCAGCTTGAATGCGAAGCGCGCGGCCTTCTTGCACGGACCGCGCTCGATCACGCGCAGCGAAACCGCCGATTCGGCGCCGATGCGGCGGCCGCGGTCCTCGTAGGTGCCGCCGGTGGCGATGCGCACGACGTCGATGTCGAGCGGCTTGTTGAAGTTCGTCGGCAGCCCCGGCACGGTCATGACCGGGCGGTGGATCACGGCGAAGGCGAGCCGGTCGCGCAGGATCGCGTTGGGGCTCTCGCCCTCGGTGACCGTCGGGTACTTGAGCGCGATGCGGTGCGCGCGCACCAGCTCGACCGATTCGTCGTAGGCGGACGTGCCGCGGCGCGCGCGTTCTTCCAGCGACAGGTCCACCGGAGTGAACTGCAGCCGGCACGGCAGCGCCTCGGCGACGGTGTGAATGCTCCGGGAGAGTTCGGACGAGATGCCGTCGCCGAGCAGCTCGACGATGGTGTAGGACTTCGGAGGGCGCATGTGGTGGTGTAGATCGCCTGCCGGCGGCTGCGCGGCGCGCGGCCGATCGGCACAATGGGCGAAAGATTCTATCGACGCAATGAGCCCCCTCCCAAGCATGCTTGCTCCGATTCGCCGCTGCCGAGCGGGCTCGAGTGCGCGGCCGCTGGCCGCGCTGCTGCTCCTGGCCGGGTTCGCGTCGGCGCAGGCCGAGCCGCCGCGCGGATTCGCGCGCCGGGAGGTCCAGGTGCTCGGGAATCCCGCGCTGGAGCTGCTCGCGCCCACGGACCGCGAACTCTCGGCACAGCGGCGCCAGCTGCCCTATTGGAAGCTGCTCAACGGCACGACCCGCCCGTGGCTGGACGGAGCGAAGTCGCCGGGTGAGTGGGCCGCGCTGCTGGATCCGAGCGCGCCGCGAGTCGTCGGATTGTGGTTGGAGGGTGGTGCGCAGATCGCCCAGTCGGCGGCGGCCTACGCTCCGTTCGCCGCTGAACTCTCGATCCGCGTCCGGCTGAGCGGCCGTGCGCGCATCGAGGTGATCGACGGCAACGGCCGGCGCTTCGCGCGCGATTTCGACCAGGCCGGCGAGCCGGAGACCGCCGTGATCCGCGGCGCGGAACTGGTCGCTGCCTTCGGCGCGCCCGTGCTGCCGCGTTTGCAACTGCGCATCAGCGGCGCCGGCGCGCGCATCGAGGAGGTCGAGCTGTTCGTGCCGCTGCCCGCTCCCGATGAGGCCGAACTGCTCGCTGAGATCGAGTCCGAGCTCGGGTGGTTCATCGCGACCTGGTCCGAGCGCGCGCTCGACACGCTCGGCGAGCGCAAGACTGCGTTTGCCGCGCGCGACTTCGACGCGGTCAGCGGCGCGCCGCTGGCCGTGCTGGCGCGCAGTCCGGTGCTCGATTCGTTCTGGCAGCAACTGCTGGATGCCTGGGAGGCCGATCCGCGGCCGGAGTGGAGTGCGCTGCTGGAGCGCTACCTCGCGGACTTGTTCGAGCTGGGCTTGCAGCCGGGCAACGGCCTGCCGCGCGCGTGGGATCCCGAGCGCGACGTGCCGGTCGACGACTTGACGCTCGAGATCCACGCGCACCTGCGCTTCCTGTGCGAGCTCGCCGAGCGCGGCCCGCAGGCCTTCCGCGCGCGGGCGCGCGAGGCCGCGCTGAAGATCGGCGAGCTCGTGCTCGCGCTCGGCGTGCTGCCCGACGGCGCGGTCGCGGCCGCCTACCGCAGTTCGGACGGGCGGCCCTCGACCGACACGGTGCCGATCCGCCGCCTCGACCTGCCGGCGATGCTGGCGCGCCTGGGCGCGCTGAGCGGCGACGAGCGCTACGTCAGCGCCGCGCGCGACGCGCTCTTCGCGCTCGAGTTCGCGCACCACTGGCCGGGAACCTGGGACCGCATCGATCCGGGTTTCGACGACAACTTCGGGCACTACGGCGAGCGCGCGGCCGCCGCCGCGCACGCGCTGCCTGCGGAGCATTCCTTCCACGCCTTCGCGCTGTCCGGACACGCGCGCTATGCGCCGCTGCTCGCGCTCGCGC
This sequence comes from Planctomycetota bacterium, assembly GCA_016872755.1. Lineage (GTDB taxonomy): Bacteria > Planctomycetota > UBA1135 > UBA1135 > GW928-bin9. The sequence continues at coordinate 20,787 of VGZE01000007.1, forward strand.
TGCGCTTCGGCGGCAATGTGGCGGCCGACCAGGTGCGCTGCTGGCGGATCTTCCGCGAGCTCGGTGAGCTCGTGCCGGCGCTGCGCGAGCCCAATCGCGCGCTGATCGTCGAGGCGGCGCGCAATCACTTTCGCGGCCAACAGGGCGCTTCCGGCGCCTGGCTGGACCTGACGATGCAGGGTTTCGATCCGGTCGCGCTGCCGGTCGGCGACACCGGCGGCGTGCCGCAGAACCTGCTGGCCGGGCTTGCGCATGCGTACGAGCGCGAGCCCGACGCGCACGCGGCCGAGCTGCGCGCGATGTTCACGGCCGTGATGCTGTCGACGCGCGCGCAGTACAGGGCCGAGTACGGCTACGTCAGCGGGGCGCGGCGCAACGAGGGGCGCGGGGCCGCGAACTCGGCCTCGGCCACGCTGCGCTATACGAGCGGCCTCGTCGCGATGCTGCGGCGGTTGAAGGGGCTCGATTGAGGGCCGAGCCCGCGATACGTCGCCTGCAGGAGCTCGGCAACGCCGAGCTCGAGCAGCTCGCCGCCCTGACGGTCGATTGCGTGGAGGGCGGCGCGTCGATCGGGTTCATGCAGCCGTTCACGCTCGACATGGCGCGCGCGTTCTGGCGGCGCATCGGGCGGGACGTCGCCGCGGGAGAGCGCGCGCTGCTCGTCGCCGAGGACGAGCAGGGGATCTGCGGCACCGTGCAGCTCGTGCTCGCGCTTCCCGAGAACCAGCCGCATCGCGCGGACCTGTGCAAGATGCAGGTGCATCGGCGCATGCGGCGCCGCGGCCTGGGCGAGCTGCTCGTGCGCGCCGCGGAGCGGCTGGCGCTCGAGTGCGGTCGGAACCTGCTCGTGCTCGACGCGGTGACGAACGGCGACGCCGCGCGCCTGTACGAGCGCTGCGGCTGGATTCGCGTCGGCGACGTGCCGAACTTCGCGCTGTACCCCGATGGGCGGCCGTGCGGGACGACGTACTACTACCGCAGCCTGGAGCCGGCGCCCATGCAGGCTCCCCGACGCGCTCGCGGCTCAGCCGACTCCTAGCCTCGACGGTCGCGTACCTTCAGCGATCAGCCCGGAAGGCCGCGCGACCTGCCTCGAGCTGGGTCAAGACCTGCTGAACTGGAATCTCGCCCGCGACGGGGTTGCCGTCCAAGCGACCGGCCAGTTCGCTGCCCTTGGAGTCGAAGATGCGCAGCACCGGATAGCTGCCGTAGCTCTCGCCAAAGTTCAGGAAGGGCTTCGATCGATCCAGCGTGTCGATGAACACGGGCACGAAAGCAGCGGCTGCCTGGACGATGCGTGGATCGCGCAGCGGACCGCTCGCGAACTTCTGGCAACCGAGTCAGCCGGGGTGCTCGCCGAAGTGCACCCACAGAGGCTTGTTGGACGCTCTGGCGATCGCGCGCGCTTGTTCGTAGTCCACATGCCAGCGGATCTTGCCGATCTCGACGGTGGCACTGGTCTGCGAGATGGTGGGCGCGGGCTGCGAGCTGGACTCGGAGCCGGAGCCACAGGCCGCCGGCAGACAGCTGATCCCCAGAACCGCCAACGGCAGGGCGCGCGGGTGTCGGGAAGCGGGGGTGGCCATGGCCGAGAGGGTAACACCCGCGACCGTGCGCATGGACGACCGCTCGCTGTGAGGAAGGCGCGCATCGACTCCCGCACGCAGGACCGGAAGGCTACGCTTGCGCTCATGCGCCATCACACCGCTCTCCTCGTCGCCCTCGTCCTCGCCTTCGTCTTGTGCAGTGCTTGCGCGAGCGCGCCGCGCACGCAGAGCCTCTTCAATGGCACGAACCTGTCGGGCTGGCACGCCGACGTTCCCGAAGCCGACGGCAATCCGAGCGTCGCGCCCTCCTTCGTCGCGCGCGATGGACTGCTCGTGTCGAACGGCACGCCCGGCGGTCACCTGATCACCGACGCGTCCTTCCGCGACTACCGGCTCGTCGTCGAGTACCGCTTCGCGAAGGATGCGGGCAACTGCGGCGTGCTCGTGCACGCCTCGACCCCGCGCAAGCTCTACGGCATGTTTCCGCAGTCGATCGAGTGCCAGCTCCACAGCGGCAATGCCGGCGACTTCTGGTGCATCGGCGAGGACATCGCGGTGGCGGACATGGAGAAGCGCCGTGGGCCGAAGGAAAAGTGGGGCGTCGACGGCGACAAGGCGCGCCGCATCCTGAACCTGACCGACGGCTCGGAGAACCCCGTTGGCGAGTGGAACACGATGGAGATCGAGTGTCGCGGCCGCGGCATCAAGGTCTGGGTCAACGGCGCCTTGGTCAACGACGGTCATGACTGCACGGCCGACCGCGGTCAGATTGCGCTGCAGGCCGAGGGCACGCCGGTCGAATTCCGGCGCCTCGAGCTGACTCCGTTGGCTTTGTAGCGGACTTGCCTCAAGCTTCGATGCCTCGGCGACCGATGCATGGCGGACCCAGCCATGCCAGCCCGTGAATTGATCGCCGCGTCCTCCGTCCCGCTCGTGCTCGCCGTGCTCGCGCGCGGCGAGTCCTACGGCTACGCGATCCTGCAAGGGGTCGCCGAACTCTCCGAAGGCCGCCTGGCCTGGGGCGAGGGGATGCTCTATCCGGTGCTGCATCGCCTCGAGCGCGACGGCCTGGTCGACGCGTCTTGGGGCCGCTCGGAGGTCGGGCGCGAGCGCAAGTACTATCGCATCACCGCCGCCGGTCGCGCGGCCCTCGCGCGTCACCGCGACGAGTGGCTCGGAGTGCATCGCACGCTGGAGCGCGCCTGGGGCGCGATCGGAGCCGCCCATGCGTGAGCCGCAATTCCAGCAGCGCCTCGAGCGGCTCGGCTTCGACGCGCGGGAGCGCGCCGAGCTGGCCGACCACGTCGAGTGCCGGGCCCAGCAGCTCGAACGCGCCGGACTTTCGCGCGCCGAGGCGGTCGAACGCGCCTGTGCCGGCCTGGGCGACCTGCGCCAGATCGCGCGCGAGCTGCACGCGCCGCGAGTGCGGCGCATGCAACTCCAGCGCGTGCTCGGCGCCGCGTTGGTGCTCGCCGCGCTCGGCGTGATCCCGCTCTCGGCTGGCGTGCTCGGCGGCCTGCTGGCCGCGGCGCCGCTCGGGCTGGTCCTGGCACTCGTGGCGAGCGGGCTGTGGGCGAGCTTCGGTCCGCGGCGCGCCGCCGCTGCGTGGCGGGTCGCGTGGGAAGGCGGCGTAGTCGAGTTCGAGCGCGCGCGCGCGGCCGTGCGCGTGTTCGAGCGCGGCGAGCGCCTCGCTTGGGTCGCCGGACCGATCGCCTTCCTCGTGCTCGCGGCCGTCGAAGCGTCGCGCCTGGCGGATCCGCCGCAGTTCTACTCCGGCCTCGCGCGCGCCGCGCTCGCGCTGCCGTGCGGCGCGATCCTGGGCGCCTTCGTGTTCGGCACGCTGGCGACCTGGGCGCGCGAGACTTGTGGAGATCGCGGCGACGGTGACAGACTTGCACTCGAGGGCGGTCCGACCGGACCGCAGCCATGACCCTGCGCGAGCAAACCCTCGAATCGATCCACCCGTTCCGCTTCCTGCCTCCTTCGCTGCGGGCGGAACTGGCCGAGGCGCTCGTCGAGCACGACGTCGCGCCCGGACAGCCGATCCTGCGCCAGGGCGACGCGCAGGACAAGCGCGTGTGGCTGCTCGCGCGCGGTCGGCTCGAGCAGGTCGAGACCTGGCCGCGCGAGCATCCGCTCGGCGTGCTCGAAGCGCCGCGCTTCTTCGGCGAGCGCGCCGCGCTGTTCGACGAGTCGCGCCCGTCGACCGTGCGCGCGCTGACGCAGGCCGTGTGCTATTCGATCGAGGCCGAGCGCTTCCTGCTCTTGCTGCGCGAGGACGTGACCTTCGCGCAGGCGCTGGGCGAACTGCTGCGCGACAAACGCGCGATCTTCGCCGCCTTCGATCGCTTCCGCGCCGAGCTGCTGCACGGCGTCGCGACCGGTGAGATCTCGCTCAAGCGGCTGCTGCCGCTGTATCGCGCGCTGGAACCCGCGCTGCACCCGCGCCTGGCCGACGAGCGCGAGATCGATTGGGGGGCGCTGTCCTACGCGGTGCGCCGGCTGCCGGAGAACGTCGGGCGCACGCTGATGTTCTTCCTGACCGACGAGCTGCCGGAGTTCTACGCCGCGCTCGCTCCGAGCTTCCGCTCCGTGCCGACCGACGTGCGGCCGCGTTCGGTGTACGAGATGCTGCCGGGCAAGAGCATCGTGATCCTGCGCGACGGCCTGTCGGATCTGATCGACCTGGTCACCTGCCTGTGCCTGTACTCGATCGAGGCGCGCAAGATCCGCCGGCGGCTGCGCGGGCCCGGCGCGGTCGATGCGCTCTCACGGCTGCCGACCGATCTGGCGGCGCTGCGCAGCGAGTGTCCGGTCGAGGGCGAATTCGATTGCGACGATCTGGCCACGCTGCCCTTCGATGCGGACGAGCTGGCGCGACTGACGGCCATCTGGCCGCGCGACACGCTGCTGCGTGTGCGCGAGATCGTCGTGCACCACGAGGACTTCGGTCTCGAGATCAAGAAGCAGGTGCACAACTACAACAGCGTGCACGGCGAGCGCTGGACCGCGCAGATCGCGCGGGCGACGCGCGAACTGATGGGCGCGGATCCGACCGAGCTGCCCGACGGGCTCGACGTGCACGTGATCAGCAGCAACACGCACTCGGTCGGCAACTGCCTTTCCTCGTACTGGCCCGCGCGGGCGGCCGAGATCGAGGTCTGGGCGCGTGCCGAGCGCCCCGAACTCGCGGCCGAGCTGCCCGAGCGCGCCGACCTCGTGTACGCGGCCGGGCGCGAATGGCTGGCGCTGGATGCGGCGCGCGGACGCGAGCGCCGCGAGCAGGAGGCGCGCGACGGCCACGCGCGGCTGTCGGAGGGAGCGTTCACCGGCATCCAGGTCGACCTGATCGACTTGCGCCGTCTGGCCGGTCGCGCGATCGATCCGCTGCTGCCTGCCGTCGCCGGCGGTGCGAATGCGCTGCTGGTCAACATCGACTTCGCGTTCGGCCAGCAAGCCGCCGAGATCCTGGGCAGCCTGATCACGCTGTTCGGCCCCCGTCTGCGCAGCGTCAACGTGCTTGGCAAGGCAGGCGCGCTGCTCGGCAAACGCGGCGACCTGCTGGTGCCCGACGCGTTCGTCGAGCAGGGCGCCGACGGTCTGCTGCCCCTCGCGCACCTGCAGCGCATCGACTGTGCGCGCCTCGCGGCGCGCTCGGGCGGGCGCGAGTTGCATCGAGGTCGCCTGCTGACCGTGGCGGGCACGCTGCTGCAGAATCGGCGGATGCTGCACTTCTACCGGCGCATCTGGGGCTGCGTCGGCCTCGAGATGGAGGGTTGGTCCTATGCGCGCAAGCTGATCGACGCGCAGCGCCTGGGCATGCTGCGCGCGGACCTCGACGCGCGCTTCGTGTACTACGTGTCGGACCTGCCGCTGGCTCCGCACTCCTCGCTGGCCGAGCGGCTGGGTGCGGGCGAGGGGATTCCGCCGCTCTACGCGATCACGCGCGAGGTGCTGTGCGAGATCCTCGAACGCGCGCCCGTGCTGCCGCCGTCGCGAGTCCCGGCGCGCTGAGCGCGCGCGTCGTCAGAAGGCCTGATCGAGCAGCAGGGACGCGCTCGGCGCGCCGAACCACGCACGGGCTCCGTCGAAGTAGCCGCTCTGCACGAACAGGATCACGCCCTCGACGCCCGGGCCGAGCTCGTTCAGCGCCACGCCGCCGGTTTGCGTGCCACTCGGTGGTACGACTCCCGCGAACGCCACCTGGAACGGCGCCTGCAGCGCGAGCACGCCGGCCGCCGTGACATCGGGGTAGCCGAGCAACGGCGCGAGCCCATAGGCGACGAACGCGAGGTCGCCCGGCACGCCCTGCAGGGACCAGAGAAGCGTCTGGCCCTCGCGCACCGGGCTCGTGACGGTGAGCTCGCGTGCAGTGCCGGCGTACGTGTGCAGGTTCGCGGTCGAACCGGCGTAGGCGGGGCCCGCGGCACCCGCCGGGCAGGGGCCGCTGCCTGCGCCGCCCGCTCCACCCTGCACCTGCGTATCGAGCGTGTGGAACGGCGGCGGATTCTGGAACAAGAGCAGATCGGCGCCGGGGCCGCCGACGCCGGCGGCCTGGCACACGACGCCGGCGAACGCGTTCCCGCCGGCGCCGCCGCGGATCGTCGAGCCCTGCGCGAAGAACTGACCGTCCATCGCGAGCAGCCCGCGCGCGCCGCTGACGGCGGAGAACGACGCGGTTGCGTCGCGTCCCTTGCCGCCGCGCACGTCGATGCCATAGGCACTGACCAGTGACTGGAACAAGTCGAGCGCGTAGGCCCCTAGGAAGCCCGCGCTCTGGCCATCGGCGCCGATGAACGTGCTGGCGTGCAGCACGACGCGCTGGCAGCCCACCAGATAGGCTGCGGCCGGCAGCGGGCCGGAGCCGGGCACAGACGCGTTGCGCACAGAGCAGCGCTCGATCCACAGCGGCGCCGAGACGGTCACGGCCATCAGCGCCGCTTCGGCACCGACTGTGCTGTGCAACTGGATTCCCTGCAGCAGGCAGGTCGCGCCCGTCGGATTGCCGGAGACCTCGAGCTGGCGCTGGAACTCCACCACGGCGCCCGCGTCGGCGACGAGGCTGACGGCCTTGCCCGAGATCGCGAACGGGGCGGTGTGCGCATAGACGCCGGCCTTGAGCAGCACGATGTCGCCGTTCTGGCTGCTCGACAACGCGTTGAGCAGCGAAGGCGTGTCCGTGGCGACCCAAACCTGGCCGGCGGCAGGAGCGAGGGCCGCGAACAACGGGGCGGCAAGGAGGGCGAGCATCGTGCAGTCTCCGCTGCGATTGCGAGGTTGGCGAGGCTGCGCCGAGCATAGCACCAACTCCGGGGAGCGGTGGCCGCTGCCCTGCGCACCCGCCGCGCCGATCGACGGCCCGTGTCGCGAAGGACTTTCCAGGCGAGAAAACCGACTGCTACCCAAGAAGTCGGCCCGCTCGGTCGTCGAGCCGAGCCGAGTCCGCGGCCGATATCCCAAGCACACGACATGAGCCTCCCGACCCCGTCCGACCCTCTCCCGCTGCGCATCCAAACACCCTGCCCGAAGCGTTGGGAGGATCTCGTCGGCGGTGACTCCAAGCGCTACTGCGCGCAGTGCTCGCTGCACGTCGTCGATGGCGCGCAGTTGACGCGCACAGAGGCCTCCGAGCTGGTCGCGAGCGCGACCGGTCGCGTCTGCATGCGCCTCGAACTCGATGCGGCCGGTCAGCCGATCCATCGCGCCGAGCGCGCGGAGCCTCCGAAGCCGACGCGACTCACGCTCGCCGGTCGCGTGGTCGGTTGGGCCGCCTCCGCGGCTGCGAGCCTGCTCGCCGCATGCGCGCGCACGAGTGAGCACGGTCCTCAGGATGTTCCGGTCGATCCGAACTCGGCGGCCACGACGCAGCTCATGGGCGAAGCGACCTGCAGGGTGGTGCTGGGGGATATCGCGACGCCCGCTCCAGCGCCCGGCCCTGAACCTGGTCCCGCGACGAACGAGGTCCTGATGGGCAAGGTCGCGGCCGCGCCGATCTCCGCTCCGGTCGAAACCGAACCGCCGGCCCCCGAAGAGCCGCGCTGAGACAAGGCGCCGACTACTTCGGCGGCACGTCGTAGAGCACCGACACGTCGTCGCTGAAGTTGTTCGCGACGGCGAGATCGATCACGCCGTCCTGGTTCAGGTCGACGCCGAGCACATCCAGCGGTCCCAGGCCCGCGCCGAGGTCGCTCTGGCGCACGAGCTTCACGCCGTCACCGGCCTTGCGCGCGAGCCACACCTGCACGAGGTGGCTGTTCTGCGCGGCGACCGCGACGTCCGCGAGCCCGTCGCCGTCGAGATCGCCGGCCCATGCGCGCGCGGGCAAGAGGCCGGTCTCGACGACGTCGGCGAGCTTCTCCCCGCTCGCGCGGTTCAGCACCAAGGCGAGCCGACCCGCCGCGTTCGCCTGCCCATTGCTCGCGAGCACGACGACATCGGGACGGCCGTCGCCGTCGCAATCGGCGGCACACAGCGTCTGCGCGCGGAAGCCGGCCGGCAGCACCCCGCGCAGCGGAGCCGTCGTCGGGCCGACGAGGCTTCGAAACGGCGTGTCGGTGAGATCGGCGTCGCTTGCGATCAACACATCCGCTCGTCCGTCTCCCTTCCAGGCTGCGAGCACGGCCGCGCGCGGCAGCGGGCACTCGACTTCATCCGAGCTGCGCAGGGCCCTCGCGGCGCGGTCCCACGCGAAGCGGCGCACGCGGTTCCCATCGCGGTCGAGCGCGATGAGCTGCAGGCCGGGCGCGCCGTTCCACTCGCCCGCGAGCAGCGCCGTCGCGCTCCTGCCGACTTCGAGTGTCTGCGGCGCGAGCAGTCCGCCCTTGCCGTCGCCGCGCGCGAGGCACAGCTTCGCCACGCGCGCGTCGTCGACGAGCCAAGCCGCGTCCGTCGCGCCGTCGCCGTCGACGTCGGCTGCGACCAGCCCGCGCGGCGATGGACCGGCGGCCAGCGGCGCGCGCGCGCGCAGCAGACCGAACTCGTTGTCCAGCAGGGAGAGGTCGCCCGAGCCCGAGTTCAAGGTGAGCACTTCGCTCGCGCCGTCGCCGTGGAAGTTCCCGCTTGCCAGCGCGACCGGATTGCGGCCGACCGCGACCCGCGTGGCTTGGTAGAACGCGTTCTTCTTCTCCTTGACGATGCCGGTGCCCGACAGCACCGAGATCGCGAGCGCGTCGCGATTCGCGATCGCGAGATCGATGCGCGCGTCGGCGTCGAAACGTCCGAGCGCGAGCGCCACCGGCGTCTGGCCGGCGTACTCCGACAGCGTCAGCGTCGCGCCATTCGCACCGAACTGCGCCTGCACGCCGAAGGCCGTGTCGCCACTGGCGATCGACACGAGCTCGGCGCGCTGGTCGCCGTCGAGGTCGGCCGCGGCGAGCGCGAGCGGCACGAGCCCGCCGGCCGACCACGCGCGCGGCGGACCGCCGTCCAGCAGCCACAGCGCGCGGTCGCCGCCGCATGCCACCACCTCCGTGCGCGCGTCGCCGTCCAGGTCCAGCTCCGCGAACGCGCGCGGGATCGCGCCGAGCGCATGCAGCGCGGGGGGCTCGATCCGCATCCCCGGTTCCCACCAGCGCAGGACGGCTTCGAGTCTCGAGACGGCGCGCGCGGCCTGGAACCCGATGTGCAGGTCGCCCGCGCTCGTCACGAGGGCCGCACAGGCGTGTTCCGGGCCCAGCCCGAATGCGTGCGGCGGGAGCTTGGGATCGAGCGGCGCGCACACGATGCGCGCATCGCGCGTGCAGACGACCGCGCTCCCGCCGCGCATGCCGGCGAACGCGACCGGTGCGCTGTCGAACTCGCGTTCGCATCGCAGCACGAGCTCGCCGGTTGCGGTGAGCGCATACGCTTGGAGCTTCGGCGGCTGCCGCGCGACGAGCACCAGCAAGCGCCGCGCCGGATCGAGCGGATCCGGCGAAGCGACGAGGCCGACCGGCCACCCACCCGCTTCGATCGAGCAGGGCTCGCTCTCCAGGCTGCCCGCGCTTCCGCGCCATACGAGCAGTCGCCCGGGCTCCTGCAGCGCCGCCGCGAGCTCGTCCCGTCCGTCGCCATCGAGGTCGCCGGCCCACACGCAAACCGGCTTCCCCGGCACGCGCAGCTCTCGGCGCGCTAGGAAGGACAATGGCCAGGGACCATGGCGCGGCTTCCGAGGCGCTTCTTGCACCTGCGGCAGCCCTTGCACCCGTGCTGCGTCGGTGGCCGCAGCCTCGGCCGGAGGCGTCGTGGGGGCCTCTCCGCAGCTCACCAGCAGGCCCAGGGCGAGCAGAGTCGAGCCGATGCCACGCGCATGCATGCGCCGAAATCTATCAGTCTTGCGCCAATTTCCGAGCAACCGATCCGGCGTGCGTGGATAGCAGCATGCACCGGAGCCGCTCCGGACACTCCGCCGCCTGAACGACCGCGCAGCTTGCAGAGCTCGCTGCGCTGCCCGTGCATGGCGCGTGGGGACCCTGTTCCCTGGTCGCAGCTCAGGCAGTCGAACGGAAACGAGGCCGGGGGCAGGATCGACTCTCCTCTCATTCCCTCCTTGGGGCGGCTCCGGTCCTCCTCGCTGCGCGCGTGCCTTTCCCGCCGCGTGCCGCGATCTCCGGCGGCCGCTGCGACCGCGGTCGCCGACTGCAACGTCGTCGACTGCAACGGGCGACCCCTTGGCTCGCTATGCTCTCCGCCCGTTCCCGCGCGTGAGCCCGATCGCCGCGTGAGCACGACCCGCGCATGAGCACCACCGCTTCGTCTCGCCTGCTCGCGTTCGCGCTGTGCGCGGTCCTCGCGCTCGGCGGCGGCGCGGCCTGGTGGTTCTTGCGCATGCCCACCAAGGCTCCGGTCATCGACGGACCGGCGTCGCGCCCGACCGCGCAGACCGAACTCACGCCGACGACGGTCGATCTGGCGCCCGCGCCGACCAAGCAGGCCGTTGCCTCGAGCGCGACCAATGTGCTGTGGCCGCTGCGCGTCGAGCTCGAGCTGGTGCGGCCGGCCTACATGGCGCTGGGCGCCGATCTGCGGCCGCTGGGCTCGGACAAGAGCGCGCGCCTGAGCGGTCGCATCGGGATGCGCGACGACGCTCCGGCCCCGCGCGCCAGCGTGAAATTCGCGGCGGGCAGCAATGCCGGGCGCACGCTCACCTGCGATGCCGAGGGCCGCTTCGGGGCCACTGATCTCGCGCCCGGCATCAACGTCGTCGAGGTGACCGGCGCCGGCATCAGCGGCGCGCGGCGCGAAGTGCTGCTGCGCCAGGGCAGCACGGCCGAGCTCAATCTCGGCTTCGGACGCCCGGCGGCCTGCTTCGGCACGGTCGTAGACAAGGAGGGCAAGCCGGTCGTCGGCGCGCTCGCGCGCATCGATTTCCAGCAGGCGGCGACCGACGAGAGCGGCGTCTTCTACCTGACGAACCTGTGTCCCGGTCACTCGGTCATCGAGATCGAGAAGCCCGGCTACGCAACGGTGCGGCAGCACCTGGGCTTGACCGCCGCCTACACGATTCCCGTCGGCAATTTGACCTTCAAGCTCAAGCCCTCGGCCAGCCTGATCGTGTCGATCAAGTCCGACGTCGGCGCGAACCAACCGGTCGACGTCCTGCTGCTGCCGTCGGAAGTGCGCAGCGAGCGTTCGTATCCGTGGTACCGCCTCAATCCGATCGCCGTTCGCCCCGGCGTGCCGGTCCGCATCGACGACCTGCCGCCGGGCGTGGTGACGGTGCGCGCGTTCCGACCGGGTGCGCTGGCCGAGCAGGAGCCCAATGTGCTGTTGCGCGAAGGCGAGGTCCAATCGGCGGAACTGACGCTGACCCCGACCGCCGAGATCGTCGGCCGCGTGCTGCTCGACGGTCGGCCGCAGGCGGGCGTGCAGGTCGAACTGGAGGCCGCCGACGGCGTCAACGCGACGCTCGAGTACGCCAAGCGCCCGATCTGGTTCCTCGAGTCGGAGGTGCTGCCACCGCTGTCTCCGGCCCTGCAGCGCTCGACCAGTGACTCGGAGGGACGCTTCGTCTTCACATCGTGGGCCGAGATCGCACCGCTGCGCTACCTCGAGGCGCGCACGGTCGACGGTCGCTACTACGCGCACAAGCTCGTGCGCAAGGACGACGACGACATCGAGCTGCACCTCTTGCCCTCCGACACGGGCAAGGGTTCACTGCGGCTGATGCTGGACGCGCGCACGCAGGGCCTGCCTTGCGAGCTGTTCGTGAACGGAGAGCCGCGCGATCCGTGGGTGCTCGCACCGGACGAGGATCTCGTCGTCGACCGGCTGGTCGAGGGCACCTGGTCGCTGAAGCTCACCTTCCACGAACAGCCGGTGCACGACGAAGCCGAGGTCGACGTGAAGGGCGAGACTCGCCGGCCGATCGACTTGCCCGAGGAAGCGATCGTCGGGCACACGCCCGAACAGTGGAAGCGCGCCGGTCGCGCCTACCCGGGCTCGTAGCCGCGCCGTCCGGCTCCGTACAATCGGCCGGATGTCGCTCTCCCTCGACGGCACCAGTCTCTCCCTCGCCGCGCTCGCGCCCGTGCTGGCCGGCGCGCCCGTCGAATTGCGCGTCGCCAAGGCCGCGCTCGCGCGCGTGCGCGCCGCGCGCAAGCTCGTCGACGATCACGTCGAGGCCGGGGACATCGTCTACGGGCTGACCACCGGCTTCGGCAAGCTGAAGAGCGTCGCGATCGCGCGCGCGGACCTGGCCGAGCTGCAGCGCAACCTCGTGCTGTCGCATTCCTGCGGCGTCGGCGCGCCGCTCTCGATCCCCGAGACGCGCGCGGCGCAGATCCTGCGCTTGAACGGGATCCTGCGCGGTCACTCGGGCGTGCGCGCCGAGACGGTCGAGCAGCTCGTGCGGCTGTTCAACCTGGGCTTCGTGCCGGTCGTGCCCGAGAAGGGCTCGGTGGGGGCGAGCGGCGACCTCGCGCCGCTCGCGCACATGGCGGCAGCCTGCATGGGCGTCGGCGAGGCCTGGCTGCTCTCGCCGCGCGGCGCCAAGCGCATGCCCGCGCGCGCCGCGCTGAAGAGGCTCGGCGAAGCGCCGCTCGAGCTCGCGGCCAAGGAGGGCCTGTCGCTGATCAACGGCACCGAGGTGATGAAGGCCGTCGGCGCCGGCGCCGCGTTGCGCGCGACGAACCTGTCGAAGGCGGCCGATGCGATCGCGGCGCTGTCGATCGAGGCACTGCTCGGATCCGCGCGGCCCTTCGAGCAGCGCTTCGCGGACCTGAAGGGGCAGAGCGCGCACGCGCGCTGCTCGGACAATGTGCGCCGCTGCCTGGCCGGCTCGCAGGTGCTGAAGAGTCACGCGAACTGCGCGCGCGTGCAGGATGCCTACTCGCTGCGCTGCACCCCGCAGGTGCACGGCGCGTCGAAGGCCGCGCTCGAGCACGTGCTCGCGATGCTGGCGCCGGAACTCAACAGCGTGACCGACAATCCGGTGCTGTTCCCCGACACCGGCGAGGTCGTCTCGGCCGGGCAGTTCCACGGCCAGCCGATCTCGATGGCGCTCGACTACCTGGCGATCGCCGTGACGACGCTCGCCAACGTCTCGGAGCGGCGCACCGAGCAACTCGTCAACCCGGACCTCTCGCACCTGCCGGCCTTCCTGACGCCGGAGCCGGGCTTGAATTCGGGGTTCATGATGGCGCAGGTGACCTCGGCGGCGCTGTGCAGCGAGAACAAGGGGCTCGCGCACCCGGCCTCGGCCGACACGATCCCGACCAGCGCCAATCAAGAGGACCACGTGTCGATGGGAATGTGGTCCGCGCGCAAGGCGCGCGAGGTCGTCGCGAACACCGAGGTGGTGCTGGCGATCGAGCTGTTGTGCGCGGCGCAGGCGCGCGAGTTCCATCGCGAGCTGCGCGCGGGCAAGGGGGCGGAGGCGGCCTATGCCGCGCTGCGCGAGCTGGTGCCGGCGCTGAAGAAGGACCGCTACCTGAAGCGGGACATCGATGCGGCGCGCGAACTGGTGGCGAGCGGCGCGTTGGTGGCCGCGGTCGAGAAGGCCACGGGGCCGTTGCTGGCCTGATCGCGCGCCGGGGATGGCTACGGCACGAGCACCAGCTCGACCGCGTTGCTCGTCCAGACGACCTGGCCGATGAACAGGTCGAACACGAGTGCGGCGTGCCAGAGCTTGAAGCCCGCGAACGACGCGGACAAGTCTGCCGGGATCGCGAGCGCGGCCTGCGCATGGCCGAGGCTCGACACGAATCCCAGGTTTGCCTGGTACCAGCCCTGATTCGGCGCGCCGAGCACGAGCGCGGTCCACGCATCCGGCACCAGCGGGTATGCCACGCCGTCCAGCACGATCCCCGGGGTCGCACCCGTCAGCGAGCCCGCGACGAGGTACAGCGCACCTGCGTAGTTCGGCCCGGGCGCCAGCTTCAGCGTCTGCGTGCCGCCCTGGGCGAGCGAGACCTCGGGCGTGTTGATCACCAGCGTCCCTTGCGCGCAGCCCGACCACTGCGCGATGCCCTTCGACGCGATCACCCCCGCGAAATGGAATGCGCCGCCCAGGTGCAGGCCCGCGAGGACCGGATCGGCTCCGACGTGCAGCGCGTGCACCGCGCCATCGACGCTCGCGACCCCCGGCTGCGCGGCGCCGGGCACCGCGAACCAGTGCGCGCCGTCGTAGCGCGCGAGCCAGCCCGGCGCGCTCGCGCTCGGAGCGAACGCGCCGCCGGCGTAGAGCTGGGTTCCGCTGCCGTCGTCGTACATCGCCAGCGCGCGCACCGGCGCGGGCGGCGTGCCCAGCGGTGTGTACTGCGAGCCGTCGAAGGCGGCCAGCCCGCCGAGCGCCTGCGCGCCGTCGCTGTTGAACGCGCCCGCGACGTACAGGCGCGGCTCGCCTCCGAAGAATTCGGGTGCGGCGAGCCAGGCGAGCTCATGCACCGCGCCGTCGAGCGCGGGGCCGGCCGGCTGCCACGCGCCCTGCACGTGGCGCGCGAGGAACGGGAGTGCAGTGGCTCCGCCGAACTGGAACGCGCCGCCGGCGTAGAGTCCCAGCGGAGTGCTCTGCAACGCGTTGACGCCGCCGTCGAAGCCGGTGCCGACGGCGCTCCACACGCCATTCTGCAGCCGCGCGATGCGCGCGGCGGCGACGCCCGCGACATTCTGGAAGTCACCGGCGACGTACAGTGCGGCGCCCGAACCGTCGTCGTGAACCGCCAGCGCGCGCGCCTCGCCGTCGAGGCTGCCCGGCGCGCTCCACGCATTGCCGTTCCAGCACAACAGGCCCGCGCCGGGGATCCCGTGCGAGCCGAGCGCGGCCTGAAAGGAGCCGGCGACGTAGAGCGCGGCGCCCGCGCCGTCGTCGTGCACCGCGAGCGCGCGCACCGCGCCGTCGACGCCGCCCGCCAGTGGCGACCACTGCGCGCCGTTCCAGCGCGCGATGCGCTCGACCGTGGCGCTGCCGGCCTTCTTGAACTCGCCGCCGACGTACAACGCAGGTCCGAACGGGTCGTTCCACTCGGCGAAGCACAGCGCGGCGCCGTCGAGACCGCCGCCGGGCTCGCCCCACAGTCCGCTCGTCGACAGCGCGAACCAGCGCGACAAGTCGGTGGCAGTGAACGTGCCGCCGGCCGCGAGCTCGGCTCCGGTCTTCGGCGGATCGGGAGCGAGCGCGTATACGCTGCCGCCCGCGAGCGGGAAGTACGCATCGGCGTCGGCTTCGGCCTGCCACGCGAAACCGGTGTGGCGCGCGACGCGCGGCGTGGACAGCGCGCCGACCTGCGCGAACGCGCCGCCGGCGTTCAGGATCTGCGCGCCGGCGGGTCCGCGCGCCGCGAGCGCGTGCACCGGGCCGTCGAAGCCTGCGCCGAGCGCATCCCAGCTCGCCCCGCTCCACTGCGCGATGTACGGCGATGCGAACGTCGAGAACATGCCGGCGGCGACCAGCCGTGCCCCGCCCAGCGTGTCCCAGCGCGCGAGCGCGAGCACCGGCTGCGTGAAGGGTGCACCAACGTCCTGCCAGGCCGTGCCACTCCAGCGGGCGACCTTGCCGACCTGCGCCGTGCCCGACTTCGCGAAGTAACCGCCGGCGTAGAGGCGCGCTCCATTGCCATCGTCGTACACCGCGAGCGCGACCGTCGGCGCGTCGAAGCCGGCGCCCAGCGCCTGCCAGCCTGCGCCGTTCCAGCGCGCGATGCGCGCGGCGGGTGCACCTCCTGCTTGCGTGAACTCGCCGGCCGCGACGAGCTCGTTGCCGCCACCGAAGTCGAAGGCGACGAGTGCGCGCACTGCGCCGTTCAGGCCGGTTCCCAGCGGCGTCCATTGCGCGCCGTCCCAGCACGCGACGCGCACGAGATTCGCACCGCCGCCGCTGCCGTTGAATGCGCCGCCTGCGTACAACCGCGCCCGCGGCGCCGCGCCGATCTGCGCGCTCGCGAGCGCAAAGACCGAACCGTTCAGACCGGCGCCCAACGGACGCCAGGCCAGCCCGTCCCAACGCGCGACGCGCTCGGCACCGCTGGCCGGCGTGAACGAGCCGCCGGCGTAGAGCTCCGGGCCGTTGCCCGCGTCGTGCGTGCACATCGTCCACACCGCGCCATCGAGCGCCGGCGTCGCGAAGGCCTCGTTCCACTGCGGCACGCAGGACTGCGCCCACGACTCCGCCGCCAGTGCCGTGGCGAGGCAGCAGGACAGCGAGCGCAATGGGATCACTCGTTCCAGCCTGCGCGTCCCGCGCGGATCCTGCAAGTCCACAGACCTCGACAAACCGTAGAATTCCGGCGATGCAAGCCACGAGTTCTCCCGCCGCTCCGCTCCAGATCCGTCCGGGCGCCCAGCGCGCCCCGCGCGGCCCCGCGCTGCACTGCAAGAGCTGGAAGGCCGAGGCCGCGCTGCGGCTGCTGTTGAACAACCTCGACGCGGAGGTGGCGGAGGACCCGCTGCACCTGATCGTCTACGGCGGCAGCGGCAAGGCCGCGCGCGATTGGGACTGCGCGGCGGCGATCGTGCGCGCGCTGCAGCGCCTCGAAAACGACGAGACGCTGCTCGTGCAGTCGGGCAAGCCGGTCGGCGTCTTCAAGACGACGCCGTTCGCGCCGCGCGTGCTGATCGCGAACTCGAACCTGGTCGGCCACTGGGCGAACTGGGAGCACTTCCGCAAGCTCGAGGCCGAGAACAAGATCATGTACGGCCAGATGACGGCCGGTTCGTGGATCTACATCGGCACGCAGGGGATCCTGCAGGGCACGTACGAGACCTTTGCCGCGGCCGCGCGCGCGCACTTCGGCGGCTCGCTGAAGCATCGGCTGGTCGTGACCGGCGGCCTCGGCGGCATGGGCGGCGCGCAGCCGCTGGCGGCGACGATGAACGAAGGCACGTTCCTCGGCGCCGACGTCGATCGCGCGCGCATCGAGAAGCGCCTCGCGACGCGCTACTGCGACGTGCTGATCGACGACCTCGACCGCGCGATCGACCAGGCGCTGGCGTGGAAGCAGCAGGGCGTCGCGAAGTCGATCGGCGTCGTCGCGAACGCGGTCGACCTGCTCGAGCGGCTGATCGCGCGCGGCATCACGCCGGACGTGCTGACCGACCAGACCAGCGCGCACGATCCGCTCAACGGCTACGTTCCCAACCGGATGCCCTACGCGCAGGCGCTCGCGCTGCGCAAGTCGGACCCGCGGCGCTACGAGAAGGAATCGCGGCGCACGATGGTCGAGCATGTGAAGGCGATGATCGAGTTGCAGCGCCGCGGTGCCGACACCTTCGACTACGGCAACAACCTGCGCGGCTTCGCGCTCGAGGAAGGGCTCCAGAACGCGTTCGACTTCGACGGCTTCGTGCCGAAGTACATCCGGCCGCAGTTCTGCGAGGGGCGCGGGCCGTTCCGCTGGGTGGCGCTGTCGGGCGATGCGCGCGACATCGCGGAGACCGACCGGATCGTGCGCGAGCTGTTCCCGCGCGATCGCTCGCTGGCGCGCTGGCTCGACATGGCGACCGAGCGCGTCGCGTTCCAGGGCCTGCCCGCGCGGATCTGCTGGCTCGGCTACAAGGAGCGGCACGTCGCCGGGCTCGCGTTCAACGAGGCGGTGCGCACGGGACGCGTGTCCGCGCCGATCGCGATCGGTCGCGACCACTTGGACTGCGGCTCGGTCGCGAGCCCCAATCGAGAGACCGAGGGAATGAAGGACGGCACCGACGCGGTCGCCGATTGGCCGATCCTGAACGCGCTGCTGAACGTCGCGTCGGGCGCCGCGTGGGTGAGCTTCCACCACGGCGGCGGCGTCGGCATCGGGTACTCGCTCCACTCAGGGCAGGTGACGGTCGCCGACGGCACCAGCGAGGCCGCGCGCGCGCTCGAACTCGTGCTGACGAACGATCCCGGCACCGGCGTGATGCGCCACGCCGATGCCGGGTACCAGGAAGCGCTCGACTGCGCGCAGCAGCGCGGGCTCGACCTGCCGCTGCGCGGCTAGCCCGCGCTCGCGCAGGTCACACGTCACAGCGCCGCGTCGAGCAGCAACAGGTGCGTCGGCGCGGTCGTAGTCGCGGTTGCCGTCGGGATATCGATCATCGCGCCCTGCACGTACAAGCTCGCGGAGGACACGCCCGATCCCAGATCGCCGACCGTGAACGGCAGCGTCGCGTAGCCCTTGAAGCTGCTGACCTGTCCGAGGTACAGCAATCCCGGCGCGGGCAGCCAGGTGCCCTTCCACGACAGGTCGAACAGCGGATGCTGCGTCGCGGACGCGAAGACGAAGGCCTGGTAGTTGCTCCCGCTTCCGAACTCGAGCTTGCCGGGCTGCGCCTCGCGCAGCGGCGACGTCGCTGACAGCCTCACGCGATTCCCGCCCAGGTCCTGGTACGACGCGTTCGTCGCGTCGATGCGGACTCCGCCACTCCCGGGCAGCACGGCCCAGGCGTCCATCGTGGCACCGCCTGCACCGGGTTGAAACGCACACCCCCGCAGCGCCGAGGTCTGCGACAGATTCCCGAGCACGAGCCCGGCGCCGCCGGTCGAACTGGGGACGAACCCGCTGAATTGGGATGCCTTGGTCGCGCCGCCGGCACCGCCACGGAACACCACGCCGCCCGCGAACAGGAAACTCGCATCCGAAACGACCGCGCCCGGTTGACCGTCTTGGGCGCCGCCGCCCTGGGGCGAGTCGTTGTCCTTGCCGTCGGCACCAGCCAGCGTGCAGTCGTACAGGTGCACAGCCGACTGCGCGACGACCAGGGCCGGGCCCGACTTCGTCGACAGCACGGGCACGTACTCCCAGCCGGTGATCCTGCAGTTCGACAACGTGACCGCCGCGCATTGTTCGATGGTCAGCGTCGGGTCGCCGTCCACGAGTTCGCAGTCCTCGAGCAGCACCGCGCCGGCGCATTGTTGGATTCTCGAGTTCGCGTTGGGAGGCGACGGCGAGGTGAGCGCTACGTTCCTGAAGTTGCGCAACACGACCGACTGAGCTGGGCCGAGGTTCTGGATCGTGAACTTGTTGCCGAGCACGCCCTTCGACGCGCTGACTCCGTCGGCCGCGATGACGAGCGACTTCGCATCGACGACGAAGCTGCCTCCGCTGCCGGGCGCGACGAGGATCACATCGCCGTCGACGCTCGCATCGACAGCGGCTTGGATGTTCGCGTAGCTGCCACTGGGTCCGACCTTCAGCACGCTGCCGAGCGCGGAAACCGGAACGGCCAGAGCAGCCAGGAACAGGCCGGAGTGCAAAGCTCGAAAGCGCGGAACTCGCCGAAACGAAGCGTGTGTGGGCGCAGTCGGATGACGCTGAAGCTGGTCGAACGAAGTGGGCTCGTGTGGAACTTGCATGGGGGTCCTCCAGAGGGGCGTACACCACCTCCTAGTCTGACTCGCGCACGGAATCCGCTGTCTCCAGTCCACGTGAGGTTTTAGTGGGAATGGAACCACAGCCGTGCGCGCAAGTTCGAGCACCGACTCATCCACGAGACCGTGCTGACGCGGATACGGCGGGAGTTCCTCTCTGCGTTGCACGAGCGCGTTCTCCCAGCGTTCCCGACTCGCGCTCGGTCCGAGTCGCCGCGCGATTTCCCGCGCAGGCATTCCAGTTGTGGGCGGATCGCCACAGGTCGCGTCCGCATGGCCGGCGTGCGGCGAACCTGGCTGAGGCCGCGTGAATCAGGCTTCGCAGCGTTGCGCGCAGATTTCCAGCAACTTTTGCAGGTCGAGCGGCTTGGCCAAGATGCGGCACGCGCCATGCGCACGGAGTGGCGCCAGTTCCGGCAGCCCGAGGTCTCCCGTCACGAAGACAAGTCGTGAGAGCAGCTCCGGCCTCTCGCGCTGCAGGATCGCAAACAGCTGCGGCCCGCTCAGGTGCGGCATCTGCACGTCGCTGACGATCACGGTCCAATCCGCACCCCCGCGCAGCGCATCCAGCGCCGCGCGAGCACTTCCATAGGCTTCGACCTGCCAACCCTCGCGATCGAAGACCGCCTGCAGCAGCACGAGCACCGCGGCATCGTCTTCGATGACGCACATGCGTCGAGACGTTGCGCCGGTTCGCGGCGATTGAGGTCGCAGTTCGCGCACGGGCAGCACCTCGCCCTGCTCGGCCGGCTCGCGAAGCGGTCCCATCTTCGACGGTGGGCGATGGGAAGGCGGCCACGAGGGCGCGCCCGAGCGCGTCGAGATGCGCGGCCAGGGTGTCGACAAACTGCGGCCTCGGCTCAGCAGCGGCAGCCGCGCGGTGAAGCGCGCTCCGCGCGCCGGCGGGGACAGGTTCTCGGCGTGCAGCGAGCCGGCGTGCGCACGCACGATGCCATGCGTGATCGACAGGCCGAGCCCGGATCCGCCCGACGCGGCACGCGTCGTGAAGAAGGGTTCGAAAATGCGGGGCATCACATCCGACGGAATGCCGGGCCCATCGTCTTCGACGCACAGTTCGGCCTGGTCACCGTCGGTTCGCGCGAATACACGCACGTGACCGTTCCGGTCGGCCGCCTGAATCGCGTTGTGCACGAGATTCGTCACGACCTGCTCGAGCCCGATGACATCGCCGCGCATCGCCACGACTGCGCCGGGAGCGAGTTCGACCGCGATCCCCCGAGCCTGCGCCTCGGATTGCAGACCTTCGATCACGCGCCGGCAGACCGCCCGCAACTCGAGGTCTTCCCTGCGCTCCTCCCGGTTGCCGACGAACCCGAGCAGGTTGTCGACGATCGAGCGACAGCGCTGCGCCTGATCGTGCACGATGCGCATCGTCGCCTCCGGAACCTCCACCGGTGGGTGTCCGCGAAGCTGGTCGGTGTAGCCGAGGATCGCCGTCAATGGAGTGGCGAGTTCATGCGCGACTCCGCTGACCAGCACTCCGATCGACTCCATGCGCTTGGCCTGAGCGAGCCGAAGCTCCAGCGCACCGATGCGCGCGTCTTGTTCGGCCGACTCGCGCTCCTGGTCCTGCAAGAGGACCATCAAGAGCCCCATGGCCAGGCCCAATCCCATAAGCAGGTCGAGGTGGGAGTTGTACTCGAGCAGGAGTTCGAGCGGTCGCGCTCCGGCAATCTCCACCGCAGCCGGGCCGACACCGAGCGCGACTGCGTAGGCGAGCCACACCAGAGCGATCGCGCACAACCAGACCACGACCAGCCGCGTCGCGAACGTGCGGCGAGCCGTCGGCAGCCGCCAGAGCGTGAACGCGGCGGCTCCAAAGCCGAGCACGCACAACGGCGCCTGCAGTGTCAGCGCGCCGCCGAGGCCGTCGATCGCCCAGGCCGCACCTGTCGAGAACAGCAGGATCGCTCCGAGAGCGAGGCGAATCAGCCGACGCGGCGGCACTTCTCCGGCGAAGATGCGCATGCCGGAGACGAGGAAGAGCAGCGCGCCGAGCTTGGACGAGAGATAGACCGTGTACAGCACGCGCGCCGTCGTGCTCCGCTCCGCGGCCCATGACAGCGGCTGCTCGATCTCGAGCAGGGCATAGCGCAGGGCGACGGCCATGGCCGCTACGGACACAAGAGCGTTCGACCACGCGAACGCCCGCAGGCAGGCCGGATTGCGCGCGCTGCGGGCGAGACCGGCGAACAGCAATGCGAGCAAGGCCATGCCGAGACCCTGCGCGACCACACCGACGAAAGTGAGTTGGTCGACTAGCTCGACGAGCCGATTCGCTCCGAGGGGTCCGACGAGGCCCATGTGGTTCCTGAGCATAGCTCGGGCGAGCATTTCACGCCCGTCGCCACTAGCATCACCGGCCCACATCCATGACCGACTCCGTTCTTCGACTCAGGGGCTTACGCAAGCGCTACGGCGACTTCGTGGCCGTGGACGACCTCGATCTCGACGTACCGCGCGGCTGCGTGCTGGGCTTTCTCGGACCCAACGGCGCCGGCAAGACGACCACGATCCGCATGATCCTCGGCATCTACGAGCCGAGCGGCGGCACGATCGAAGTTCTCGGCACGCCGAGCGCGCTCGACGTGCGCCATCGCATCGGGTATCTGCCCGAGGAGAAGGGCCTGTACAAGAAGATGAAGGCGCGGGACCTGATCGCGTACTTCGCCGAGCTCAAGGGGATGAAATCGAAGGACGCCAGGCAGCGCGCGATCGAGTTGCTCGATCGCTACGGTCTGGGGGAGTTCAAGGAGCGCAAGTGTGACGCGCTCTCGAAGGGCATGGGCCAGAAGGTGCAGGTGCTCGCCTCGATCGCGCATCGCCCGGAGTTCGTGATCCTGGACGAACCGTTCAGCGGGCTGGATCCGGTCAACCAGCAGGTGATGGAGCAGGTGATCGCGGATCTGTCGAAGGACGGCTCGACGATCGTCTTCTCGACGCATGACCTGGAGAAGGCCGAACACCTTTGCGATCGCATCGCGATGCTCGCGCGCGGCAAGAAGGTCTTCGACGGCACGCTGCAGGAGGCATTCGCCGCCCTGCCGAAGCGGATCGTGATCGGCACGAGCGCCGAGTCGGCGGCCTTGCAGGCTTTGTCCGGCGTGACGTCTGTCGCGCGCGGGCGCGTCGACGGCACGTACGAACTCGGGTTGAGCCAGGACGCAAGTCCCGACGGGATCCTGACCGCGTGCATTCGCGCCGGCCACGAGGTGCGCTCGTTCGACAAGCGCGAGCCGGGGTTGCGCGAACTGTTCTTCGACCGCGTCGGCGCGAAGGATGCGGCGGAGATGTTGGCATGAGCACCGACAAGCGCGCCGGATCGTTCTGGAAGTACGTGTGGCTCGTCGCCGGTCGCGAATACGGCGAGAACGTGCGCACGAAGGGCTTCATCATCGGCCTATTGTTTTTCCCGCTGATGCTGTGGGCCGGCATCCGCGTGCCGAGGTTCCTCGCCGACAAGGCAACTCCGACGCGCTACTACTGCGTCGTCGATCGCAGCAAAGACCTAGGCGAGATCGTGCGCTCGCATCTGAAGAGCGAGGCGACCAAGCGTATCGATCTGGCCAAGGCCGAGTGGTTCGAGAAGACGAGATCGCAGCCGGAGGACAAGCGCAAGCCATTCGTCGAGCCCAAGGCGCGCTTCGTCGAGGTGCCGGTGCCGTCCGGCGTCGTGGCTGACGACACCGAGGGGCTCAAGACGGCGCTGAAGCCGTACCTCGTCGGCGAGAAGAAGATCGTCGTCGACGGCAAGGATGCGGAACTCTTTGCGCTGGTCGTGCTCCCCGAGGACCTCGCGAAGCGCAAGAAGGGCGCGGAGTTCTGGACGATCAACCTCGCCGATTCGGACCTGAAGGAGGGCGTCGAGCGCAGCCTCGAGGACGAGTTGCGGCGTCGCGAGTTCGTCTCCGCTGGCATGCTGCCGGACGAGGTGAAACGCATTGCGGAGATCCGGGTCAAGGTCGAGTCGAAGAACCCGAAGAAGAAGGAAGGCGACGAAAAGGTCTCGACGGCGGACGTCGTGCGCCAGTGGGCGCCAGCCGGGTTCGTCTACCTGCTGTTCATCGGGATCATGACGGTTGCGCAGATGCTGCTCAACAACACGGTCGAGGAGAAGAGCAACCGCATCGTCGAGGTGTTGTTGTCCTCCGTGACTTCGACCGAACTGATGACGGGCAAGCTGGTCGGCATCGCCGGAGTGGGCTTCACGATGTTCCTGTCGTGGTTCACGACGGGGGCGTTGGTGCTGCGTTTGAGCTTCGGGCCCGAAGTCGACGACATCGCACGCATGATCTTCACCGTGATCTTCACGCCGCAGTTCATCGGCGCCTTCGCGGTCTACTTCACGATGGCGTACCTGCTGTACGCGAGCGTGTTCCTCGCCATCGGCGCGCTGTGCAACACGCTGAAGGATGCGCAGAATTTCATGGGCCCGGTGGTCATGGTGATGATGGTCCCGGTCCTGACGATGATGTTCATCCCGAAGGATCCGAACGGAACGCTCGCCACCGTGCTGTCGTGGGTGCCGATCTATTCGCCGTTCATCATGTTGAACCGGATCGCAGCCGATCCGCCGATGTTCGACGTGATCGGCACCGGTGCGCTGACCATCGTGACGACCGCCCTCCTGCTGATCCTCGCCGGCCGCATCTTCCGCGTCGGAATCCTGCGCACCGGCCAACCGCCCAAGATCGTCGAGCTGTTCCGCTGGATGAAGCAGGGCGCATAGCCGCGCAGCCGATCCCGCTGGCTGCTCGCGGTCGGCCGACCTCGTGCGCGCTTCGGTGCGCACCCTCCTACCGTTCGAGCCGGTCGGCCATTCGAGCTTCGTGAACTTGTTGGGCAAGGCTGTGCAGCGGCAGGTGCGGTGAAATGCGCCGTCACGAAGGGCGGCGGCAGATGCTGCGGCGACCCTTGGCCAGCGACAAGCCGTGATTCGTGCTGAAAGCTGCCGCGGAGCGCTGATCCTTGCCGCGCGGACCCCCGAGCGCGGAGACTGTGCAGCCGCACCGCGTATGACGTTCCGATCGCGCTCGACCCGCTTCATGCTGCTTGCCGCGCTGCTTGCGCTCGCGTGCGTCGGCGCCGAGTGGAGGCTGCGGCAGCTCGGGTTCTGGTTTCCGCCGCTCGAACTGCGCGTGCCCTGGCGTTCGGCTGCCGAGGACCGCGCGATGCTGACCGGCATCCATGCGTGCGAGCTCGATCCGCTGACCCTGTGGTCGCCGCGTCGCGGCGGCGGTGCGGGCGCGCTCAGCGGTGTCAACGAACTCGGGGGCCTGGGCGAGCTCCCGCCGCGGGATCGCGATCCGGGGCGCGCGCGAATCGCGCTGTTCGGCGATGCGCAGGTCGCCGGCACCGAACTCGCGCCGCCGGAGCGGTTGTCGGCGCTTCTGCGAGAACGACTGTCGGCGGCGGGCACGGAGGTCGAACTCGTTGCGGCGGCCGTAGATGATTTCACGCTGGCACAGGGGCGCGCGCTGTGGCGCGGCCGCGCTCGTGAGTGGCGGCCCGATGTCGCCATCGTGTGCTTCTCCGGGCGCAATGAATTCGTTCCGGCGCGCGGCGCGCCGGATCTGGTGAAGCTCGAGGCGCTGGCGACTTGGACCGGTGGCGAGGCGACCTTCGGCTATCGCATGCGACTGGCGCACCTGGCGCGGTTGGCCGGGGCTGCGTGCAGCGGCGCCTGGATCGAGTCGCGCGAGTCGGCCTTCGTCGGCGCGCAGCTCGAGATGGCGGCCAGCAACGGGTCCGGCACCTTCGCGTGGCCGGGAAAGCGGCGCATGGCGCCACCCGAGTACCGGCGCTGCTTCGAGGAGTGGGGCGCGGAGCTGGCGCAGCAGCGCACATCGCTCGTCGCGCTGGCGATTCAAGCGCCGCGCGGCGAGCAGCCGCCGCTGCCGATCCTCGAGGGGTACGCACGCGCCGCAATCGAGGCGGCGAAGGCGCTGGGGGCGACCGTGGTCGATCCGCGCGCCGCGCTGGGAGATCCAGTGGCAGAGTGGAGCGCGCCAGGCGGGCGCCTGACGGCCACCGGGCACGCGCGCGTCGCCGCGGCGCTGGTTCCAGTGCTGCTGCCGCTGCTCGCTGCGCGCCGGGAAGGGAGCAAGCCGTGAGTACGGCTCGACTCGCGGAGTCGGATCGCGCGAGCTCGGCTTGCGCGATCGAGCCGAGCCCTGTCACGCGCCGCCAGGGCTGGCTCGCGGCGCTCTGCTTCGCGCTGCTGGCGTTGGCGTTGCTCGCCGAGCCGATCGCGAAGCTCGGCACGCACGCGTATTCGACCGGCGATCTCGCCAATCAATTCGCGCTGCTCGAGCTAGAGGCCGGGCGCGTGCCGGCCAATCGCCTGCTGTCGGATCCGGCCTTCCAGATGCAGCCGTGGACGGCCTTCGTGCGCGAAGAATTGCACGCCGGACGCCTGCCGTTGTGGAATCCGTACAACGGCTGCGGCGAGCCGCTGGTCGCCAACTACCAATCGGCGCTGCTTTCGCCGTTCCAGTGGCCGTTCTACGTACTGCCGTTCGAGGCCGGTCTCGTCGTCAGCGCGTTCCTCAAGCTGTTCGCGCTGGCATGGTTCAGCTGGTTGTTCCTGCGGCGCATCGGGATCGGCGCCGCGGCGGCGGGCTTCGGCGCGGTCGCGTTCGCCTACAGCGGCCACAATGTGCTGCTGCTCGGGTATCCGCATCCGGGCGCTTTGGTCGTGCTGCCGGCCGGGCTGTGGTGCGCCGAGGGCGTGCTGCAGGCGGCCGAGCGCGGCGCGCGCGTGCTGCGCTCGGCGCTCGGACTGGCGTTCGCGGTCGCGCTCGGCGCGCTGGCCGGACATCCGGAACCGTTCTTCTTCGGCGTGCTCGGCATCGCACTGTGGGTGCTGTGGCGCTGCATGCACATCGCCCGAGCGCGCGGCCCGCGCTGCTGCGCGACCGCGCTGGGAGCGATCGCGCTGGCGGGAGTCGGCGGCATGCTGCTCGCCGCGCCGCAGGTCCTGCCGTTCCTCGAGTACCTGAGTCACGCCAGCGCGCTGGAGAGCCGCGTGCACAACCAGCAGCCGTTCGAGCTGCGCTACTTGCCGCTGTGGGTGTTCCCGGCGCTGCTGGGCAATCCCGCCTCGCCCTATCTGATCGACATCCGCACGCCGCCGCCGAATTACGAGGGCATCAACATGGCCTACGCGGGCGTGTTCGTGCTGCTGGCCGCGTTGATCGGCGCCGCGGGCGCGTGGCGCGATCGGCGCGCGCGCGTCGCGCTCGGACTTGCGCTGGTCTGGTTCCTGTGGTCGCACGACGTCGGCGGACTGGCGCGCGCGACCGCTCGCGTGCCGCTGCTCGCCGACATGCCGATCAACCGCAGCCAACCGCTGTGGGTGTTCGCGTTGGCGCTGCTGGCGGCGCTGGGTTGCGAGCGCGCACGGCGCGGTGCCGCGAACGCGGGCTGGATCCTGGCCGTGGTCGTCGCCGGTGCGGCGCTGTGGCTGGCCGCGCTGGCCGGAGCGGATCACGCGCTCATGCTGTTCGGCGAGCGCGTGCGCGCCACCACCGGCATGGGCGACCTGCTGCCGGCCCACGTGCGCGAGATCGGTCTGTCACTCGGCGTCGGGATCGCGGCGCTGGTGCTCGCGCGCGGCGCCGGGTCCGCGCGCGTCGGCGCTGCCGCGCTCGGGCTCGCCGCGCTGGTCGTGTTCTTCCAGGGGGGTTGGATCCACCGCACGTACAACCCGACCATCGAGCAGCGCCTCCTGTTCCCGCGTACCGGACACATCGATCAGCTGCGCAGCGATGTCGGCGCGGAGAACGTCGCGACGCTGGGGGAGTCGGTGCTGGCGGCCGAGCTGAACGTCGCGTACCGGCTCGCGATCCTGTCCAACTACGACGCGATGGGCGTGGCGAGCTTCGACAAGTTCCTGCACCAGGGCTTCGCTGCCTTCGGGTCCAACAAGGACCCGCGCAGCGCGACGACGAACGCGCTGGCGGCTTCCGGCACGCGCTGGATCGTCGCGCGCGGCGCGTGGCCGCCGCTGGACACGGGAAGGGGAGACCAGCTCCACAAGCCCGGCATCCGCGCGAGCCCGGTGGAGCTCGTGGCCGGCGTCGAGCTCGTGCAGGAGTTCGACGTGGCGCGCGCCGACATGCAGGCGCTGATGCTGTGGGCGGGCAGCACCCAGGCGGGTTGGGAACACGCGTTATCGCTGCGTCTCGAGCACGCCGAGCGCGGGCTCGTGCACGCGCAAGAAGTCGCGCTCGGCGAGCGCCTGGTGACCTCGCGCGATCCCGAGGAGCTGCCAGGCTACTTCGAGCGTCCCGGCCCGGTCCCTGCCTGCACGCATCCGATCGCGCTGCCGGCCGGGCTGCCCGCGGGGCGCTATCGGCTGCGGCTGTCGTGCGCGACCGGTGCGTCGCGGGCCTGTCCGGTGGTTTGGCAGGCGGGCGCGCTGAGCGTGCCGGGGGGCCGGCTCAGCGTGGCGGGCAAGGAGAGCGCGGGGGCGCTGCACTTCGACTGGTCCTTCTCGCACGCACGACTGGAGCTGGTGCGCGAGATGCGGCACCTGCGGCTGTATCGCGATCGAGCTGGGCTCGGGCGCTATTTCAGCGTGGGCGCCAGCGAGGCCGTCGCGAGCGAGCAGGACGCGCTGCGGCGATTGCTCGATCCGCGCTTCGATGCGCGACGCACGGTGGTGCTCGAGGGCGTCAGCGCCGGCAGCGCGAGCGACGCGCTGCCGCTGCCCGTGCGCGTGATCGAGGAACTGCCGGCTCGCATCGAACTCGAAGCCACGCGCGAGGACGCTGGGTTCCTCGTCATCTGCCGCGCGAGCTACCCCGGTTGGCGCGCGACGCTCGATGGCGAGCCCGTCGAACTGCTGCGAGCCAATGGCGCCTTCCAGGCGCTGCGCCTCGGCGCCGGCACCCACCGCGTGGTGCTCGAGTATGCGCCGCGTTCATGGACGCTGGGCTGGGCGCTCGCGGGCCTCGCGCTGGCGACCCTGCTCGTGCTGCTGCGGCGGGCGCGCCGCCAGGCGGACTGAAACCCAACTCGAGCGCCGGCATCCATCCATTCATGCTGCGATCCCTCGAGCGCTACGCGCACTGGTTGCACGGGCGCTGGCCCGCCGGCCGCGTCGAGCGCCGTCCCGAGGTGGAGCCGGACGGAACGACGCGCGTGCCGGGCCTGTACGTGGCCGGCGACCTGACCGGAGTGCCGCTCTTGAAGTTCGCGCTCGACTCGGGCGCGCGCTTGGCGGCGCGCGTGGCCGACGATCCGGAACTGCCGCGCCTGCGCGCGCTGCCGGCACCGAAGGGGGTCGAGGTGCTGGACCTGGCGATCCTGGGCGGCGGCGTGTCGGGGATGGCCGCGGCGCTGGAGGCGCGCCGGCGCGGCCTGACCTTCGCGGTGCTCGAGGCCGCGCAGCCCTTCGCGACGATCGAGGACTTCCCGCGCGGCAAGCCGATCTACACCTATCCGAGCGAGATGCGTCCCGCCGGCGAGCTGCAGGTCGCGGCGACGGTCAAGGAGGACCTGCTGCGCGAGCTGCGCGAGCAGGTCGAGCGCGCCGGGATCCAGAGCCGCCGCGCGCACGTCGAGCGCGTGCTGCGCGACCAAGGGCTGCTCGCTGTGTGGGTCGACGGCAAGCCGCTCCTGTACGCGCGCCGCGTGATCGTCGCGATCGGCGCGTCCGGCAACTTCCGCAAGCTCGGCGCGCCGGGCGAAGAGCTCGAGAAAGTCCACCACCGGCTGCACGATCCGGCCATCCACGCGGGCCAGCACGTGCTCGTCGTCGGCGGCGGCGACAGCGCGCTCGAGGCGGCGATCGCGCTGTCCGAGCAGGGCGCGCGCGTCACGCTCGCGCATCGCGGGGCGGAGTTCGCACGTCCCAAGCCCGAGAACGTGGAGCGACTGAACGCGCTCGAGCACAGCGGCGCCCTGCGCGTCGCGCTGGGCACGACGGTCGCGCGCATCGGCGAGGGCCGCGTCGAGTTGAAGGGCGCCCAGGCCGCGCAGCTGCCGAACGACGCCGTGTACGCGCTGATCGGACGCGAGGCGCCGCTGGAGTTCTTCCGCCGCTCCGGCGTGCCGATCCGCGGCGAATGGAACGCGCGCACCTGGGCCGCCTGCGCCGCCTTCGTGCTGTTCTGCGTGTTCCTCTACAACTGGAAGGCCGGCGGCTGGCTGAACGCGCAGTTCCAGCAGCGGGGCTGGTTCCCGTACCAGATGCCGGAGCTGGTCAGCCGCCTCGGTGAGTCCGCCCGCGATGCGGGCTCGTTGCTCCACACGCTCGCGATCACGCTGGCCGAGCCGGGGTTCTACTATTCGCTCGCGTACTGCCTGTGCGTCGGACTGTTCGGCATCGCGCGCATCCGACGACGCCGGACGCCGTACGTGACCGCGCAGACGCTGACGCTGATCGCGTTCCAGGTCGTGCCGCTGTTCCTGTTGCCGTACCTGGTGCTGCCGTGGCTCGGGCACAACGGTGTCTTCGACGCGGGCTTCGCGCAGAGCGCGGCCGACGCGCTGTTCCCGGCGGTCGAGAGCGGGCACGGCCGTGAGTACTGGCGCGCGTTCGGCCTCGTGCTGGCCTGGCCGTTGTTCCTGTGGAACGTCTTCACCGGCGAGCCGCTGTGGACCTGGCTCGTGATCAGCCTCGTGCAGACCTTCGTGCTGATCCCGCTGATCGTGTGGCGTTGGGGCAAGGGCGCCTACTGTGGCTGGATCTGTTCGTGCGGCGCGCTGGCCGAGACCCTGGGCGACACGCAGCGGCAGAAGATGCCGCATGGACCGCTGTGGAACCGGCTCAACCTGGTCGGCCAGGTCCTGCTGGTCGCGTGCCTGCTGATGCTGGTGCTGCGCGTGCTCGGGTGGAGCGGCGTGGGGTGGGCGGGCGCGCTCTCCGGCGCGCTGCTCTCCAACTGGACCGGATTGGACTACTACCACCTCGTGGACATCGGATTGGCCGGCGTGGTCGGCGTCGGGCTGTATTTCTGGCTCAGCGGCCGCGTGTGGTGCCGCTTCGCCTGCCCGCTGGCGGCGCTGATGCACGTGTACGCGCGCTTCAGCCGTTTCCGCATCCTGGCGGACAAGAAGAAGTGCATCTCGTGCAACGTGTGCACCAGCGTCTGCCACCAAGGCATCGACGTGATGGCCTTCGCCAACAAGGGGCTGCCGATGCAGGACCCCGAGTGCGTGCGCTGCTCGGCCTGCGTGCAGGGCTGCCCGACCGGCGTGCTGGAATTCGGCGCGGTCGAGCCCGGCAGCGGCGTCGTGATCGCGCGCGACCGCCTGGTCGCCTCGGCCGTGGCGTTGCGCGAACGCGCCGCGAACTCAGTCGCGGGCTGAGTCGCGAGCCTCCGAACCGGCGCTCCGCTACAGTATCGCGATGCTGAATCA
>VGZE01000008.1 GCA_016872755.1 Planctomycetota bacterium
TTCCAACAAGGGAATCTGCTCGCCGCGCTGGCGCTGGCGCGCGCCGCCGGAGCCGGCGCGGATAGCCTGCGCGCCGCCATCCCGGCGCTGCGCGGCCTGGAGTTCCGCGTGCAGGATCTCGGGATCCGCGCCGGGCACCGGGTCATCGACAACGGTGTGTCCACGACGCCCGATTCGACCATCGCCGCGCTGATCGACCAGCGCGAGCCGGTCGTGCTCTTGTGCGGCGGCAAGCAGAAGCAGCTTCCGCTGGACGAACTGGTCGAGTGCGCGAGATCGAGAGTGGCGCTCGCGCTGTGCTTCGGCGCTGCGGCGCCCGCGCTGGCGCGGGCGCTGCGCGCGCGCGGCGTGGCGGCCGAGGAGCTGCCCGACGTGCCGAGCGCGGTGGCCCGCGCGTTCGAACGTGCCGTCGAGGGCCAGGCGATCCTGTTCTCGCCCGCCTGCGCGAGCTTCGACGCGTACCTGAACTTCGAGCAGCGCGCTCGGCACTTCCGGAGCTGCCTGCCACCGGTCGACGCGCCGCAACCCCACGCCGTCGAACGATGAGTCCGCTGGTTCTCGGTACGCGGGAGCTGGCGCGCGTCGAGCGCCTGACGCCCTACGCGCGGCGCATGCTCGAACTGGCCGGCGGCCACGCGCTGCGCCTGCACGCGCGAGCCGTGTGTCCCGAGCACCTGCTGTGGCAGCTGATGCGGGACGAGGACGGCGCCGCGCACCGCGCGGTCGTGCACGCCTTCGCCGATCCGGATTCGATCGCGGCCGAAGTGCTGGCGCTGTCGGAGGGCCTGCTGGTCGTCGGCTCCGGCGTCAGTCTGCCGTTCTCGGTGCGCGCCGTGCGCGCGTTGTTCGCCGCGCGCGCGCTGGCGGACGCGGACGGCGCGGCGGAGGTCGCTCCGGGCCAGCTGCTCGAGGCCGCCTGCGGCGAACTGCCCGCGGAACTGGGACTGGTCCCGGCGACGCTGCGGCGACTCGATGCACCGATTCGCATCGATCCGGGCGCCGGCGACGGCCTGTTCCGCGGCTACGGACAGCCGGCGCGGCGCGTGCTGGGATCCTCGTGCAAGCTCGCGCACCGCCTCGGACGCACGTCGATCGCGCCGGCGCATCTGGTTCTCTCGGCGCTCGAGATCGAGCCCGCGCTGACTGAGCGCTTCGGCATCGGCGCGTTGCGCGCGCGCGCCGCGCTGGCCGGCCATGACGACGATCCGACCGAGCCCGTCGAGCGCGCGATCGGGCTCGACCCGTCCTTCGACGCGCTGTTCGATGGAATGGCGCGCGACGCCGACACGCTCGAACTGCTGGCCGCCTATCTCGCACGCGGTGGCGCCGAAGTGCAGGCGCTACTGAAGCGCCAGCGCGTGACGCCGGCGATGGTCGAGCGCTCGCGCGCGCTGTACCAGGACCCCTGAGGCAGGCCGCGCCGAGGCGGCCGGGCGGCAGCACTCGACACGGGCGCGCGCAGCGCCTATACACTTGAGTAGGCGGCGCGCGGGCCGCACTCGCCATGCTCTGCGAACACTGCACCAAGAACCAGGCCAGCGTGCGCATCACCGAGATCGCGCAAGGGATGTCGCCGGAAGGCCAGAAGACGCAGTCGGTCTCGCTCAAGCACCTGTGCGCCAAGTGCGCGCAGCAGCTCGACATCGAAGCCCTGCCGCCCACGGTGTCGAAGAACGTCGCGCACATCATGAGCATGCTCGAGCAGGCCGGGCGCAAGCGGGTGTCCAGTGAGCCCCCGTGCCCGCGCTGCGGCATGACGCTGGCCGAGTTCCGCTCCAAGGGCCGGCTCGGCTGCGCGCACGATTACGAACACTTCGCGCGACAAATCGAACCGCTGCTGCGGCGCATGCACAACGCCTCGACGCACGTGGGCCGCTTGCCCGGCCTGGACGAGGCCGAGCTGCAACGCCGGGCGCGCTCGAGCGAGCTGCGGGCCCAGCTCGAGGCCGCCGTCCGCGATGAAGCCTACGAGACGGCCGCGCGCCTGCGCGACGAGCTCGCGCGCATGGAGCCGGGCGCGGGGCAGGCCTCCAGCCCGCCGGCGACGGGCTCAGGCGCCTGACCGGGGGTGTGACCCGCAAAGTCTCCTTGGGTAGCGTGCCCCGGGCAGCTCATAATGTCCTCGGCCTGCCGGTCGCGAGCGGGTCCCGGATGGAGTCGTAGTGGATCGCGGCGCGGCCTGCCAGGCCGGCGCGCATCCACTTGACGGCGATCCGGGATCAACCTCGCGCTCGGAATGGCCGATGTATCTGGTCGATGTCTCCTGGGCGCCGTACTCACGGCACCCAGCTCCCGCGAACGGACTCTTCTACACCCATGTTCGACCGCTTCACCGATCGCGCCAAGAAGGTCATGAACCTCGCCCGCCACGAGGCGCAGCGGTTCAACCACGAGTACCTGGGAACCGAGCACATCCTGCTCGGACTGGTCCAGGAAGGCAGCGGCGTGGCCGCCAACGTGCTCAAGAACATGGGCATCGACCTCGAACGGATCACGGCCGAGGTGGAGAAGCTCGTCAAGACCGGGCCGTCGATGGTCACGATGGGCCAGCTGCCCTTCACGCCGCGCGCGAAGAAGGTGCTCGAGCTGTCCGTCGAGGAGGCCGGAAACCTCGGCCACAACTACATCGGAACCGAGCACCTGCTGCTCGGCCTGATCAAGGAGAACGAGGGCATCGCCGCCAAGGTTCTGCTCAATCTCGGGGTCAAGCTCGAGGACGTGCGCGAGGAGGTGCTCGAGTTCCTGGGCGCCGACACCAACGAAGAGGAGGAGGAGGAATCCTCCGGCTCGACCGAGGGCGGCGGCGAAGGGGATTCCGCCGGAGGCGGCGGCGGGGGTGGCGGCGGTGGCGGAAATTCCAAGAGCAAGACGCCGGCGCTCGACGCCTTCGGTCGTGATCTGACCGAGCTCGCGCGCGAAGGCAAGCTCGACGCGGTGATCGGTCGCGCCAACGAGATCGAGCGCGTCATCCAGATCCTCTCGCGCCGCACGAAGAACAATCCCGTGCTGCTGGGCGAGCCCGGCGTGGGCAAGACGGCCATCGTCGAGGGGCTGGCTCAGAAGATCGTCACCAACGAAGTTCCGGAGCTGCTGCGCAACAAGCGCATCGTCGTGCTGGATCTGGCCCTGATGGTGGCCGGGACCAAGTACCGCGGTCAGTTCGAGGAGCGCATCAAGGCCGTGATGACCGAGGTGCGCCGCGTCAAGGACGTGGTCGTGTTCATCGACGAGCTGCACACGCTGGTCGGTGCCGGTGGCGCCGAGGGCGCGATCGACGCTTCGAACGTCCTCAAGCCGGCGCTGTCGCGCGGTGAGATCCAGTGCATCGGCGCGACGACGCTCGACGAGTACCGCAAGCACATCGAGAAGGACGGCGCGCTCGAGCGCCGCTTCCAGGCGGTGAACGTCGAGCCGCCCAGCCCGACCGAGGCGATCGAGATCCTCAAGGGGCTGCGCGACCGCTACGAGAGCCACCACCGCGTGCGCTACACCGAGGAGGCGCTGGAGAAGGCCGTCGAGCTCTCGACGCGCTACATCAACAACCGCTTCCTGCCGGACAAGGCGATCGACGTGATGGACGAGGCGGGTGCGCGCGTGCGCCTGCGCTCGATGGTCGCGCCGCCGGACATGAAGGAGCTCTCGAAGCAGATCGAGGAGCTCGATCGCGCCAAGGAGCGCGCGGTCGGCAACCAGGAATTCGAGAAGGCCGCGAAGCTGCGCGACCAGGCCTACCAGCTGCGCAAGAAGCGCGAGGAGCTGCAGAAGGACTGGCGCTCCAAGCAGGCCGAGAAGGAATCCACCGGCAGCGTCGACGCGGAGATCATCGCCGAGACGGTCGCCAAGATGACGGGCATCCCGTTGCAGCGCATGACGCGCGGCGAGGCCGAGCGCCTGCTCTCGATGGAGAACGAGCTGGCCAGCGTGGTGATCCACCAGGACGACGCGATCAAGGCGATCGCGCGCGCCGTGCGGCGCTCGCGTTCGGGCCTGAAGGACCCCAAGCGGCCGATGGGCTCGTTCGTGTTCCTGGGCCCCTCGGGCGTCGGCAAGACCTTCCTGTGCAAGCAGCTCGCCAAGTTCATGTTCGGCGACCAGGAAGCCGTGATCACGATCGACATGAGCGAGTACATGGAGAAGCACAACGCTTCCCGGCTCGTGGGCGCGCCCCCGGGCTACGTCGGTTACGAGGAAGGCGGCCAGCTGACCGAGAAGGTGCGCCGGCGTCCGTACTCGGTCGTGCTGCTCGATGAGATCGAGAAGGCGCACCCCGACGTCTTCAACATGCTGCTGCAGATCATGGAGGAAGGACGCCTGACCGACTCGTTCGGGCGGCACGTCGACTTCCGCAACGTGATCCTGATCATGACGAGCAACCTCGGCTCGCACATGATGAAGGCGGGCGCGACGCTCGGCTTCGGCAAGCCGACCAAGGACGATGCGCTGGGCGATCGACAGAAGCGCATGCGCATCGACGTGATGAGCGAAGTCGAGCGCCACTTCCGTCCGGAGTTCCTCAATCGCGTCGACGAGTTGATCCTGTTCAACCCGCTGGGCGAAGAGGATCTCAAGCGCATCATCCGCCTGCAGCTCAAGGAGGTCATGGAGCGCGTCGCGCAGCGCGGGCTCAAGCTCGAACTCGAGGAGCAGGCGCTGGCCTTCCTGATGATCAAGGGCTTCAACGAGGACTACGGCGCCCGTCCGATGCGTCGCGCCATCGAGCGCTACGTCGAGGACCCGCTGGCCGAGCAGCTTCTGCGTGCCGATTTCGACACGTCCAAGCCGATCGTCGTGACCGTCAAGGGCGACGTGAAGACGGCCGAGGCGCTCGACTTCGTGCAGCAGCTCGTGCAGCCGGGCGAGGCCGCGCAGCCGGTCGAGGCCGCCAGCCAGCCGCAGGTCGAGCCACCGGCTTCCTGAGAACTCGGAGCCGGGCGTATGCTGCGGGGCGTGGGGCGCGAGCTCCGCGCCCCGCGCGTTTCGTCACCATTGACGCCCTCGCCGGTTAGAGCTCCGTCGCGGACACTCCCATGCTGATCCCCATCCTCCTCGCATTCGGTTCGTTGCTCCCCGTCCAGGAACCAGTCGTCGCGGATCCCGCGCGCGTGAAGGCGACGGTCGAGTCGCTCGAGCAGGCCTTCGCGAAAGGCACGCCCGAGGCGCGCGTGCAGGCGATCCAAGCGGCCGCGGAGGTCGTCGACGCCGCGGTCGTCGAGTCGCTCGCGCGCGGCTTGAAGCTGAAAGGCGAACCGGCGGTGCGCGATGCGACCCTCGAGGCCTTGCGCACGATGCGTCATCCGAAGGCGTTCGAGATCCTGCTCGACTTCGCGAAACTCGCACCGACGCGCAAGGACGAGCAGCTCTATCCACAGGTGCTGCGCGCCGTGGCATCGCACGGCGACAAGCGCGCGATCGGTCTCCTGCGCGATGGCGCGCTGGGCACCTCCGGCTTCAAGATCGACCAGGCACGCATCTACGGCCTGGGCAACATCCGCCACCCTGAGTCGGTCGAAGCGCTGATCGGTCTGATGAACACGCTGGGTCCCCACAAGATCGCGCCGTTCATGAACGAGATCTCGCTGTCCTTGACCGTGCTGACGGGCGTCGAGGAACAGCGCTACGAGGATTGGCAGCGCTGGTGGAACGACAACAAGCGCAAGCTCGAGATCGCTCCGCAGATTCCGGAGATCCCCAAGGGCAAGCTCGTGCGCTGGCACCAGTACTGGGGCACGGGAAAGGACGAACTGAAGAAGAAGCTCGGCGGCAAGCGGGACGAGAAGCCCGACACCGAGCCGCCGCCGCCGCCGAAGAAGGGCTGAGCGCGTTGGTCGCGGATGCCAACTCGGAGCGGCTGCGGGCAGCGCTCGAGCTGTTCGACGCGGGTCGCTACCACGACGCGCACGAGCTGCTCGACGAGCTATGGGAGTCGACCAGCGGCCCGGACTCGGATTTCTACAAGGGGCTGATCCAGGCCGCGATCTGCCTGCACCACTGGAGCGAGGGCAACCTCGAGGGCGCGCGCAAGCTCTACAGCGGCCACCGCAAGTTCCTGGCCGCCTACCTGCCGCGCCACCAAGGCGTCGACGTGGCGGACCTGCTCGCGCAGATGCAGCGCGTGCTCGCCCCGGTGCTGCGCGCCAAGGCCGGTGAGCGTGTGTCCTTCGATGCCGCGGCGCGGCCGCGCCTCGGCCCCCCGCGAGCCTGAGCCTGCGCGCTACTTGTACAGCGCGACCTCGGTCCAGCCGAGGCATCCGGCGTCCGCGCCGCCCCTGTCACGCGCGACGACCTTCACCTCGAGCCGGTTGACGACCGCGCCCTTGCCGAGCGGCACGCGGATCGGCTCGAGCTCGTCGGCCGGTGCGTCGACCTCGATCGCCTTCTTGTCGTAATTCAGCCGCACCTGGATCCTTCGCGCGCGATCGAATCGCCCGAGCTCCGCGTAGCGCGTGCAGGCTGGATGGATCACGAGCTCGCTCGCGCGGATCCCCTTCTTGAATTCCAGGCTCAGGGTCGGCTGCGGATCATCCTTCGCAGAGATCCAGCGCGTCCACTGCCAGCCGTCCGTGCAAGCGGCTCCCGGATTTCCCGCGACGAGCTCCGAGCTGACGCGGCTCGTGGCCTCCTGGCCCAGCACGAGGTTCGACGCGCGCTCGCCGGCCGCGGCGAGCATCCATGGTCGCAGCAGGCCGTCGACACGCAGCTTGATCGTCTGCGAGACGAGCTCATGCGTGGTGCCGGCCTCGCCCGCGCCGGGGATGCGCGCGTGGACGACGGCGCGCACTTCGCGCACACCTGGCCGGTCGAATACCAGGCTCGTCGCGAGCGGCTCGCCGCTCCACGGAGCGCCCGGATCCGCGGGCACGCGCGCCAGCACTTCGTCGCCCGACTTGTACTCGACGGCGACGACGCGCACCCCGTCGGCGTGCGCGGCGAGCACGCGCTCGGCGAATCCCTCGAGCCACACGGTGACGGGACCGCGCCCGCTGGCGCGCAGACGCACGTCGGCATCGCTCGACTTCTGCATCCGCATCAGCTCGTCCACCGCGATCGTCTTGGCGGCTCGGGTCGC
Source organism: Planctomycetota bacterium (assembly GCA_016872755.1). Taxonomy (GTDB): domain Bacteria; phylum Planctomycetota; class UBA1135; order UBA1135; genus GW928-bin9. The sequence goes on from VGZE01000008.1 coordinate 7,067, forward strand.
GCGCTTGAGGAACAGCAGCGCGAAGCACGTATCGGACTCCGACTGCCGCGAATGCGCCGAATCGCCGCCCGCCTCAGGCGCGCGCCAGTAGCCATCCGCGTGCTGGCGCTTGACGATCCACTCCGCGCCTTCCTCGTACCAGGGCGTCGCTCCGATCCGGTCAATCTCGAGCAGCGAACCGACACGCTCGATCCCGTACAGGAAGTACATGTGCCAGCCCTTTTCGCCGCCGACGTCGCCGTTCACGTCGTAGCGCGATGCGAGCCACGCGAGGCCCAGATCGATCCCGCGCCGGCTCGTCTGGTCCGGCTGCGAGGGCATTCGATTGCCCAGTCCGGTGCGCGCCAACTTCATCACGCAGATCCCGGCCGCCGTCATCGAGCAGGTCGCCTCGCTATCGACCAGATAGCGATAGCCGGCCGCCTCGCCACGCGCCTTGGCGCCCGTCGAGAGCGTCTTCTCGATCGGACCAAGGTAGGTGTCCGCGGCCGCGATGCTGCGCAACCACGCGTCCTTCGGAACTTCGAGTCCCGCGATCTGGCACGCCCGCAGCGCGGTCACCGCGTACTGCGTGCACGACAAGTCGGCCTTGTCGTGCATCCATTCGTAGCCGGGGGTTCCGGCCAGCGCGATCGGATAGCCCCAGCCGGCGTCGTCCTGCCACGACAGCAGCCGCTCCATCAGCTTCTGCATGCGCTTCTTGCGCTCGGGCGGCGGATCGACTCCGTAGGCGAGCCGTAGGCGAGCAGCGCGAACGACATGCCGTAGGTCTCGCGCGGTTCGACGCTGTCGAGGTACGCATACCCGCGCTGGATCGACGGGTGGTCGGCGCGCACTCCGGCGCGCTGCAGCGCGTACAGCGCGAGTCCGGTCATGCCGGCGGGATAGACGGTCTGATGATTCCCCCACGAGCCGTCGCGCTGCTGCTGCTCGATCAGCCAGGCGACACCGCGCTCGATCGCCGCGTCGATCGCACCCTCGAGCTTGGCGAGCTTGTCCTCGGGGCTGGGCGGCAGGAGCACGCCGCGTGCCTCGAACCGATCAAAGCGCAGCGTGCCCTTGCCGGCGACGAGCCCGAAGCCGCCGACGTGGCCAGTCCCACTTCGGCCCGTGCCCGCCAACTCTCCGTCGACGCGCACGGAGAGTTGCTCACCACTGCGCTCGACCTCCAGGGTGAACACCGCGCTGGCGGCGAGCTTGAACGCGACGGGTTTCTGGAACTGAGAGAACAGCGGGCCGCTCCACTCGACGCCGCCCGGTGCGTCGACGACGATCTGGTTCTCGCCGAGCACGAGCCCCGCGCCCTGCCCCTTGCGCTCGTCGACGCACAGGCGCGCGCGCAACAGGAAGTCGCCGGCGCCGAGTTCGAGCGTCGAGATCGCGGCTCCGCCGCGCAGTTGGATCCCGAGCGTCTCAGGCTTCCAAGGTTGGCCGCGCGAGAGGAGTCCGGGGGCGCGCCGGCCCTCGCTCAGAACCGTCGGCTCGGCGGCCTTGGACTGGGCTGCGCTGACGGTCGGCAACAGCGCTAGGCAAGCCCATCGGATCGCCCGCTGTAGCAGGAGGAACACCCCATTCACTTGTGCAACTCGCACGTCACGAATGATGAGAACGTCGGAGGGCGAAGCTGGCAAGGGTCCGAGCGCCTGTGCCATCACCGGACCCGACGCGCCTCTGCCTCCGACCTCAGCGGCCGAATTGCCGCAGGTGATGGTCGAGGTGCTTCGCCATCAGCGTCGACCACTCCGCCGGGGTCAGCGGACCGAAGAACGGATGCGGGTCCTTGGGAGCACCGGAGGGCCCCTGACGAGCGAAGCGCTGCACGAGCTCGATCAATACCTGGCGCTCGCCGGTGAAATCGCGCTTGGGTTCCACGAGGAAGCGCGGATCGGTCGGCGAGTTCTCCGGAAACGGTTTGGGCTTCGTCAGCGATCTGCGCGCGAGGCCGCCGAACAGCCGGCCGATCAACGTGCGCGGGAGCTTCTGCTCGCCGAGCGCGACGAGCAGCGGAACCTGGCAGTGCACGACCGCGTGGATCGCGTCGAACTTGCCCCAGACCGGCTTGTCGGAAGCTTGGAGCGTTTGCAGGCGTCGCACCAGCTCCTCGCAAGCACCCCGCGCATACAGATCCAACTCGTTCATCGTGACTCCGCGGTGACGACCAGCCAGGTGCGGGCGCGCGCGGGAACGCGCACGCGCACGTGCAACCGCGACGCGCCGTCCAGATCGTGCCGCTGGGCCGTGGCGCCCTCCAACGCGACGCGGCATGCGCCGCGCAGGCCGGCGTAGTACAGCGGCAGCACGAGCTCGCGCTCGACCTCCTCCGGCAACGGATTGTGCACCATCGCGAGCGCGCGCTCGTCGAGCGCTGGATTCACGTGCAGCACGACGTCGACATCGCGGCCGGTCGGACGCGAGAGGTGCACGATGTCGGACTCGAGGATCGCGCGGTGCGCCTTGTACCAGTCGACCCAGCGCTCGACGAGCGCGCGCGTCGGCTCGGAGTCGTACAGCCGCGGCCCGCGGAAGCAGGCCTGCACGCCGGCGCCGAGATTCGCCGCCAGGTGCGCTTCGTAGTCGACGAGGTGCTCGGACAGCGGTTCGAGCGTCGCCGCCGCTCCCCCGCCGTGGTACTCGGTCAACGGCACGAACATCCACCCCATCGACGGCGCCTTCGTCCACGTGCCGTCGTAGATGTTCTGACGCGCGTGCAGCACCTGCAGCTCGCGCGGCAGCGACCAGTTCGTCTCGCGGTAGCCCATTGCGCACTTGTTCGCGCCGGCGAGGTAGTAGTAGTCGGGCACGTTCAGGTACACGCCGTTCGCGCGGCACTCGCGATAGAACGAGGAGATCAGCGCGTACTGCTTCCACTGCGAGTCGGCGTGGCCGCGGTGGCCGACGTGCGCGGTCGATGCGCAGTCGTCGCCCGGATAGCTGCCGTCGTGCTCGAGCAGCGAGAAGCCGCTCGTCGCGTAGAACTCGCGCAGGATCTCGAAATAGTCGAGTCCCCAGCGGCTCATCAGGCACGGCGCGTTGCCGAAGACCGCGCCGCCGGGCTTGCCGGTCAGCGCGTCGATCACGTCGGTCTCCGGGCCGATCGAGCGGCTCGAGAGCAGCGAATAGCCGCCCAGCTCGACGCCCTTCGACTTTGCATGGGCCGCGAGCCCGCGCAGCTCCTCGCGGTACTTCGGGTCCCTGTTCTCGGGATTGAACCCGCTGCCGAAGGACAGGATCGCCATCTCGAAGCCGACCTCGGCGCACTGGTCGAGCGCCAGGCGCACGGCCTCGGGCCGCGCGTCGCGGATGTGCATCATCAGCGGGTTCTCGGTCACCCACGGCGCGAGCACGCGGTACATCCGCCGCTGCGCGAGCCCACGCCGTTCGCGCTCGGTCGAGTCGTGCAGCAGCTCGAACACCGTGAACGAACGGAAGCGCTCGCCGGGCGCGAGCACGAGCCCCGGCCCGAGCGGTGGCGCGACGACGAGCTGGCAGCGCGTCTTCTTCTCGTAGCTGACCTGCGTCTCGTAGGCCGGATCGAGCCCCCACACGACGCACGGATTCGCGGTCTGCGCGTGCATGCCGCCGAACGCCATGTCGGTCTCGACGTGCAGCCGCGACGGCTCCATCCGCGCGAGTTCCTCGACCGCGCTCTCCCGCTCTCCTCCTCGACGACCGCGAGGCGCTCCGCCTCGAAGCGGTCGAGCGTGAGCGGCGCCGCACCGTTCTCGATCTCGATCCACTTCGCGAAGACCGGCAGGCCGTCGTACAGCTCGTAGCGCACGTGCACGCGACAGTCGGGGCCGCCAGCCGGCGCGCGGTACACGAAATCGAGGCCCGCTCCGGGCGGCGGCCAGGCGCGGCCTTCGCTCGGACGGACCTGCTTCCACGCCATCCGCGCCTCGACCGGCAGGACCTCGACGTCCTCGAGCACGAACGCATCGGCGGGCGGCTGCAGCGCCTCGACCCAGTCCGCGAGCAGGAATGCGCGGTCGATCTGGCCGGCGAGCCCGCCGACGTCCCAGGCGCGTCCGGCGATCACGAGGCGCGCCTCGGGCTCGAGCGCGCGCACGAATTCGTGCGGCTGCAGCTCGAGCGCACCGTCGGCGCCGCGGCGCAGTGAGACGGTCGCGCAGGCAGCGCCGATCCGCCACTCGCGCCTGACCAGCCCGTTCCCGATCTCGATCCGCCGCCCGTCCTCGGCACGGGTGACGCGCGCTCGATACGCGCTCGCGTCGATCAGCCAGTCCGCCTGCGGCGCCGGCAGCGAGAGCAGCAGTGCGGCGATCACGGCAGCTCGCGGATCTCGAGCTTCGCGCACTGCACGACCGAGCCCTCGTGGTGCTGTTGCAACGCGATGTGGCCGCGCGCGTGCTTGCGCTGCTTGTCCAGGTAATCGGTAATCAGCACGCCTTCGACCCAGATCCGGATGCGCGTGCCCTCGGCCTCTTCCTCGCAGCGCACGCGGTATTCGAACCACGCGTTCGCGGCCATCAGCGCGGTCCGGAGCGGCGCGAGCCCGTACAGGCTGCCGGTCTTCTGCGGATCGGGGTACGACGCATTGATCTGCGCCTCGTAGCCCTCGGGCCAGCCCTCGCCCCTGGCGGCGCGGAAGTACAAGCCCGAGTTGCTCCCCTCCTCGATCTTGATCTGCGCGCGCACCTCGAAGTTCTTGTAATCGCCGCGCGGACTGAACAAGTGACTGCGCTTGCCGCCGCTCGTGATGACACCGTCCTCGATCGTCCACGTGCCATTCTCGGACGCGTACCAGCCGTCGAGGCTCTCGCCGTCGAAGATCGGCGTCCAACCCGCCTCGTCCCTCGGCGGGTTCATCTGCGAATTCATCGGGAGGGCGCGGATGCCGCCGAGAGCGACCTGCCCCTGCGCCATGCGAAAGGCGACCGGCGCGAGCGCGCGCTCGTCGGCCGCGACGCCTCGACTCGGACCCGCGAGCTCGACGTTCTCGAGCAGCGGCGTCTCGTCGACGGCGAGCTTGACGATGCGCGCGTTCTTCACCTTGCGGCCACCCTCGAAGCGCGGCGCCTCGTACACGACGTCGATCGCGTGCTCCTGCCCGGCACCCTTGTACACGCGCAGTTCCGGCAACCGATCCTCCCCCTCGCTCGCGCCGAGCACCGCTCCGCAGCGCTTGCCGTCGCCCGTGTCGAGGAATTGCACCTCGTACGCGCCGCCGAGCACCAGCCGCAGATCGGCGCCCTCGGTCAGCGTGAACTCGGCGTGGAACGCGTGATCACCGAAGTCCATCTTCGTCGCGAACGGGCCCGCGCCGGGCTCCGTGTTGACCAGCGCGCCGACGCCGTCGCTGATCCGGAAGGCGCTCGGATTCGCCATGTCGTAGTCGGCGTTGCAGAGCTTCCAGCCCGCGTGCTTCCACAGTGCGGTCGCATCGTCCCAGCACAGCCGCAACCAGCCGAGCTGCTCGGGATTGCGCCCGATCGGCGGCGGGACGATGCGCGCGATCGGCGTCGTGCACGGTTCGACCGTGTCCGGGAGCTGATTGATCGTCGTGTTGAACTCCTCGTGCAGCAGCGGCTCGCCATCCACGGACCTGACGCCGCTGAGAATCACGCGCGCGCAACGGCCGGCCTGCAGGCCAGGAACGACGATGCGCAGTCCGCCCTCGCCGGGACGCGCATCGACGGCGGTGACCTCGAGCCGTGTGTGATCGCGTTCCGGCGATCCGTATTGCCACCAATAGTCGTAGTGGTATTGCATCACGACGACGTTCTCGGGGCCGAGCATGCAGTCCTTCGCGATCGGCTTCGTCAGCATCAGGTGAAACGAGTCGTCGTGCTGGTGCACGGTCTGCACGTCGAACGGCAGCTTGCCCGTGTAGCGCACGCGCCCGACACCGTGGCTCGGCGGGAAGCCGCCCCAGCCGCGGTTCGTGAACCCGCACATCAGCGTGCCGTCGCCCGCCTGCAGCACGCGATTGACCGAGCCGATGCGCTGGCGATGCAGGAACACCGTGCCCTGGTACGCGCCCTTCACCTTCTCGGTCTGCACGCGCAGCACCATGCCGTTCGTCAGCTCGGCGACGAACATCTGGTCCCAGTACGGGCCGAACTTGCCTTCGCTCGTGTCCCACACCATGTTGCCCGCCGAGCGCGACCACTTGTACGGGAACCACACGACGGGAGCCTCGCGCGGCACGGCCGTAGGCTCGTGCTGACTCGGGGTGACCTTTGAGTCTTGGTAGTCCTTCGTCCACGCAAGCCCGGCCGGGTGTCCGTAGAACTTGCCCTTCTCCACGTGGTAGAGCGGACCTGCGGGCTCCCAATCACCTTGGTTGTCCGTGACGAAGAGCTCGCCTTCCGGACTGAGGTTGATCCCGTTCGGCGAGCGAAAGCCAGTCGCGAACGGCGTCACCGCGCCATTCGGAGCGATCTGCAGCACCCAACCGCGGTACGGAACGGTCGACGAGCCGAGCCACCACGTCTTGTCGAAGAAGCTGACGTTCAGCGACACGTACCAGTTGCCCGCCGCGTCGCGCGGCAGGCCGTACGCGAACTCGTGGTAGTTGCCGGACAGGCCCCAGTCATCGCTGAGCGTGTCGATGCGGTCGCAGCGGCCGTCGTTGTCGACGTCGACGAGACGCGAGAGCTCGCTGCGCTGGATCACGTGGATCTGTCCGTCGACGACTTTGAGCCCGAGCCCTTCGTTCAGGCCTTCGGCGAACAGCGAGAACTTCGCGTCCTTCGGATCCTTCGCGAGCGGGTTCTCGACGAGCCACACCTGGCCGCGCCGCGTCGACAACGCGAGGCGACCATCGGGCAGGAAGTCCATCCCACCGACTTCGAGGATCGCACCTTCGGGCGGCGTCAGATAGTCGACCGCATACGAATCCGCTTCGGTCGGAGCCTGCGCGAGCGAGATGCCGCCGACGAGCGCAGCGATGCAAAGCAACTTCAACGCAGCACCTCCTTCTGCCAAGCCGCCGAGACTTTGTCGTTCCAGATCGGCGCGATCACCGTGAGCAACTCGAACTCGCGCGTCGACTTCGGTTCTACGTTCGCGACGCACTCAGCGACGCTCGTGCCTTGCGTGAGACAGCGCCAGTGCCGCAGGAGCGCGGGACCGTTGGTCGTGGAGGTGCTCGAGGCGACCTGTCCGCCGGTAATGACGATCGACTGCGTTCGCGTCGTACCGAGCTCGGTTACGCCCAGCTTGGCGAGATCGACTGGTTGCAGCAGCTCCACGTTCACCGCGGAATCCCAGGCGTTGGCAATGCGAAAGTTGCGTCGCCAACCGCTGCCGACCGACGTCGTCGCACTGCGGATGGACTCCTCGACGGAGAGCAGTGCGGGTCCGCGATCGTTCTTCTCCTTCACGAGGTCGTATGCAACGAAGATCCGATCGCCCTCGGCTCGCGAGCTTCGCATGCGGGCGAACAACGGGATCGAACGCCCCGCGGGCTCCGTTGGTTGGGCTCCGAATGCGCGCGGGATCTGGAACATCGCCGTGGGCGCCGTGCCGAGTTCAGCGACGAGCTTGCCGAGCGGTTTGAGTTGCGTACCACCGCGACCCATCCAGTCGGTGCGTTCGGCGAACTCGCCTTGGTAGACGGCGATCAGGCGCACATCGTCGGTGCGATACGCGAACGTGAAGCCGTCGGGCGTACCGACGAGCAGCCCACGCGGGATCTCTTCGCCGCTCTCGACGATCGGCGGCAGCTTGCCCCGCGCGACGACCGCGCGGTCCTTGACGACCAGCACGCGATCGGGACTCTCCGTCGGCAGGTCCTGCGGCCCGAGCGAGATCACGTGCTTGGCGAGCAGCAGGCGCTGCTCGTCCGTCAGCGCTTTGCCGAAACTCGGCATCACCGAGCCCGGGATCCCGTACTGCAGCGTCTTGGCGATCACCTCCGGCGTGTTCCCGTACGAAAAGCCGCCGTCCTTGAAGCTGCGCGCCGGCCGGTCGAGCTTCGTCGTCCCGTTGCCATCGCCGGTCTCCCCGTGACACGCCGCGCAGTAGGTCATGAACAGCGAGCGCGCGTCGAGATTCGACACCGGCGCCTGTGCCGGCTCCTGAGCGGAGCGGGTCGCTGACGGAAAGCTCGTCGCGAGCAGCGCGACGAGCAACAGGAGGCGCGGCGGATTCATGGGTCGCGTACGTTACCGTACGGCTCGATGAGTCGGCGCTTCGAAGCCCTGGACGCGCTCCGCCACCGCGATTTCAAGCTCTTCTGGCTCGGCCAGCTCGTGTCGCTGTGCGGCTCGATGATGCAGAGCGCGACGATCCTGTGGCACGTGACGCTTCTGTGCGATCCCGAGCACAAGGGCGCCGCGCTCGCGCTGGTCGGCGCAGTCAAGTTCGTGCCGATCGTGGTCTGCTCGCTGCTCGGCGGCGCGGTCGCCGATGTTTTCGACCGGCGCAAGCTGCTGCTCGGCCTGAACGTGCTGCTGGCCGTCGTCGCGGCGGGGATCTGGTGGGCCACCCGCCAGGGCTCGATCACGCTGCCGCTCTTGTACGCGCTGGCCGGGGTCTCGTCGGTCCTCAACGCGTTCGAGGCGCCGGCGCGCATGAGCCTCGTGCCGTCGCTGGTCCCCGAGAAGCACCTGCCGCACGCGATCAACCTGAACATGATCCTGTTCCAGGGCGCGGCGGTCGCGGGACCGGCGCTGTCGGGACTCGTGATGGCGCTGCTCGGTGTCGAGTGGTGCTACCTGATGAACGCGCTGTCGTTCCTCGGCGTGGTCTTGGCGCTCACCCGGATGAGCGACCGCGGCCCGCTGCGCGGCGTGACCGCGCGCGTGAACCTGACCTCGATCGCGGAAGGACTGCGCTTCGTCTGGCGGCACGACCTGATTCGCTCGAGCATGCTGCTCGACTTCCTCGCGACCTTCTTCGCGTCGGCGGTCGGCCTGTTGCCGATGGTCACACAGGACGTGCTCGGCCTGGGCGACAACGAGGCGGCCTACGGTTGGCTGGTGTCCGCGCAGGCGATCGGCGCATTCGCCGCCAGCCTCGTGCTGGCCGAGGTCACGCCGCGCATCGTGCCGCGCGGCCGCGTGCTGATCGCAAGCGTGGTCGTGTACGGTCTTGCGACGATCGCGTTCGGGCTGACGAAGAGCTACGCGCTGATGTTCGCGTGCCTCGCGCTGTCCGGGGCGGCCGACACGGTCAGCGCGGTGCTGCGCAACCTGATCCGGCAACTGGGCACGCCCGATCACCTGCGCGGCCGGATGAGCAGCGTCAACATGATCTTCTTCATGGGCGGCCCGCAGCTCGGCGAGCTCGAGGCCGGCCTGGTCGCGCAGCGCTTCGGCGCGCCCTTCTCGATCGCCAGCGGCGGCATTGCGTGCGTGCTCGCGACGCTGTGGATCGCCGCCAAGACGCCGCGACTGCGGCGCTACCAGCGCGATGATCCGGTGCTCGAGGAGGCGCGCGCGTCGTGAGCGGACGGCAGCTCGCGGGGCGTACCTTCGCGGCTCCGGAACTCGTGTCCGGCTACGAGGACTGGTACGCCACGCCCTACGGCCGCATCGCGGATGCACTGGAAACGGAGGTCCTGCTCGAGCTGCTGAAGCCGCTCGGGCCGGGCGCGCGCGTGCTCGAGCTCGGCTGCGGCACCGCGCACTTCGGAGCCGCGCTCGCCGCGCGCGGATTTCGCGTCAGCGGAGTCGATCCGGAGCCCGCGATGCTTGCGGTCGCGCGCTCGCGGAGCCCGCGATGCTTGCGGTCGCGCGCTCGCGCGTGCCGAGCGTGTGTGGGGACGGACTGCGATTGCCGTTTCGCGATCGCGCCTTCGACGGCGTCGTGATCGTGTCGGTGCTCGACTACGTCGATGATCCGCGCGCGCTGCTGCTCGAGGCGCGCCGCGTCGCGCGCACGCGCGTCGCACTGCTCGCGCTGGTCGCCGGCTCCTACCTCGGGCTGCGACGCCGGTTGGCCGGTCGGCTCGGCCATCCGATCTTCCGCGCTGCGAGATTCCGCACGCGCGCGGCGATCCTGGCGGCCGCGCGCGAAGCCTGCGGCGAGCCGGAGCGCGTGCGCGGCCTGCTGTGGCTGCCGCCTCTGCTGGCCGGTCGATTGCCCGGCCTCGAACGACGCCTATCGGCCGCGGCGCGGCCGTTCAGCGGCGTGCTCGGGCTCGCGCTGCACGGCTCCGACTAGTGCTGGTGTCTTCTGAGGCGAGCCGTGACCGCTCCTGGTCTCAACCCCGCCGGGGCAACACGAGCCCGATCACGGCGCCGGTGCACGTGAACCCGATCACGTTCTCGAGCAGCTTGCCGAACGTGTGCACGGACGAGTAGCCGTACCAGATCCAGTTGGGCGCATCGCTCGCGAGGAACGCGGTGAGCCCGAGGATCGTGCAGAAGTACACGCGCGGCAGGTAGCCGTTCAATCCGCCGGCCGACGCGAGCAGGAATGCGGCGAGCAGGCCGCAGCCGAGGCAAGTGACGAACTGCTGCACGAGTTGGCGCGGCATCAGCGCCTGCGTATCCGCGCCGTCGCGCTGGTACACGAGCAGGCCGCGCGGGCCGACCAGGGCCTTGGCATGGTACGCCGCCTCCTGCTCGGCGGACGGCTTGGGAAAGCCCTCCATGCCCGGCAGGAAATACACACCGCTCTCGGGCAAGGCCTCTCGCAGCGAGTTCAACAGCGCGGGTTCCTTCTCCACGGGCGGGCTCTGCAGTCCCATCGACCCGATCGGGAGCACCATGTGAGAGAGTGCGCCCCAGACGAACATCGCGACTCCGCCCAACAGACCGGCCAACCAAATCCGCATCATGACCGTGTTCTCCTGCGTTTCCGGCGGCCCGGCGCGCCGAAGTGGGGCGCGGGCCGGGTGCGCAGACTGCCAATTCGCGCACGAGAAACCTAGTTTTCGTGCCACCGCAGCGGCCCGCGTGCATCCACAGGGGCGTGGACACGCGACAGTCCCCCGCCGAACCCTCCGGGGGTGCGCCGCTGCGCCTGGCACGCGGCAGCGCGCTCTGGCCCGCCGAATTCGAGAACATCGAGGGCGTGCCGCAGGCGCTGTGGTGCCTCGGCCGGCGCGAATGGTTGAGCCGTCGTCCGTGTGTCGCGATCGTCGGCACGCGCGCGCCGACGCCGTATGGGCAGGCGCAGGCGGCCCGCTTCGCGCGCGCGTTCGCGAGCGCGGGAGCCGTCGTCGTCAGCGGTCTCGCGCGCGGCATCGACCATGCGGCGCACGAGGCTGCGCTCGAAGTCGGGGGCGCGACGATCGCGGTGCTCGGATCGAGCGTCGACCGGCCCTGGCCCGAGTCGCCGCTGGTCGACCGGATGCTCGAGCATGGGCTGCTGATTTCGGAGTTCGAGCCCGGAACCGCTCCACGCCGACACCATTTTCCGCTGCGCAATCGGTTGATCGCCGGCCTCTCGCAGTACGTGCTCGTCGTGGAGGCGGCCTACGCGTCGGGCTCGCTGATCACCGCGCGCTGGGCGATCGATCAGGGAAAGCAGGTCGGGGCACTGCCGGGCCGCATCGATCATCCGATGGCGCGCGGCTGCCATCGGCTGCTGCGCGAAGGCGCGCTGCTCGTCGAGAGTCCCGAGGAGGTGTTGGGCGAACTGGGGCTGGCTGCGCCGGGAGTTGGCACGGGCTCGGGCGAGGCCCCGGGCACGCCCGCGAGCGAATCCACTGCCGCCCCGAAGTCGGCGCTGCTCGCACTGCTCGTCGGCGAGACGCTCGGCGCGGAGGAATTGAGCGAACGCAGCGGGCGCGCGCTCCCCGAGGTGTTGGTCGAGTTGGTCGAACTCGAACTCGCGGGCCGAGTGTGGCGGCTGCCGGGCGGCTTGTACCGGCTGGCCTGATGTCGTGAGCGCCGGCTCTGCTCGAAGCCCGGCGCTCAGCCGTTCAGGTCCAGGAACAGCTTCTGAACCAGCAGCATCACGCCGACGATGCCGGCGCACCACAGCAGGAACTTCAAGTAGCGCGGGCCGAGCATGCGCAACGCTCGCGAATCGTCCGGCTCGACGTAGAACGTGCTCAGCGCGACGATCGCCAGCGCGACGACGAGGAACAGCGCGATCGAAGTCGCGAGCTCGCTCATGTCCGCGCTCCTCCGCCACCCGACGGTCCCGCCCCGGCAACCCCCGACGGCGCGGTCGAGCGCGCCTTGTCCTTGGCCTTGGCCGACTCACCGCGCGGTGTGAGCGGATTGTCGCCGAAGGCCGTCGCTTCGGCCCACGCGTAGACATCGAGCATCGCGAGTACGTTGAGCAGGCCCGCGACCGAACCGAACAGCAACCCGGCATCCTCCCACCGAATCGTGTGCGTGATCCGCATGTCGCGCTGCGCGTACTCCATCGCCGCGGCCGGAAGCCCCACCAAGAACTGGCCGCCCCAGTAGTAGAAGTGCCGCAGCCGCGAGAGGTTCGAGTATTCGGCCAGCACGCACCCGAGCAGGAACAGCCCGAGCAGCAGGCCCGCCACGAGTACCGCGCGCAACTTGCGTCCCTGCAGCCAGTGCCCGAGACCGGGCACGGCCCAAGCCGCGAAGGTCTGCAGCGCCGGCGAGAGCTTCGGCCGCGTCAGCACGAGCGCGCTGCCCGTGGCGCGAGCAGCGCAAGCCGCATCGGCCGCCAGGCACGCATTGCCGATTCCCGACAACGCGCACAGGTAGCTGCCCACGCGGATGAACTCCGGCCACTCGCGCGGACCCGCGCCGAAGCCGTAGTGCTTCATCTGGTAGAAGAGCGCGCTCAGGTTGCCCGCTTCCGGGGTGAGCAGCGTCGCGAACGGGCTGCGCAGCTCAGGATCCAGGAACTCGAAGGTCATGCCTTCGGAGAGGAAGAGGCCCAGCGCATAGAGCCCGCTCAGCAGGACCAGCGCCGTGAGGCCGAACGCGATCCGGCCGAGGTAGATGTGCCCGGCTCCGGGAAGGAACCAGGTCAGCAGGATCGCAACGGTGCCGCTCTTGGCAGGTTGGAGCCCGGTGGGGAGGGTAGCGACCATCGCGCGGCGTGGGTTCTACCAGCCGGCGGGTACAGCCGCCACGTCGGGACCTTGGTCTGGTTGGCTGCGCGCGCCCGTTCGAACCCCCAGAGCTGGTGGTCTCCCGATTCGGGTGACCGCGAGCGCTGGGATGCGCGCAGTCAGCTAGTCCAAGGTCCTTTTTTGGGCCGTTGCCCCTTGCCCGCCGCGTGGGTGCTCCCGGATCCTTGCAGTCGATGGACCAGCCTCGCCGCCCGCCGTACGAGCACCGGTTGCACGTCCGCTACGCCGAGACCGACCAGATGGGAGTCGCCCATCACAGTTCCTATGTGCTCTACCTCGAAGAGGCGCGCATCCGGATGATGGCGGAGGATGGGCTCTCCTACGCCGCGCTCGAACGAATGGGGATCGGACTCGCCGTTCGGCGCATCGACCTGCGCTACCGCCAGCCGGCCTACTTCGAGGACCAACTGGTGATCCGGACGCGGGTCGAGCGGGTACGCGCCGCTTCGGTGCTGCTGGGGTACGAACTGCGCCGGGTCGGAGACGGGGAATGTGTGGCCGAGGGCAGTGCGGAACTGGCCTGTGTCGACCTTCGACAGCGACCTGCCCCACCGCGGATCCTGCCCGCAGATCTGCGCGCGGCCTTCGAGGCCAGAATGGCCTAGGCGGGCTCGGGCTCGGCCCGGTCGATCGGGCCGGGTATGCGCGGCAGCGCACGCAGGGCTGCCTTGCGTCCATTGCGCGCCGGCTTCTTCTCGTCGGCCACGGCCTTGACCCCCGGCAGCAACGGGCGCAGGGCCTCGAGCAGGCGGTCGGCGCAGGAAGGGCAGGGGTCGCCGTTGGGCAGGTGGTTGAAGCGCAGCGGTGCGCCCGCCGAATGGCCGCAGGTCATGCAAACGGGCTGGCTGGCTGCGGACATGTCGGACTTCTTCGACGGCCCCTCCCGCTCGGCTTGAGGGCGCCCTGACCCGCTCCAGGTCCGGCCGGGGCGGAAATAGCATCGCAAGGGTGCTCTTTTGGGCCTCCAACATGCCGTGCACGTCAGATTTTCACCGTTCGGGCTCGCTTCCCCGGCCGATAGCGCTATTCTGGTGCGCTGGCACGCCCTGAGCGCGGCCTTCGCCCCCCCTCGGGTCGGACGGACCGCGCATCGAATGCCGACCGATATAGCACTAAAATCATGCGGATTGCCGCGGATCCTCCGCGCGCCGCCTCCTCCATGCTCCAGCTGACCAAGAAGACCGAGTACGGCCTGATCGCCCTGATCCACCTGGCGGATCGCGAGGGTCAGATCGTCAGCGCCCGCGAGATCGCGGCGCACTACCCGGTTCCCAAGCGGCTGATGGCCGAGGTCCTGAAGGAGCTCTGCCAGAAGGAGCTGGTCCACTCGACCCGCGGCGCGACCGGCGGCTACATGCTCGCGCGCCCGGCGTATGCGATCACCCTCGGCGAGGTCGTGCGCGTGCTCGAAGGCATGCCGACGCTGACCTCCTGCGAATCCCTCGCGTTGTTCCGCTCGGACGCCGGCACCTGCGACGTCGAGCCGGTTTGCCCGATCCGCAGCCCGATCCAGCGCGTGCGTGGCGCCATCTGGGCGGTGCTGCAGAAGACGACACTGCAGGACATGAGCCGCGCCGGCGCGCGCGCGCGTGTCGACGGCGCAGCGGACCCGCTCGTGCCGATCGAGCCGGCGCTGGCTGCCGAGGTCCGACACTTCTCCCCGCTCTCGCGCAGACCCCGCCCATGAAGACTCCGGTCTATCTCGACTACCAGGCCACCACCCCGGTCGATCCGCGCGTGCTCGACGCGATGCTGCCCTATTTCCGCGAGCACTTCGGCAATGCGGCCAGTCGCAGCCACGCTTTCGGCTGGAGCGCCGAGAAGGCCGTCGAGGAGGCGCGCACGCAGATCGGCGCGCTGATCGGCGCCGACGCGAAGGAGATCGTCTTCACATCAGGCTCGACCGAGGGGATCAACCTCGCGTTGAAGGGCGTGGCGGAGATGTACTCCGAGAAGGGTCGCCACATCATCACGAGCCAGGCCGAGCACAAGGCCGTGCTCGACACCTGCAAGCACCTCGAGAAGCAGGGTTTCGAAGTCACCTACCTGAAGCCCGACAAGGAAGGCCGCCACTCGGCCGAGCAGGTCGCGGCCGCGCTGCGGCCCGACACGATTCTCGTGGCGATCATGTGGGTCAACAACGAGGTTGGCTCGGTCAATCCGATCCGCGAGATCGGCAAGCTGTGCCACGAGCGCGGCGTGCTCATGTTCACCGACGCGACGCAGGCCGCCGGCAAGATCCCGGTGGACGTGCAGGCCGACGGCGTGGACCTGTTGTGCCTGTCCGCACACAAGCTCTACGGGCCCAAGGGCGTCGGCGCGCTGTACGTGCGACGGCGCAACCCGCGCGTGCGCCTGGTCGCGCAGATGGACGGCGGCGGCCACGAGCGCGGCATGCGTTCGGGCACGCTGAACGTCCCCGGCATCGTCGGGCTCGGAAAGGCCTGTGAGATCGCGCGCGAGGAACTCGCTACCGAGGCGGCGCGGTGCATCGAGCTGCGCGAACGCCTGCACCGGCGCATCACGAGCGCGCTCGACCACGTCCATCTCAACGGCAGCGCCGAGCACCGACTGCCCGGCAATCTGAACCTGTCCTTCTCCTTCGTCGAGGGCGAGTCGCTGCTGATGGGCCTGAAGGACATCGCGGTCTCCTCGGGCTCGGCCTGCACGTCGGCCTCGCTCGAGCCCAGTCACGTGCTGCGCTCCATGGATGTCGGCGACGAGCTCGCGCACAGCTCGATTCGCTTCGGCATCGGGCGCTTCACGACGCGCGAGGACGTCGATTACGCGGCCGATCAGGTCATCAACGCCGTGCGGCGCCTGCGCGAGATGTCCCCGCTCTACGAAATGGTCAAGGAAGGCATCGACCTGTCGAGCGTGAACTGGCAGGCCGGGCACTGAGACGCACACCCCTTTCCACCGACGACACCGCAACCGAGCTCCACGAGAACGACCATGGCCTACAGCGACAAGGTGCTGGACCACTACAACAACCCCCGCAACGTCGGCTCGCTCGACAAGAGCAAGGCCAGCGTCGGAACCGGCGTCGTCGGCGCGCCCGAGTGCGGCGACGTGATGAAGTTGCAGATCGAGGTCGAGGGCGACCGCATCGTCGATGCGAAGTTCAAGACCTTCGGCTGCGGCTCCGCGATCGCCTCGAGCTCGCTCGCCACCGAGTGGCTGAAGGGCAAGACGATCGACGAGGCGATGGAGATCAAGAACACGCAGATCGTCGAGGAGCTGTCGCTTCCGCCGGTCAAGATCCACTGCTCGGTGCTGGCCGAGGACGCGATCAAGAGCGCCATCGCGGACTTCAAGGCCAAGCACGGCGGCGCGGCGCCCGGCGGCAAGTCCTGAGCAACGCGCGAAAGAGACCATCATGATCACACTGACCGAACGGGCCGCCAAGGAAGTGCGGCGCATCATCGACGAGCAACGACTCTCCGGCACGACCGTGCTGCGCGTCGGCGTCAAGGGCGGCGGTTGCTCCGGTTTCTCGTACACGCTGGGCTTCGACGACAAGATCGCCGAGACCGACCAGGTTGCGGAGATCGGCGACGTGAAGGTCGCCTGCGACCCGAAGAGCTTTCTGTACCTGTCGGGCACGCAGATCGACTTCGAGGAAAGCCTGATGGGACGCGGATTCAAGTTCGGGAATCCGAACGCGGCCAAGAGCTGCGGCTGCGGCGAGTCCTTCTCGGTCTGAGCGCGATCCGCGCGCGCCCTGCTGATGCCCGACTGCGCCCGCTGCAGCGCTGCGCTCACCAGCGCACTCGTGTGTGAGGCCTGCGGCGCGTTGGTGCCCGGCGCCGCGGCCGGGGATCCGTTCGCCGTGTTCGGCCTGACGACCGCCTACACGATCGACGCGCGGGCGCTCCGCAAGCGCTTGTTGAAGCTCTCGCGGCTGCTGCACCCGGACTTCCACGGGACGGCCGAAGCCGCCCAGCGCGAACTCGCCGCCCACCACTCGGCCGAGCTGAACTCCGCCCACGAGGTGCTTGCCGACGACTGTCGCCGCGCGGACTGGCTGGTGCGCCACCTCGGCGGCCCCAGCGAGCAGACGGAGCGCGCCATGCCGCAGGCCTTCCTGATGGAGGTCCTGGAATGGAACGAGGCGCTGGAGGCGGCCCGCGGCAGCGCGCCGGGATCCGCGCCGCGCGCCGCGCTCGGGGCACTGGCGGCCGACCTCGAGGCGCAGCGCCGCGCGCTGCTCCAGTCGCTGAACCGGCTGCTCGAACCGCTCCCCGCGACCGGCGCCCCGGCGCTGGCCGACGCGCGCCGCGCGCTCAATGCGCTGCGCTACATCGATCGCGCCGCCGGTGAGATCGCCGAGCTCGTGCTCGGCGCGACCGCTCCGCGCTAGTTCCTCCCATGGCTTACATCCCGCTCGACGTCCTCGGTCAGCAGTCCGAACCGGTGCTGGGCATCGACCTCGGCACGACGAATTCGCTCGCCGCGATCTGGCGCGACGGTCGTCCGGTCGTGCTCGCGCCCGAGGGCGGCGATGCGATCGTGCCCAGCGCGATCTACTTCCCGCCCACCGGACTGCCGGTGATCGGCAAGCGCGCGCGCGAGCATGCGCTGACCGATGCCGATCGCGTGCTGTTCAGCGTGAAGCGCCTGATGGGACGGGGGCTCGACGACGTGCGCGACGATCTGCGCACCGTGCCGTTCCCGACCCGCGAGAGCGAGCGCAAGCTCGTGCAAGTCGTCGTCGACGGCAAGCCCTACACGCCGCAGGAACTCTCGGCGCTGATCCTCCGTGCGGTGCAATACAACGCTGCACGCGCGCTGGGCGGACAGGCGCTGCGGCGCGCCGTGATCACGGTGCCGGCGTATTTCGACGACACCCAGCGCCAGGCCACGCGCGACGCGGCGCGCCTGGCGGGCCTGGATTGCCTGCGCATCCTGAACGAGCCGACGGCCGCGAGCCTGGCCTACGGCCTCGACCAGCGCAAGGAAGGCACGATCGCGGTCTACGACCTGGGCGGCGGCACCTTCGACGTGTCGATCCTGACGATCGAGGACGGCGTCTTCCGCGTCTTGTCGACGAACGGCGACACGCACTTGGGCGGGGACGATTTCGACCAGGCGCTGGCGGCCCGCGTGCTGGCGGAGCTCGGTGCTGCCATCGACGAGGACACGCGCAGGGACCCGGCCTTCTTGCAGGCGCTGCGCCTGACCTGCGAGCGCACGAAGATGCAGCTCTCGCGCGATCCGCAGGCCGAGCTCTCGCTGGTCGTTCCCGAACTCGGACTGCACTGGCGGCAGCGCATCGTGCGCCAGGAGTTCGAATCGCTGATCGAGCCGCTGATCCAGCGCTCGCTCGACTGCTGCAAGCGCGCGCTCGTGGACGCGAAGCTCGAGCCGGTCAGCATCGACGAGGTCGTCCTCGTCGGGGGTTCGACGCGTGTACCGGCCGTGCGAGCCGCGGTCGAGCGCCTGTTCGGCCGCAAGCCGCACACGGAGCTCAACCCCGACGAGGTCGTCGCCCTCGGAGCTGCCGTGCAGGGCCACATCCTCGCCGGCGGAACGCGCGACATCCTCCTGATGGACGTCACGCCGTTGTCGCTGGGCCTGGAAACGATGGGCGGCGCGGTCGAGAAGGTGATCCCGCGAAACTCGCCGATTCCCTGCCAGCACACCAGCGGCTTCACGACCTGGGCCGACAATCAGACCGGCATCGACTTCAACGTCGTGCAAGGCGAACGCGAACTGGCCCGGAATTGCCGTTCGCTGGGGCGCTTCAAGCTCGGCGGCCTGCCGCCGCTGCCGGCCGGCCTCCCGCGCGTCGCGGTGCGCTTCCAGATCGATGCCGACGGAATCCTCTCGGTCACGGCCAAGGAGGAGTCCACCGGCGCGACGGCCGGCATCGACGTCAATCCGATGCACGGCCTGACCGACGCCGAGGTCGAGCACATGCTCAAGATGTCGTTCGAGAACGCGCGCGAGGACTTCGATGCGCGCCGGCGCGCCGACCTGCGCACCGAGATCGGCACGATGCTGAAAGCGATCGACAAGCAGCTGCCTGCGGTGCGAGCGCAGCTCGACAAGGAGACGCTGCTCGACCTCGAGGACGCGATCCGCGCCGCCCGCGCGGCCGAGACCAACGAGCACACCAGCGAGGTGCAGCAGGCCCGCGATCAGCTCGAGAAGGCCAGCCTGCCGCTGGCGGCCGTGCTGATGGACAACTTCGCGCGCGGCGCGCTCAAGGGCAAGGCGCTGCAGGACCTGTGAGCCTGCGGCGCGCACTGGAGAACACGATGCAGCAAGCTCTCGACTGGACCTCGGTTCGCGAGATCGCGATCGCACTGGCGGAGGCGCATCCGGAACTCGACCCGCTGACCGTGCGCTTCACCGACCTGCACCGCATGGTGCTCGCGCTGCCCGGCTTCCGCGGCGACCCCAAGGCGAGCAACGAGAAGATCCTCGAAGCCATCCAGATGACCTGGCTCGACGAGCGCGAGTGAGCGGCGGGTGCGGTGCCGGCGCGGCCCGCGCTCGGCTCAGTGCTGCTTCTTCTTGAACTGCTCGAACGGGTCGGAGTAGTTCTTCTGCGGAGCGGGCGCCGGCGCTGCACCGGGCGTGGGCGGCCGTGCGGCCGGCTGCTGCGGCAACGGCGCCTTGGGCGCCGCGGGCGCGGAAGAAGCAGGCATCCCGGGCTTGGTCGCGGGTGCCGCCTTCGCTTGCTCATCAGCGTGCGCGTTGAAGTCGACCTTGATGCTGTTCTCGTTGAACTTCGTGATCAGGTCTTCCTTGTTGATCGCCTTGAGGTAGGCCTCGGCCGGATCGACGAGGCCCGCCTTCACGTACTCGAGCAGCGAGTCGTTGAGCAGCTTCATCCCGAGCTTGCCGCCGATCTGCATCGCGCTGGGAATCTGGTGCGTCTTGCCCTCGCGGATGTTCGCCGCGACCGCCGTGTTCACGACCAGGATCTCGAGCGCGGCCATGCGCCCGCGAGGCACGCGCTTGCAGAGCGTCTGCGCGACGACGCCCTTCAGCGACGAGGCCAGCATCGTGCGGATCTGCGACTGGCGGTCGGCCGGGAACTGGTCGATGATGCGATCGACCGTCGAGGCCGCCGTGTTCGTGTGCAGCGTGCCGAACACCAGGTGGCCCGTTTCGGCGGTCTCGAGCGCGATCTCGATCGTCTCGAGGTCGCGCATTTCGCCGACCAGCACGATGTCCGGATCCTCGCGCAGTGCCGCGCGCAGCGCGCGCTTGAACGAACCGGTGTGACGGTGCACTTCGCGCTGGTTGATCCGGCAGCGCTGGTCCTGGTGCACGAACTCGATCGGGTCCTCGATCGTGATGATGTGCTCGCGCCGACTCTTGTTGATGTGGTCGATCATCGCGGCCAGCGTGGTCGACTTGCCCGAACCCGTCGGACCGGTGACGACGACGAGGCCCTTGGACAGCTGGCAGAAATCGAGCACGACCTTGGGCAGGTTCAGCTGCTCGGCGGTCAGCACGTTCGACGGAATCTGGCGGAACACCGCGCCGGGGCCCTTGCGGTCCATGAACAAGTTCGCGCGGAAGCGCGCCAGCCCCTCGATCTCGTACGCGAAGTCGCTGTCCCACTCCTCGAGGAACTGCTTCTGATTCAGGTCCGGCGCGATCTCGAGGAGGATCTGCTCCATCTGCTCGGCCGGGATCGGGCCTTGGCCGTCGACGGGAATCATCTCGCCGTGCAAACGGAACATCGGCACGCACTCCGAGGTCATGTGCAGGTCGGAGGCGCCGACTTCGATCATCTTGCGGAACAGGGCATCGATGTGCGGCATACGTACCTGACTTCTCGATCGGGAATGCGGGGACGTCCGTTGATCGAGCCGAGGCCGCGCGGGACTTGAGGGCGGGCCGCGCGGCTCAGTCCGCGAAGCCGAGCGCCGCCAATGCGAAGCTGACCGGCACGGACAAGAGCGCCGCGCCCGCGAGCAGGGCCAGCCAGGGCGGATTCCGTACGATTTCGGCCATTCGACGCCGCGGTGCCGCCAGCGCGTACCCGAGCAGACCGCCGCCGATCAGACCGCCGAGGTGGCCGGGGATCGAGACGCCGGGAATCACGAACGAGTACAGCACCCCGCTGATCGCCCAGGTGCGGAACATCGCCCGCGCGTTCTCGCCCCAGGTTCCTCCGTACCGCTTGCCGAGCGCCCATCCCGCTCCGAGCAGGCCGAACAGCGAGCAGCTCGCGCCGAGCGCGGGCTGTCCCCAGATCGCGCAAGCGATCCAGCCCGCGACTCCGGAACCCAGGTACACGAGGGTGAAGCGAGCCCAGCCGTACTCGCGTTCGAGCAGCGGCGCGAGCGCGACCAGCGACCACAGATTGAACGCGATGTGCAGCAGGTTCGCGTGCAGGAAGCTCGCGGTCACGAAGCGCCAGTACTCACCGGTCGCCTGCACGAGCGGCCAGTAGAACAACCCCATGCGCGCGCTCGTCTCGCGCCCGATCGAGAGCGCACCGAGGAAGCCCGGCGGTGTCTCGTCGAGACGCCGCGTGAGCAACAGGCCCGCGAGGAAGGCCAGCGCATTGACAGCCAGGATCGAATTGGAAACGCCGCGCTGGGAAACCCAACCGTGCAGGACCTCGGCCGCGCGCCAGCCCGTGCGGCTCGCGCCGCAGTGCGGACAGGCGGGCTCGTTGCGCGAGATCAGCCTGCCGCAGCTCGCGCAAACGGTCGCGCGGGTGTCGTTGGAGCTCATGACGGGAAGTGGCGTCGTGATCCTATCCAGGCGGCCTGCGCTTCGCGCGCGCGGTCGGCTCGGCCGTCCACGGATCGTCGGGCCAGGAGTGCTTCGGATAGCGGCCGCGCAGGTCCTTGCGCACCTGCGGATACGTGTTGTTCCAGAAGCTCGACAGGTCCGCCGTGACCTGCACGACGCGTTGATTCGGCGCGAGCAGGTGCAGGAGCACCGCGATCCTTCCATTCGCGACGCGCGGCGTGTCCGGTTGTCCGAACAGCTCCTGCAGGCGCACGGCGAGCACCGGCGGCTTGCCGCGCGCGTATTCCAGACGCCGAATCGAGCCGCTCGGCAATTCCAACGACTCCGGCGCGTGTCGCTCGAGCGCCAGCCGCTGCTCGCGCGACAGTCGCGCCATCAGGATGTCCGACCACGGCAGTGCGCGCAGCTCCGCGAACGAGTGCTTCCCGTCGATCCAGCCGTCGAGCGCCGCCAGCAGGTCGGCATCCGCCACACCCGGCCATCCGAGCTCGGGCATCCAATCGGACAGGCATGCGAGGCGCTCGCGCAGGCTTGCCGCCGACTCCGGCAGTGCGAGCGCGCGCTCGGGCGATCGGGTCGCCTGCTCGAGCAGCAGCCGCGCGGCGAGTGCGGGCTCCAGGCTGCCGGTGCGACCTTCCTCCAGCACCAGATCCCCGTGCAAGGTCCGCGCGACGCCGACGACCTGCTCGCGCTGCGCGTCCCACTCGACTGCGCGCTCGGTCCGCAGGCCCAGGGCCGAATCCTCGAGCCATGCGCGCCGCACGACGCTCGCGCTGCGCACGCGCGCGCGCTGCGCGCCTGCGGGACCACCCGCGTCGGCGTCGAGGACGACGAACAGCTCCTCGTCCGTGACCACGCTGTCGGGACCGAGCACGACCTGCTTGCCGCCCATCAGCGCGGCCTCGGGCCTGCCTTGCGCGAGTCGGCGCGCGACGCGATCGACGTAGCCGAGCCAGACCGCGCGCAACAGCTCCTCCTCGCGCTGCTTTGGTGACTGCGGGCGCGGACCCGGCGCACCGAGAGCGCGCGCGCCGACGCGTTCGAGCTGATCGGCCGCTTCCGCCACGCGCCGCGCGGCGCGGCGATCGACGAGTCCGCTCGGGTTTCCGCGCTGCTCGGCGACGAACAGATCGCGCCGCGCCAGCAGGTCCGACGGTCCGGTCGCCAGCCAGGCGCCGCCGCGCGCGCCGCTGCGCTCGGAGCGGCGCACGAGGTCGCGCTCGGAGAGCAGGGCCGCGAGCAGCGCGCCATCCGAGAGCATGCCTGCCTCGTGCGCGGCGACCAGCACGCGCGCAAGGCGCGGATGCAGCGGGAGCCGCGCCAGCGCCACGCCAACCTTCGTCAGTTGCCGCGTGTCCGCGGCGATCGCGCCCATTTCGACGAGCAGGCGCTCGGCGCGCTCGAGCCCCGCGGGGTCGGGAGCCTCGAACCACGCGAAGCGGGTCAGATCGCGCTCGCCGAATGCGTGCAGGTCCAGCGCCGGCCGCGCCAGGTCGACGCGCCGGATCTCCGGCAACTCCTGCGCGCGCATCAGCGTTTCCTCGGCGCGACTCCAACAGCGGATCGCGAGGCCCGGCCCCGTGCGCGCGGCGCGGCCGGCGCGCTGCGTCGCCGCGGCCAGGCTGATGCGCGCGAGTTCGAGGCGGTCGAGCCCGCTGTCCGGGTCGTGCCGCAGCGAGCGGGCGAGGCCGGTGTCGACCACGATGCGCACGCCCGGCACGGTCAGCGAGGTCTCCGCGATATTCGTGCACAGCACGATGCGGCGACGCGGTCCCGGGCGCAGCGCGCGCTCTTGCGCGTCGAGCGTGAGCTCGCCGTGCAGCGCGCGCACGTCGCAATCGCGTGCCAGATCGAGGCCGGCGAGCTCGGCGGCCACGCCCTCGATCTCTCCGGCACCAGGCAAGAAGCACAGCACGTCGCCGTCGCGGCGCGCGAGCGCGTTGCGCAACCCCAGCAGCGCGCGCTCGACCGCGCGGGCCTCGCGCGGCGGATCGACGTGCTCGAGCTCGAGCGGGTAGACGCGACCCGGCACGCGCAGGATCGGCGCGCCGAGGTAGCGCGCGACCGGCTCGGCCTCCAGCGTGGCCGACATCACGACCAGCTTCAGATCGGGACGCAGCTCGCGCCGCACCTCCGACAAGAGCGCCAGCGCGAGGTCGGCGTGCAGGCTGCGCTCGTGGAACTCGTCGAGCACGACTACGCCGACCCCGGTCAGCTCGGGATCGTCCTGCAGTCGCCGCCCCAGGATCCCCTCGGTCGCGATCAGCACGCGCGTGCGCGCGCTGCGGCGCGTCTCGAAGCGGATCTGCCAGCCGCAGAAGCCGCCCGGCTCGTCTCCCCGCTCGGCGCTGATGCGCGCGGCCGCGGCGCGCGCGGCGACGCGGCGCGGCTGCAGCACGATCAGCTCGCCCGACCCGGCCAGACCCGCATCGACGAGCGCCGGCGGCACGCGCGTCGTCTTGCCCGCGCCGGGCTCGGCGACGAGTACGAGCGCGCCGTGCGTTGCGAGCAGCCGCGTGATCTCGGGCAGGTGCGCGTCGATCGGCAGCGCTTCGCGCATCGGCTCAGCTCCTCCGGCCCGGCCACAGCAGCGAGATCAGCACGCCCAACGCGATCACGAGCGCGCCCCACAGCACCTGCAACGAGAAGGGCTCGTCCAGCGCCAGCGTGCCGACCAACACTCCGACGATCGGCTGCAGGAAGATGAACACCGCGACATGGGAGGCGGCCAGGTGCTTGAGCGCGGCGAGCCACATCACGGTCGATGCGAACGTGATCAGCACGCCCAGGCCGAGCGTCCATCCGATCGCGGGCCAAAGCTGTGGGCCGGCCCGCCACTCATCGACCTCGGTCAGGCTCCACGGCACGAGCAGCACCAGGCTGAACAGCACCGATGCGAACGTGATCGCGACCGGATCGTGCTTGTCGGCCAGCGGCTTGGACACCGGCGTGTACAACCCCCACAGGATTCCGTGCAGCGCGAGGATCAGATTGCCGCCCATGTAGTCGCCGCGCACGAGATCGCCCAGGCCCTCCAGCCCGCGCTCGCCGAGCACGACGATCGTCCCGCCGATCAGGCCGAGCAGCACGCCGAGGATCTGCCCCGAGCCCAAGCGCTCCTTCAGGAGCAGCCAGCACAGCACCAGGATCGCTCCGGGCTCGAGCAGGATCAGGATCGCGCCGTTGCCCGACGGCGCGTGACGCACACCGATCGCGCCGAGCAGCATCGGCAGGCCGTAGCCGGCGGTGCCGAGCAGGACCGCGCGGAACCAATCGCGGCGCGACCACTTCGCGAAGCTCAGTCCACCGAACCACATCCACGCGCCCAGGCACAGCAGCGCGACCAGATTGCGACCGGCCACGACGGTTGCATCCGGCAGGCCGAGCCCGGCGAGCTTCTGCCCGAGGTAGGACACGCCGCCCAGCACGTTCGCCGTGGCGATCAGCAGGATCGCGCGCGCTCTCACAGCTCGAGCTGCCTCGGAGATTCTGCGTCAGCCTGACGCACGCAGAAGCGCCTCCAGCCTAGCTAGCCCCGCAGACAACGGACCGCCGCTGTCCAGCATCCAGGCGTCCGGAGCGCGTGGGTCCACGCTGATCCAAGCGGTATCGGAGCCAGCTCGCCCGGCGTGCTGCGTCAGCTTTCCAATGACGTGGCGCTTCAGTTCCTCTTTGCTCCACGCCCACAAGTGCGCGTCGAATGGTGAGAGGCCAAGGCCGATCAGCACGTCATAGCCCTGATCGCGCACTTGCTGAAACTTGTATACGTGCCCCTCCCAGAGCGTCAACGTCTTGAGCTCGACTCGTGCTCCATCGACCGTAAGGTCGTGCTCGGAGGAACTAGCGCGTCCGACGGTGTAGCCCCTGTGCTTCAGCAAGCACTCGACAAGGCCTTTTCCAGCCTTGCCGCGTGGGCTGGCCTGGAGTGTTCGCATCCAGGCAAACGGACTGCCCTTCCACGGATCGACTGCGGCGACAAACTCGCGCTGCAGACGTGCCGCGCAAGCCGCCAGTTGCTCGAAATCAGTGTGACTCAACTCTCACCGTCACGCATATAAGCCGGTTCGCGAGGCCGAAGCCGAGGCTTTCCCGTCGCAGCTCGGCTCGAACCGCGCGAGCCGCTCTCTCATCACACGAACAGCGTCGGAGTTCTGGTCGATGAGCACGCAGTCGCGTCCATGGAGGGCGGCCGCCTCTCCGAACGAACCGCTGCCTGCGAAGAAGTCGAGCAGACGGTCACCTGGATTCGAGTGGACGGCGACGATCCGCTTGAGGATGCCGAGCGGCTTTTGCGTCGGATAGCCCGTCTTCTCCTTGCCGGTCGGACTCACGATCGTGTGCCACCACGTGTCGGTGAGCGTCTTCCCGCGGGCGGCCTTCTCCTCGCCGACCAACGCTGGCGCCATGTACGGGATGCGCTCGATCTCGTCGTAGTTGAACGTGAAGCTCTCCGAATCGGCCGTGTACCAGAGGATGTTGTCGTGCTTGGCCGACCAGCGCGACTTGCTCCGAGCGCCGTAGTCGTACGCCCAGATGATCTCGTTCTGGAAACAGTCGCGCCCGAAAACCTCGTCGCACAGCACCTTCGCGTAATGCACCTCGCGGTAGTCGAGGTGCAAGAAGAACGAGCCTGTGTGCGTCAGCAGGCGGCGAGCCTCGACGAGGCGCGGCTCGAGGAACGCGAGATAGTCATCGAACGCGTCCGCGTACGCGCTCCTCCCGAGCACCTCGGTTCGATACCGCTGACCCTTGAATCCCGTTCGATCGCCGACACCGTCACGCACGGTACGGAGCCGAGTCCGCGCCTGCTCCTTGCCCGTATTGAACGGCGGGTCGATGTAGATGAGCTCGAACGAACGGTCAGGCCAGCTCTTCAAGAGCGGCAGATTGTCGCCCAGGTGGATCTCGAGCTTCGACATGGCCGCGATTGTTCCACAACGCACGACTCCTCGCGATCACACATTCGCGACGCCGGTGAACCACGCGCGCAGCTCGTCGCGCAGCTTCTCGCCTTCCGCGCGCAGCGCCTTCGACGCCAGCAGCCGCGGCTCGAGCCAAGCCTTGTCGGTGATGCCGCCCGCATTGATCGCGACATTGCACCAGGCCGCTTCGAGGCCGGCCCACAGGCACAGCGCGCCGCTGGCGAGGTCGCTGCCGAGGTTCTTGTTCGCATCGCGGGCGGCAACGGCGGCGAGGCGCAGGCCGGCCAGCGCGGTCTCCATCGTCTCGAGCGGCAGTTCGAGCGCGCCCTGCAGCGCCTTCTGCACCGCCGCGGCGCGGGCCGCTTTCTCCTCCGGCGTCGCCTTGGGCAACTTGTAGGCCGCGCTGACCGCGTCGTAGGAGCGGCTGTCGGCATCGACGTTCGCGAGCGCATGCGTGGCCAGCGCATCCAGCTCCTCGGCCCGCCCGCCCATGTAGGCCTCGACCGCCGCGTACTTCTCCCCGGTCGAAAAACGACAGGCCATCGCGACCAGCGCCGCCCCGCTGGCGACCAGGCAGGCCGCCTGGCTGCCTCCGCCGGGCGTGGGGGTCTTCGCGGCGAGTTGCGCGCACCATTGCGTGAGCGAGAGATCGACGAGGGCCATGCCCGCAGCGTACTTGCTAGGCTGCTGGGCATGAAGGCCCGCATGCTTCTCGACGCTCCGTCCCACCGCCCCTCCGGGTCGCGCCTGGCGCGCAACCTGCTCCCGCTGCTGCTCCTGCTGCTGCTCCTGCTGCTGCCCCTGCTCGTAGCCTGCGTCAGTACGCCGGTCACCGGGCGGCGCGCGCTGAACCTGCTGCCCGAGTCCCAAGACCTGGAACTCGGCATCGCCGCCTACGAGCAGGTGCTGCAGGGAGAGAAACTGGTCACCAGCGGGCCGCAGAAGGAATTGGTCGAGCGCGTGATGGCGCGCATCGCGAAGGTCGCCGAGCCACAGGGCTTCGAGTGGGAGGTGCGCCTGATCGACGACCCGAAGATGGTGAACGCGTTCTGCCTGCCTGGTGGGAAGATGGCGGTCTATACCGGCATTCTGCCGGTGGCCCAGGACGAGACCGGCCTGGCTGTCGTGATGGGCCATGAAATCGCGCACGCAGTCGCCCGACACGGCACTGAGCGCATGTCGCAGGAGATGCTGCTGCAGACCGCGCTGGGCGCCGCTCTCTCGCAGGCGAAGGAGAGCACGCAGCAACTGGCATTGGTGGGGACCGAGTTGCTGGTGTCGCTGCCATGGGGCCGCATGCAGGAGTCAGAGGCCGACCATATCGGGCTCATGTACATGGCTCGTGCCGGGTACGACCCTCGCGCCGCGGTCGAGTTCTGGAAACGGATGAGCGCGCTCGGAGGTGGCGGAGGCATGCCGGCCTTTCTGTCGACGCACCCGTCCGACGAGAAGCGCGCCAGCGACCTGAAGAAGCTGATGCCCAAGGCGCTGGCCGAGTACGAGAAGGCGATCGGCTCCCCGGCCGGCGCGGTGCCCCCCCTGAAGGGGGTGGCGCCGGGCCAGAAGTAGTCCAGAAAAACCTGGAGGCGATAATCATAAGTATCCATAAATAAAATACTTGTGATGTCGCTCCAAGCTTCGTTCTAGGGTTTGCCCGGCTCGGTTTCTACGCTCGTCCCGGCAGCCGACTCCTGCGGTGTCGAGCGCCCGGCGGCCAGCAGGCCGTAGCGGGCGAGTCGATGCCGGGCAGCGGGCCGGCTCCTCCTCGCTCTGGTCTCGCCAGAGACGTCGTTGAAAGTCGCCGTCGTCACCCCTGAGCTGCAGTCGCTCGTGCTCCGGACCAATCTGGCCGGGGTTGCTGAATCGCTGGCAGCCGCCTTGCGCGCCCAGGGCGCCGATGCGCGGGTGTTCCTGCCGCTCCACAAGGGGCTCGAACTGTCGAAGCTGCAGCAGGTTCAACCGGTGGCCGAGCTGTCGGTCAAGGACGGCCGCGCCAAGGACGGGCAGCAGCCGATCCAGCGCTTCAAAGTGCTGCAGGGACGCCTCCCACTGGCCAAGGGCGCGACCGGCAATGCACGGGAGCTACCGGTCTACCTGTTCGACCAGCCGGTGCTGTTTGGCACGCGCCAACCGTACAGCGGCGAAGAGGGCCCCTACCCCGACAATTGGCGCCGCTATGCGTTGTTCAGTCGGGCCGTGCTCGAGAGCCTTCCCGCGCTTGGGTTCGAGCCCGAGGTGATCCACTGCCTCGACTGGACCACGGGCCTGCTGCCGCTGTTCCACCAGGTCGAATACGTCGAACGCGAGCTCGACCACCCGGCGGCGCGCGCGGGCACCTTCTTCGGCATCCACAACCTCGCCTTGCAGGGGGTGTTCGAGCGCGAGATCCTGCCGCACGTCGGCATCCCCCACTCCTACTTCCGCTCGGTGCGCGGGGTCGAGCTGGCCGGCAAGGTCAACTACCTGAAGGCCGGCGCCGAGTTCGCGACGATCATCGGCACGCATTCGCCGACCCACGCGCAGAAGATCCAGCAGCGCGACCGCGGCTACGGCCTGGAAGAGGTCTTCCATCGGCGCAGCAAGGAACTGATCGGGATCACCAACGGCATCGACTACCAGGCCTGGGACCCTTCCAACGATCCAGCCCTGCCCGCGGCCTTCTCGGCCCGCGACCGCGAATTGGCGGGCAAGAAGAAGTGCAAGGCGGTGTTGCAGCAGAAGCTCGGACTCGACACGGGCGCGCGCACGCCGCTGGCCTGCTGCATCGGGCGCTGGGATGCCGATGGCGGCATCGACCTGCTGGCCGAGATCCTGACGCCGATCCTGGAGCGCGGACTCGAGCTGGTCGTGATGGGTACCGGGTCGCCTGAGATCCAGCAGCGCTTGAAGACGATGGAAGGGACGTTCATGGGGCGTTGTCGCGTGATCGACGGCTACCAGGTCAACGTCGCGCACCTGGTCATGGCCGGATCGGACCTGTTGGTCCTGCCGTCGCATTACCAGCCCTCGAACCCGCTCTTCGCGATCGGACTGCGCTACGGCGTCGCTCCGGTGCTCTACGCGCGCTCGGGGCTCGAGGACATCGTGCCGGATTTCGCGACGAATCCGCGCCAGGGCCTGGGCTTCCATTTCGAGAACTACAGCGGCGAC
The DNA here is from genome assembly GCA_016872755.1 of Planctomycetota bacterium. GTDB lineage: Bacteria > Planctomycetota > UBA1135 > UBA1135 > GW928-bin9. The sequence goes on from VGZE01000008.1 coordinate 36,848, forward strand.
GGGCTGCTCTCGGGCATCGACAACGCGCTGAAGGCCTACAAGTCTCCGGCCACGTGGAAGACGCTATCGCGGCGCTGCCTGGCAAAGGACTTCTCGTGGGCCAGCACCGCCGACGAGTACTTGAAGCTCTACCGACGCGTGACGCGACGCGCGAAAGCGCGCCAGGAAGCCGAATAACCCCTTCGCGCGCCCCCGACGCATGCCGCAAGCCACGCTCGCTCGAGTCGGACTGGATGTCGGCGGCACGTCGATCAAGGCGGGGCGCATCGACGCGCGTGGCGGCATCGAGGCCGACCTCGCTGCGGTCGATATTCCGCGCGGCATCGATCCCGAGGGCTTTCTGCGCCTGCTCGTGTCGGTGGCGCGCTCGCTCGAGGCTCGCGACTCGATCGGCATCGGTATCCCGGGCCTGATCGATCGGCAGTTCGGCGGCGTGCGCAAGAGCCCCAATCTGCCGTACCTGGATCAGCTCCCGCTGCGCGCCCGCGTCGCTGCGGAACTCGGCTTCGACGAGCGCAGCGTGCACGTGGAGAACGACGCCAACGCGGCCGCGCTCGGCGAGCAGTGGCTGGGCGCGGGCAAGGGAGCCGCCGACCTGCTGTTGTTGACGCTCGGCACCGGTGTCGGCGGCGGCCTGATCCTCGGCGGCGAACTGTACGTCGGCGACGGCATGGGAGGCGAGATCGGCCACGTGGTGATCGCGCCCGACGGCCAGCCCTGCGGTTGCGGTTCGCGCGGCTGCCTCGAGCAGTACGCGTCGGCAACCGCGGCGCGCCGGCGCGCGCTCGAGCGCGGGCTGCCCGTCAGTGCGCCCGGGGACCTGAAACTGCTCGCCGCGCGCGCGCGCGACGGGCACGCGGCCGAACGCGCGCTGCTGCACGAGGTGGGAATCGACCTGGGCCGCGGGTTGGGCCCGGTGGTATGCCTGCTCGACCTGTCCTGCTTCGTGTTCGGCGGCGGGTTCTCGGCCGCGCTCGACGTGCTCGAGCCCGGCATTCGCGCTGGAATCCGCGAACGTTCGTTCGGCTCGCGCGCAGAGACGACGCGCCTGCTGCGCGCGACGCTCGGTCCGAGCGCCGGCTGGATCGGCGCCGCGCGCCTCGCGCACCGAGCGGCCTGAACGCGCCGCCCCCCCTTCGCCTCCCATTCACGCGTGGTCGCCCCCATCATCTCGGTTCGTGGACTCTCGAAGGTCTACGGCAAGAACCTGTTCAAGCCGGGCTTCCGCGCACTCGACTCGATCGACCTCGACATCGAGCCCGGCTCGGTCTTCGGGCTGCTCGGCCCCAATGGGGCGGGCAAGACCACGCTGCTCAAGATCCTGATCGGGCTCGCGCACAAGACCGGCGGCGCCGCGCTCGTGTTCGGTGAACCGGCCGGGCGATCGCTTCCGCGTCAGCGCATCGGCTACCTGCCCGAGGCGCACCGGCTGCCGAACTACCTGACCGGGCGGCAGGTGCTCGCGCTGTACGGGATGATGTGCGGCCGCGACCGGCGCTGGCTCTCGACGCGCATCCCCGAGTGGATCGAGAAGGTGGGCATGAACCAGGGCGCGGACCGCAAGATCCGCGAGTACTCGAAGGGCATGCAACAGCGCATCGGGCTCGCCTCCGCGCTGATCCATGAGCCGGAGTTGATCTTCCTCGACGAGCCAACCGACGGCGTCGACCCGGTCGGTCGAGCGGCGATCCGCGAGATCGTGCTCGACCTCAAGCGCCGCGGCGCGACGGTGTTCATCAACTCGCACCTGTTGATGGAGGTCGAGCTGATCTGCGACCGCGTCGTGATCATGGCCGGCGGCAAGGTGCTGCGCGCCGGCACGATCGACGAACTGACGCCGCGCTCGGGACGCGTGAGCTTCGAACTCGCGCCGGCGGACGAGCGCATCGACACGCTGCTGCAGGGCCTGGGCACGGAGTACTCGCGAACGCCGCGCGGCTGCGACGTGCTGCTGTCGGACAGCGAGCTCGACATCGCGATCGATCGGCTGCGCGCCGCGGGCGTCTCGATCCGCGCGATCGAGCAACGCCGCCTGACGCTCGAGCAGTCGTTCATCGACCTCGTGAAGGGAGGCACTCGATGAACGCGACGATGCGCAGGGCGCTGCTGCTCGACTCGGTCTACCAGGTGCTCGACAACCGCGTCTTCCGGATCCTGCTCGGAACGGTGCTGTTGCTGGTCTTCCTGACCTTCGCGATCGGCTTCCGCGAGGAGGAGATCGTGCTGTTGTTCGGCTGGAAGTCGTACCCCTACGAACGGATCATCGACACCTTCGAGCTGCCGCTGCCCGCCGGCTTCTCCGAGCGCGAGGGACTGATCCGGCTGCTGCAGAAGATCTTCGTCGACAGCGTCGCCGGCTCGCTCGGGATCACGTTCGCGATCGCGGCGACCGCATTCTTCATCCCGCGCATGCTCGAGAAGGGCCTCGCCGACGGCCTGTTCAGCAAGCCGATCTCGCGCGCCTCGTTCTACCTGGCCTGCTACCTGACCGGCGTTGGATTCGTCGGCGCGCTGGCGGTCGTGCTCGTCTGCGGCATGCACGTGGGACTGCTGGTCAGCTCCGGCTACAGCGATCCGGGCTTCCTGTGGGGCGCGCTGACGCTGACCTACGTGTTCGCGATCGTGCACGCCGTCTCGATGCTGATCGGCGTGTTCACGCGCAGCAGCGTCGCGGCGCTGCTGCTCGCACTGCTGTTCTTCATGGTCAACGGCTGCATCCACGGCGGCTGGACGGCCAAGGAGGGCGCGCTGCAGAACGAGGAATTTCAGCGCTTCCTGGCCGACCTGCCGCCCGAACCCGGCAAAGAGCGCGAGGGTCCGCCGGTTGCGCTGGTCGACGGACTGATCACGACGCTCGACGTGCTGCACTACGTGCTGCCGAAGACGACCGAAGGCGAACTGATCACCGAGCTCCTGCGTGTCAAGATCACCCGCAGCGAGCCCGACTTCTTCGATCCCGAGTCGAAGTTGCGCATCCAGAAGTTCGCGCCGGGCACGCGCGCCGATCGCGAGCGGCCGGCGCCCGAGGTGCTCGATCTGTCGATCGCGACGAGCGCGGCGCGCTTCATGACCTGGCTGCGAGTCGAGGAAGCGGAGGATGATGTGCGGTTGTGGCTGGAGCGAGCGCCGGGGCTCTCCGGCGGCCGTTCGATGTCGGAGGCGATGGAGAAGCGCCTGCGCGACAAGCCCGGGATCGGAAAGGTGAGGCGCGATCGAACGGGCACCCGCCAATTGTCCGCGCGCACCGTGCAATGGGAACACGCCGACGACGGCGAGGTGCACAGCCGCCGCGTGTTCGTGACTTCGGGCGACGAAGGCATCGTCGCGCTGTGCCTGGACGCCAGGGCCGACTGGGTGCCGCCCGACGCGGACAAGTCGAGGCTCGCCGAAAAATCCGGTGCCGATCTGGTGCAGGAGATCGACGCCGCCCAGTTCGAGTTCCTGCACGAGCAGTTCGAGACGCTCGAGTTCGACGAGGGCGGCAACGAGCTGTTCGGAGGTGGCGGCAACGATCCCACCCGCCACGTGCGCCAGCGCTTCGGCTGGACAGCGGAATGGAAGTACAACGCCTGGTTCTCGATCGGCTCCTCGGTCGCCTTCACCGCGCTGATGCTGCTGCTCGGCATCTGGCGCATGCGGCGCATCGACTTCTGACGCGCGCGGCCGATCGTATAGTGTGCGGCCCATGGACCGCAGAGTCGTCGATGCGCTGCGCGCGATCGTCGGGCCACGCGGCCTGATCGAGCCCGGCACGCGCGCGCTGCCGTACGAATCCGACGGGCTGGCGATCTACGCGCAGCGCCCCGAGCTCGTGCTGCTGCCGGCCGACACCGCCGAGACGGCCGCCTGCATGAAGATCCTGCACGACGCAGGGGTGCCGATCGTGCCGCGCGGCGCAGGCACGGGCCTGGCCGGCGGCGCGACACCCGTGGCGGGCGGCGTGATCGTCGGGACCGCGCGCATGCGCCGCGTGCTCGAGCTCGATGTCGAAAACCGCCGCGCGCGCGTCGAGGCGGGCCTGGTCAACGTGGACCTGACCCACGCCTGCAAGTCGCATGGGCTGTACTACGCTCCCGATCCCTCCAGCCAGCAGGCCTGCACGCTCGGCGGCAATGTCGCGAACAACTCCGGCGGACCGCACTGCTTCAAGCACGGCAACACGAGCCAACACGTGCTCGGCCTGCTGATCGTGCAGCACGACGGCACGCTGCTCGACCTGACCGCGCCGCGGCTCGATCCGCTCGGCTACGACCTCGTCGGGCTCTTCGTCGGATCGGAGGGCATGTTCGGCATCGCGACCGAGCTCGTCGTGCGCCTGGTGCCCGAAGCTCCGGTCGTCGAGACTTTCCTCGGGATCTTCGCGACGCTGGAAGCCGCGTGCGATTCGGTCAGCGACATCATCGCCGCGCGGCTGGAGCCTTCGGCGCTGGAGATCTTGGACCGGTTGACGATCGAAGCGGTCGAAGCGAGCGTCTTCGCGGCCGGTTATCCGCGCGAGGCCGAGGCGGTGCTGCTGGTCGAGGTCGAGGGCAGCGAGCCGGAAGTGGCCGGCTGCGCGCGGGCCGTGCGCGCGATCCTCGAGCAGCGTGGCGCGCTGTCGGTGCACAGCGCGCGCGACGCCGCGGCGCGCAAGAAGCTCTGGGCCGGCCGCAAGGGCGCGTTCGGCGCGATGGGCCGCGTCGCTCCGGACCTCTATGTCGCCGACGCCGTCGTGCCGCGCACGAAGCTGCGCGAGCTCGTGCTGCGCACGGTCGAGATCGCGCGCGCGCACAAGCTGCGGCTGGCGACCGTGTTCCACGCCGGCGACGGCAACCTGCACCCGAACATCTGCTACGACCGCCGCGACAAGGACGAGCTCGCGCGCGTGCTCGCCGCGGGCGACGAGATGCTCGAGCTGTGCGTGCAGGCCGGCGGCGCGCTGACCGGCGAGCACGGGGTCGGGCTCGAGAAGCAGCAGCAGATGCACTACCTGTTCAGCGACGCGGACCTGCGCCAGATGTGCCGCGCGCGCGACGCGTGGGATCCGGCGCGGCGGCTCAACCCGGGCAAGTTGATCCCGGTGCGCGTCTGCGAGGAAATGCGCGCGGGCAGCGTGCCGGAGGGCGCATGACGACTGCCTTGCGCGCGCCCGATCTCGTCGCCGCGGCACTCGAGCGCGTCGTCGGTTCGGCCCACGTGCACCCGCTCGAACTCGAGGGGGGAACCCGCGTCGTGCCGCTCGCCTGTCCGGCCGGCGCCGAGGAAGCCCAGGCCTGTGTGCAGCATGCGCTCGAGCATGGGCTCACGCTGCTGCCGGTCGGCATGCTATCGAAGCTCGGTTGGGCGCGCGCGCCGGCGCGGCTGGATTTCGCCATGTCGCTGCGCCGACTGAGGCGCGTGCTGAGCTACGAACCGGGTGACGGCACGATCCGCGTCGAGGCCGGCATCTCGATGGCCGAGCTGGCGCACACGGTGAACGAGGGCGGGCACTGGCTGACGCCCGACGTCCCGTGCCCCGGCGGCGCGACGATCGGCGGCGTGATCGGCGCCGGCGCCAGCGGCTTCGATCGGCTGCGCTTCGGCCCGCTGCGCCACCACGTGCTCGGCCTGCGTGTCGTCGACGGGCACGGCGAGCTCACCAAGAGCGGCGGGCAGCTCGTCAAGAACGTCACCGGCTACGACCTGCACCGGCTCTACACGGGCTCGCACGGCACGCTGTGCGCGATCGTCGAGGCTTCGCTGCGGCTGTTCGCGCGGCCCGAGCACTGGGTGGCGCTCAGCTACGGCCCGCTGCCGGAACCGCGCGCACTGACAGCGGCGCGAACGCTGCTCGCTCTGCCGATCCGGCCGTATGCCTTGCTCGTGCGCGACCTCGGCGACGGGTCGGCCGAGCTGTGCATGAACCTCGGCGGTCGCGAGGAAGCGGTGCAGCACGAGCGAGCGCTCGTCATCGCGGCCCTGGGAACACCGGCGCGATCGAGCGAGGATGCGCATGCGCTCGCACAGGCCCGTGCGTGGCGCGACGAAGGTCAGGCCGAAGGGCGCTGGCCCGACCTCGTTCTTGACTGCCTGCCGTCGCGCGTCGAGTGCGAAGTCTCCGAGCTGCGCCGGAAGCTCGCCGAGACACGCGTCGATGCGCGCCTCACGATCCTTCCGGGTCTCGCGCGCATCGAGTGTCGCTCCGCGAATGGACGCGTACCGAGCAGCATCTCGAGCGCGGCGCCCGCCGGACTCGACTTGATGCGGCGCCTGAAGTCCGCGCTCGATCCGCGCGCCGTATTCGCGGGGGGGAGGGTGCACGCGGATCCATGAGCACGTCCCCCTCCACGCCGCTGTCGTCCGACCGTTCACTGGTCGACTACGCGAAGAGCCTCGACTGCATCCACTGCGGGCTGTGCCTGCGGACATGTCCGACCTACCAACTGACCGGCGTCGAGACCTCGAGCCCGCGCGGCCGCATCCACTTGATGCGCGCGGTGGCCGAGGGCCGCGCCAAGGCGGATGCGGACTTCGCCGAGGAGATGGACTTCTGTCTGCTGTGCCGGCACTGCGAGAGCGCCTGCCCGGCCGGCGTGCGCTTCGGCGAGATGATGGAGCACACTCGCGGCGCGCTCGCGACGGCGCGGCCGCACTCGCTGCGCACGCGCTTCCTGCGCTGGCTCGGCTTCCGCGTCGCGCTGCCGCGGCGCTGGGTCCTGTCGCTGGCGGCGAGCATCATGCGCGGCGCGCAATCCATCGGCCTGTGGCCGGCCATTGCGCGCCCGTTCGCGCCGCGCGAGGCCGGGCTCGAGCACTTTCCGAAAGTGCCGCGCTGGAGCGAGCGACGCCCGCTGCCGCGCCTCACGCGCGCGAGCGGCGCCCCCGCGGGGGCCGTGGCCATGCTCGAAGGCTGCGTGATGCCGCAGCTGTACGGCCGCGTGAACCGCGCGACCGCAGCGAGCCTCGCCGCGCTCGGGTTCGACGTGCACGTACCGGCGGCCCAGACCTGCTGCGGCTCGCTGCACGCGCACAACGGCGACCTGGAAGGAGCGCGCGCGCTCGCGAAACGCACGATCGAAGCGTTCGGCGAACGGCTGCCGCTCGTCGTCAACAGCGCGGGCTGCGGCGCGCACTTGCGCGTGCTGCACCATCTGTTCGAGGCGTCCGACCCGTGGCACGCGCGAGCGCGCGAGCTGGCGGCGCGCGTGCGCGACTACACCGAGGTCGCCGCGCCGCGCTTGTCGACTCTCGGGCCCGCGCCCGACTCCGCGCGCGGCGTGCTCGAGGGCCCGCTGGTCTACGACGATCCATGCCACCTGTGCCACGGCCAGCAGATCCGCGCGCAGCCGCGCGCGCTGCTCGACGCCGCGTGTCGCGCAGCCGGCATCACCCGCCTGGAGCTGGCCGACAGCGAGTCCTGTTGCGGCTCCGCCGGCATCTACTCGGTGCTGCGCCCGGTCGACAGCAAGGCGGTGCTGGAACCGAAGCTCGAGAGCCTGCGCCGGAGCGAGGCGCGCACGCTGGTGACCGCGAATCCGGGCTGCCAGCTGCAGTGGGAACAGGGCATCGCACGCGCCGGGCTCGACGTACGCGTGCTGCATGTCGCGGAAGTCGTCGCGCGCGTCGTCGAACACGAGGTCAGCGCGCCGGCGGCGGTCGATCCGCCAGCTCCGCCTTGAGCTCGAGCTCGGCGAGCAGCCGCTCGAGCGCCGGCAGCATCGCCGCGACGCCGGGTTCCCACTCGGCAATCAGCAGCGCGTAGCGGCGCCGGTCCGTGATGTTCACGCGCACCTGGTCGAGGTCGGGCTCTCCCGGCGCGACGCGGCGCAGGCGCACGTAGGTCGAGGTCCAGCGGCCGTAGCTGATGTCGCCGCGCTGGACTTCGCGCCACTTGCTCTTGGGCTGGCCGAATTCCTTCGGTGCTGGATCGGTCGGCTCTTCGGACTCGGGTGCTTCGTAGTTCGGAAATCCCGTCCAAGCCGCCAGCACCGGGCCCGCGTCTGCCGCTTCCCAGAGCACGAGCCGAGACGGCTCTCCGGGCACGGGCGTGCCGCTCGCGCCGACCTCGAGCTCGAGCACGCGCACGCCGGAACTGTCGATGCGCGCATCGCCCAACGCGACCCGCTCGGGCCGTGCCGCGCACCATTCCGAGAAGAAGGTGTGCGCGTCGAGCTCGCCGCCGGAGCGGCGTGCGAAAGCAACCAAGAACCAAGCCACGGCGCCCAGCACCAGCCACACGCCGAGCAGGCGCGCCCAGCCGCCGGTCTGGGAGGAAGTCCCCGCGGGCGCCTCCGTCATCGACCTCTCCAGACGTCGAACTCGGACAGGAACGCGAGCGCGGCCGCCCCGAGCGTCGCCGCGTCCCCGTCTGGCAGCTCGTACTGGAAGCTGAGAGATCGCCCGCCGGACGAAGACAGGTCGATGCGCAGCTTCGAAACGAAGGCGTGTGCGCCGCTCGCGTCCGCGGAGCGGGCAAGGCCCCGGCCGTGCAGCGTGCGCACTTTGCGTCCCTGGACCTCGAGTTCGCCGGCCGCCGCGTCCAGCAACGGGCTGGCGTTGGCGAGCGCGGCCGTCCTTGCCTTCTCCGCATCGAATAGTGCGTCGAAAGCGCCCTCGGAACCTGGACCGAACGCGAGCAGATCGACGCGCGCTTCGTTGCGCGTGTCCTGCAGTGAGATCGTCGTGCCGCCGAGCGCGATGCCCAGCAACGGCCGAACCTGCTTCGGGCGCTCGTCGAACGGGAGCACGCTCTGCAGCAGCGGCCAGACCCTCTCCGGATCCTGAGCCTTCTCGAGCCTGCTCTTCATGAACAGCGCGACACCGATGAAGACGACCACCGCAAGCAGGCCGCAGCCCCCGCAACCGATCAGCCAGTTGCGGCCGGGGGTGTGCCGCCCTGGTCGAGCGGGTTCTTCGATGCTCAGCGCGCTCATCGGTCGTGGGCAAACAGGATAGCGGAGACCTCAGGCGCGCGCCGTCGCCGCGCGGATACGACGCGCCGATTGCGCCAACTGTGCTCGTCCGCCGCGCCATAGCGCAGTGAGGGCTGCGCTCTGCGCGGAGTCCGCGCCTGCATTCCAGGAAAGCGCGAATTCGTACAGCAGCGCGGCGAGGCCCTCGTGGTCGGCCCACTCGACCCACTCCGGCGCCAGCCGGCCGCGCGGCGAACCGTTGTGGTAGTTGCCGAGCGCGAGGCAGGCCGCGCCGGCGCGCACGCCGCGTGCATTGAAGGCAGTGGATTCGCAGCGCCCGCCGTCCATCAGCGCACGCTGGAATCCGAATCCACGAACCTCCGCGCGCAGGCGCGCGGCCTGCGCGTGCAACCGCTGCGACAGCTCGGGATCGAACACGCTGGCCGCGTCCCCGACGCGCACGACCGGGCCGCGCCCCGGCCGGGCCGTTGCGCGCAGCGGCGAGCATTCCAGACCGATCACATGCGTGTCGGCGGGCAGCGAGCGTGCCTCCAGCAGGCCCAGGCATCCGATGAAGCCGGTCTCCTCGGCACGCGTGAACACACCGAGCAGGCGCACCGGCGAGCGCGCGCGCCACAGTCGATCGAGCACGTGCAGGATCGAGACGGCGCCGAGCAGATCGTCGCAGACTCGCGCATGAAGGCGCGTGCCGCGCAACGCGCCGGCGCCGAGATCCCACATCCCGGGTGTTCCGCGCGCCAGCTTGCCGCTGAGCTCCACGAGCTCGAGCTCGGTGCCGCCGCCGACTCGCCGCGCCGCGCGCACGCGAGCGGTGGCGATCGCCGTGCCGTCCTCGAGCGCGAAGAAACGCAGCGGCGCCCCCGGCAGCACGTCGGGGCGCACGCCTCCGTGCAAGCGCCCGAGCAGAACTCCGCCGCGCCGGCCAAGGTACTCGACCCCCGGGTGATCGAGGTGCGCGCTGTAGGCAAGCAGCGGAGCGCGCGTGCCCCGGCCGCGCCATTCGAGCAACGCGTTGCCGTGGCGATCGAGGCGTGCCTCGATTCCCGGACGCTCGGCGGCGAACTCGAGCAACCCGCGAACTTGCAGATCCTCCGCGTACGGCGCGGTCGGCCGGCGCAGCACGTCCCGCGTGAGGTCCAGCAGGCGCGCTCGCTCGAGGTCCGGCAGCGCGTCGTGCGCGCGCGGCGGCAGCACCCAACGCTCGCGCGGCGGCGGCGCGAGCGCCGCGGGCGGAGCGGCGCTACGACTTCGGCTGCGCGTCCCAGGCATAGAAACCGCGCCCGCTCTTCTTGCCGAGCTCGCCGCGCGCGACCTTGTCGCGCAGGATCCGCGGCGGCTCGAAGGACGGGCCGATCTCGCGCGCCAGGTACTCGGCGATCGACAGGCGCACGTCCAGACCGACCAGGTCGGTCAGCTTTAGCGGCCCCATCGGGAAGCCGTAGCCGAGCACCATCGCCTTGTCGATGTCCTCCGCGCTCGCGACGTTTTGTTCGACCATGCGCATCGCTTCCAAGCCGATGCAGATGCCCAGGCGAGAGCTGGCGAATCCCGGCGCATCGCGCACGACGATCGGATCCTTGCCCATGCGGCGCGCGAGCTCGACCGAGGCCGCCACCGCCGCGTCCGAGCTCGGTTCGGCGCGCACGACCTCGACCAGCTTCATCAAGTGCACCGGATTGAAGAAGTGCATGCCGGTCACGCGCTCGGGATGCCGCGCGACGGAAGCGATCCTCGACAGCGACAGCGACGAGGTGTTGCTCGCCAGCAAGACCTGCGGACCGAGCGCGGCCGAGAGCCTGCGGAAAAGGTCCTGCTTGAGCTCGAGCTTCTCGGGCACCGCTTCGATCACGACGTCGGCGCCATCGGTCGCGTGCAGCAACTCGGTGTGACCGGACAACCGCGCCACGGCCGCGTCGCGGGCCGCTGCATCGACCTTGCCGAGCTGCACGCCCTTGTCGAGGTTGGCGCGGATCTGCGCGAGCCCCTTTTCGACCGGAGCCGGCGCGATGTCGTAGAGACGGGTCGTGAGGCCGGTCGTCGCGAGCACCTGCGCGATGCCGTGGCCCATCGTGCCGGCGCCGAGCACGGCCGCGATCCGGAAGTCGTTGGCGTTCATCGAGCGGCGATGATATCCGCAACGTCGCGGTCAGGGCACGAGCACGATCTTCCCCGACACCTGCCGGCTCTCGAGCAGCTCATGCGCGGCGCGCGCCTCGCTGAGCGG
>VGZE01000009.1 GCA_016872755.1 Planctomycetota bacterium
TGCGCGATGGGGTGTCGAGGCTGGTCCGCAGGACCTGGGCGGCCGCGAAGAAGCGCGAAAAGCTGGAAAAGCACCTGTGGGTGTGGGTCGTATTCCGCAACTACGTGCGGCGCATGATCAACCGAAGCCCGGGGCAATCAGCCGCCAGCACCCTCGGGCTATTCCCGGGACTGCTGCCGACCCATGACCTGCTCGGCCTGTGCCCGCAATTCCGCGCCGATCCCCCTCTGAACCGCGCAGCCAACTAGGCCAGGGTCCGGCCGTGTCCCCCGCCCCCGGGGGTTCTCAAGCTCAACCTCGCCCCCACCGGCGCATCGAACGCCTCCTTCGAACCCAACCTCCGCGTCACCCCGCCCGGCGTAACCAACACCGCCGCGCTCACCGCCCCCCGCGGGCCGCCGGCGCGGCCTGCAGGGCCACGGAGCGAGCGCTCGGCGACCCAGGCTCCGCGCACCGGCACGAGAAAACGCAGACGCTTCTCGATGCCGTCGCCGCCGCGGCGAGCACCGCGACCGCCGGAACCGCGCCGCACGTCGAGCTTCTCGACGCGGACGGGGAACGCGAGTTCGAGCGCCTCGATCGGCGTGTTGCGCGTGTTCGTCATGTGCGTGTGCACGGCCGACTCTCCATCTCGCTGCGGGCCTGCGCCGGCGCCGCCGGCGATGGTCTCGTAGTAGGTGAACGCGCCGCGACGCGGGTCGTGGCCGCCGAAGGACAAGTTCGCCATCGTTCCGCTGCTCGCTGCAGGAAGGCGTCCCGGCAACGCGCGCGCGAAGGCCTCCAGGATCACGTCGACCAGCCGTTGACTCGTCTCGACGTTGCCGCCGGCGACGGGTGCCGGATAGCAGGCGTCGACCAGGCTGCCCTTGCGCGTCAGCACCCGCACGGGCGCCAGCACGCCGTCGTTGGTCGGCGTGTGCGGGGGCAGCAGCAGGCGCAGGGAGTACAACACCGCGGAGACGACGACCGCGTGCACCGTGTTGAGCGGCGACTCGAGTTGGTCGTCGCTGGCACGGAAATCGAACGTCGCGCGGCCGCGCGCGAGCTGAAGACGCAATCGAATGCGCGCCAAGCCGTCAGGCGATGCGCCCGGCACTTCGAGCACATCTTCGACCGCGTGCCGTCCGCTCGGCAGGCGTGCGAGTTCAGCCCGGCAGGCTCGCGCGCTCCAGTCGAGCAATTCGGACGATCGCCGGATCAGCGTCGCGCGTCCGTGCTCGGCGCACAGCTCGCCCAGTCGCTGCACTCCGGTGCGATTGGCGGCCCACTGAGCCTCCAAATCGGCCTCGCGTTCGCGCGGCACGCGCATGTTCGCCAGCAGCAGCTCCAGCAGCGCGCGATCGAAGGCTCCACGCGCGACGAGACGCAGCGGTGGGATGCGCAGTCCCTCGCCGTGGATGTCGCGAGCCGGCGCCATGGAGCCCGGCGCGGCGCCGCCGACATCGGCGTGGTGCGCGCGATTGGCCACGTAGAACGAGGGCCGTCGCTCGCCGGACAGGAAGACCGGTGACACGAGGGTCAGGTCAGGCAGGTGAGTGCCGCCGCGATACGGGTCGTTGAGCAGTACCGCATCGCCGGCGTGCATCTCGAGCGCCTCGATCGCGGCTTGAACGGAGAGCGGCGCTGAGCCGAGGTGCACCGGCAAGTGCGCCGCCTGCGCGATCATGCGGCCGCGCGCATCGAACAGCGCGCAGGAAAGGTCGCGGCGCTCCTTGATGTTCGGCGAGAACGAAGAGCGAATCAGTGCGGCGCCCATCTCCTCGGCCACGGAAGCGAAGAGGTGATCGAACACCTCGATCCACAATCCGCCGTCACCGCGCGCCAAGCTCAGCGCTCCTCGTCGGGATAGTCCAGGACCTCGAAGGGCGAGTAGTCGATCGTCTCCCAGCATTCCAGCGGCACGAGCTGGACCCCGTCAGAGCCTCCGGCGCGCCGCCACACGACGATGCGCACGGTGCGCGTCAGGTAGCCGCCGCGTTCCTCGCGCTTGCGCACTTCGACCGGATCGTCCAGGGACTCGGAGCCGTCCTCGGCCGCGGTTCGCTTGCGCGCCGTGATGTAGACGGAGAACACGTTGCTCTGCACCGTCAGCATCTGCTGGATCTCCGCCTGCTGCTGCGGCTCGATGTTCTCCCAGCCGTCGACCTCCTTCAGATCACCCAGCGACTTGAAGAACTTGCGCGGCAGGACTTCGCGGCCCCATTCGTCGTACTCGGGTTCGGCCTCTTCGCCGTCCTTCTCGGCCTCCTCGGTCGCTTCCTCGTCCTCGAGGTTTCGATATTCGATCACTCCGTCCCAGAACTGCGGCGGGATGTCGCGATCGTCGAACAACGCCTTGAGCACGGCAGCGGGAGCGGTGTTCACGTTCACGGCAATGCCCGTCGCGTCGCTGGTTCCTCCGCCGCCGGCACCTGCGGTGCCGGATCCCTGCGCGCCGGCGAAGGACGCATTGAAGCCGCTGCCCCCGGACCCCCCGGAAGGCGCCTTCGAATCGCCGCTGTTGCCCTGGTTGTTGTTACCCGCGCCCGCGGTCCCCGGAGGAGTGCCGGGTTCGCCGCTGCTGGCGCCGAGTTCCTGCATCAACTCGGCACGTGTGGAGAGCGAGGTCCAGACGGTCAAGAAACTCGAGAGCGCGTGCACGACGTGCCCCTCGGAATCGCGGAAATCCCGGAACTGACTATCGTCGAAGCCGGGGAGCACTGCGAATTCCCGCAACGAGAGCGGAAGTCCCTGCTCGAGCGTATTGCCGTCCTTGTCCGTGTCGGTCAGCAGCGCGGGGCGCGGCAGCACCGAATCGAGGCGCAGCTTGAGATGATCTCGAATCGACTCCGCCATCCGCCGCGCGCGCGCGCCGTCGACGTCCGCCTCGGTCCCCTCGCGGTACATGTCGATGATGCGAGTCAATCGATCGAGCGCCTTGCGAGCTTCGTCTTCGTTCTTGGTCAGGATCGCGAGCAGGTTGTACTTGCTGTCCTCGTCCTGAATCAGGATGCGCAGATCGATCTCGTTGATCGACGTGCGTTCCGGTCGGCCCCAGGAGTCCATCCTCGAATCCACCGGGCCTTGCTGCGCGCCCGCGCCGTCGCCGGCTCCACCACCGCCGAATGGACTGCCTCCACCGAACGGATTGCCGCCGCCACCTGCGCCGCCGAATCCCTGCAGGCCTTCGGCGGAGCCGCCGCTGCCCTGGGGCAGACCCGGCATGCCTCCCCCGCCACCGCCCATGCCCCCGGCCGCTCCACCTTCGCTCGATTGAGCGTCGCTCTTCAGGTTTTCGAACACCTGGAGCTGGGCCGAGGCGATCGCGAGGTCCATCTGGATGAGCGTGACCTCGTTGCGCGCGATGCGAGCATCGGTGCCGGTCGCGATGTTCAACTGGAACACGATCGCGACGAGCACGAAGAGCACAAGCAACGAGAGCATCAGCGCGGCGCCGCTGCGCGGGTCGCGGGCATCGATGCTGCGTGGGTTCCTGGGTGCAAGCATGGGGAAGGACCACCGCCGCGCTCGTAAGCCGGCCGTGGAATCGATGGGCGAAAGTAACGAACCTCGGAGGGGCCGCAGATGAGCAGGAAGGGTCGAGGCGCCGCCCGCCAGTATGACGCAATGAGCCGGTGCGATCTTCCCGGCAGGCGGTGTGGGGTGTTGCGCTTCCCGGCAGGCGGTGTGGGGTGCAGCGCTTCCCGGCAGGCGGTGTGGGGTGCAGCGCTTATCGACAGGCGGTGTGGGGTGCAGCGCTTATCGACAGGCGGTGTGGGGTGCAGCGCTTTCCCCAGTCGGTGTGGGGTGCGGCGCTTCCCGGCAGGCGGAGCGGAGTCGTAGCGCTTCCCAGCAGTCGAATAGCGAACACAGTGGACCCTGGCGTGGTTGACTGCGCGCCGGCTCGGAAGGCCCCACCCATGGGGGTCGCTGCGGTCGATCGCCCCCTGTCGGTCGCGGACGCGCAGTCAAACGGACCAGGGTCGTCGCTGCGCTCCCCAACGGCAGGTGAGCGATCGCAGCGGACCCAGGCTTGGTTGACGGCGCGCCGGCTGGGAAGGCGGCAGCGCCAGGAGCCGCCGCGGTCGATTGGCCCCTGTCGGTCGCGGACACGCAGTCAACCGGATCACGCTGGTCGCAGCTGTCCCCGGCAGTCGGAGCCGGGTCTCGGCGGGCTCAGAAATCGCGCTGCACGTCGATCCCCTGCAGGATGCGCGGGCGGATGAAGAACAGCACGTGCGCCTTTTCGCGGAGTTCGAGCTTCGAGCGGAACAGCCCGCCGAGCACCGGAATGCTGCCGAGCACGGGCACCTTGCGCGTCCTCTCCGTGTTGCGCGTGGTCGTCAGGCCGCCGAGGATCACCGCCTGGCCGGGTTGCAGGTAGACCACCGTACGCGCTCCGCGCTTGGCGATGACCGGGTTGGAGAGCAAGCCGCCGGCACCACCGGAGGAGATCAGCGATGCAACGCTGCCGGCCTGCTGTGACGCCTCGATGTCGATGTTCAAGGCGACGGTGTCGGTGCCGACGACGCGCGGCACGATGTACAGCTTCACGCCTACCTCTTCGAACAGCAGCTGCGCGGTGTACTGATTGGCCGCGTTGATGTTGTCGATCTTGTAGAACGGAATCCTGGTGATGTTGACGATCTCGGCCTTGCTGCCTTCGCGAACGGCGATGCGCGGCTGCGAATCGATCTGCACGTTCTCCCAGGTCGAGAGCGCCTGTAGCACGGCGTTGAACGCGAGGCCGTCCTGCACCGCCCCCAGCGTCAACAGCGCCGAGCCCAGATCGGTCGTCGGGAAGGAGTAGTCGAAGCCCTTGATCAGCGTGTCGTCGCCGGGCGCGTCGAAGATCGGCGTACCGGTCGCGACGGGCTTGACCCCCAGGTCCAGACCCTCGGTCTCGGTGATCTCGACGATCTTGGCCTCGATCTCGATCTGCGGCACGGATGCGGCGAACAGGTTCAGGAAATCCTCGACTTCGTGCAGGCGCGCCGGCCGCGCGGTCACGACGAGCCAGTCGGCCAGTGCCACGGGCGCGGGCGCGGTCGGCGGCCAGACACGCATGTCCTGGTACAGCTCGATGTCCCACTCCTCGAGCAGCATGCACTCGACATCGTCGGCGTTTTCGTCGGTTCGCGCCGGCATCGAAGCGGGTGCGTCAGTGGGGCCGCGGATCGTGAAGCGCACCGGGAAATCGCCGTAGAGCTGCAGCAGGTCGAGCAGGCGCCGGCCCTTTTTCGTCGGCAGTGGATAGGGCTTCGTCACGCGCCCGTCCGGATGGACGACGATGCGCGACCCGAAAGCGAGATACGGGTTCTCAGACGGGCCGGGCGGGGGCGCAGGCGGCTGAGTCGGCGTCAGCGCCGGCTGACTCGCGGCGCGCACGAGCAATTCCTCGAAGGACTGCATCTCGTGCTGCGGTTCGTCCGCAACCGGAGCCTGCGCCGCGGGCTCGGCGGGTTGGCTGGCGGGCGGCTCCTGCGGCGCGAGCTCCGCTCCGACGGGCTCCTGGGGTCCGCTGTCGGAAGGCAGGCCATTCGCGTACAGCGTGCCCTCGACGAACTTGGCCTCGCGCTCGACGAGGATCGCCTCGAGATCGGCGAGCGTGCCGACCTTGCGAGGATTCTCAGGTTGCTTCGGAGTGGACGAACACGCTCCGAGAGCGAGCGCGCTGACCAGCACGAGCGCGCACAGCCGCGCCTGCCGAATTCGCGATGCCTGCACGGGAGCGAGTCTCATCGCGGCCTGCCTAGAGCAGCTCCTCGCTGATCCCGACGCGCGCGCGGGCGATCTCGGTCAGATCCGGCACCTGACGGCCATCGCGGTGGCGAATCGTGCTCCACACACTGCAGTAGCCGCCGAGCACGCGCAGTGCCTCGCAGACTTTCACGCATCGATCGAGCGCCTGCTGGCGCAGGTGCAGCGCGATGACGGACTCGGGGTCGGCGTCCTGCCGCGCGAGCAGCGCCATCTCGGGCGTCGAATCGAGCAGGGCCGCCAGGTCCACGCGCGCGGGGTTCGACAGCATGCGAGCGTCGCGCAAGCCGCAGATGCTGTCGCTGGTCTTCGCGATCCAGGCCGGACCGAGATGGACCGCCGCGGGATCGGGAATCGCTACTGGAGGGATCGGAACGGCCGCGGCAAGGAGATCCGCGCCCTCGCGCTCCATGGCGGACACGTGGCTTTCCTCGGGCGTCCGCGCCGGCGCGACCTGCTGCTCGGGACCGAGCACCTCCGAGGTTCCCGCGCAGGCGCAAGCCACGCCGACCAGGAGCAGCAAGGCTCCGGCTCGAGTCGGGGACTGGGCTGCCGGCGAGGTTCGGTTCAAGCGGTCCCCATGGTGCGCTCGGGAGCCCCCGCGCGCCAGCACCCAGCGGCCAGCAATCCGTGGAACAGGTCGCGTCGCGAGGCGCGGCACGTGTTCGCGATGCAGAGGAAGGTCGAGCGGTGCAGGGACGATGCAGGCACTCACTCCGGCGCGCCGAGCGCGGCCGCCGAACTCGACGCCGCAGAGCGAGCGCGTACTCCGCCGCGGTGGGGACTTGTGCGACGGGCTGACTCAGACGGCGCAGTCAATCACCCTGGCCGCCGAGCAAGGCCCTATGAATTCGATGCCGCGGAGCGAGCGCCTACTCCGCCGCGGTGGCGACCTGTGCGACGGGCTGCTAGAGCTTGGCCCTGACCAGTTCCGTCAGGTCGGCGATCGCCCGGCCGTCCTTGTGGCTGATCGCCTTCCAGACGCTGCAGTGCCCCTGCGTGACGCGCACGCTCTCGCTGGCCTTGGTCACGCGGTCGATCGCCTGCTGCTTGAGCTGGATGCCCTCGGCCGAGCCCGGATCGATGCCTTCGCGCTTGAGCTTCTGCAACTCCGGAGTAGCCGCCATCAGCGTGTCGTAGTTGATCCGCCCGGGGTTCGACAGCATGCGCGGATCGCGCAACCCGCAGACATTGTCCTGCGCGTTGAGGATCCAGTCGCTTTCCACGGTCTCGGCGAGCACCGGCCCCGTCTCAGGCACTTGGAACCCGACCGCCGGCAGGCCCACACGCGCGTCCTGCGCACTCGCGCCGCCGCCCAAGAGGGCGCAGAGCGCGAAGGCCAGCCGGAGCGAGTGGGGTCGCATGGTCGTGGCTTGGATACCGAGGTCGAAGGGGTGGGGATCGAGGAGCGTGTCTCCCCGCACAGCCTAGGCTTTTCGACGTTCAGCGAGGCTTCATTGCTAGCCTTTTTTTCGCTTTTTTCGCTCTTCCAACGCAACGGGCCGCCCCGCCCCAAACCAGGTTGGGGGCGGAGCGGCCCGTCGGGAGCGCCGGTCGCGGGTCAGCGCGGAGCCAGCGTCTGCTTGTGCGACAGCTTGATCTTGCCGCGATCGTCGACGTTGATGACCACGACCTCGAGCTTGTCGCCGATCGAGACCACGTCCGTGACGCGCTCGACATAGCCTTCGGCCAGCTCGCTGATGTGCACCATGCCCTCGACACCGGGCAGGATCTCGACGAAGGCACCGAACTCCTTCACGCCCTTGACCGTACCCGTGTAGCGAGCGCCGATCTTGGGGGTCTCGCACATCGCCAGGACCGCTTCGGCGCAGGCTTTCACCTTCGCAGCCTCGGTTCCATAGACCTGGATCTGCCCGTCGTCGGACACGACCGAGATCTTGACCTTGTACTGCTCCTGCATCGCCTTGATGTTGCGACCGCCCGGGCCGATCAGCAGCCCGATCTTGTCGGCCGGGATGCGCAGCTGCTCGTAGCGCGGCGCCCACTTCGAGATCTCGCTGCTGGGCCGCTTCACGACTTCGAGCATCTTGCGCAGGATGTGCACGCGCCCCTCGCGAGCCTGCGAGAGCGCCGCTTCCAGCACCTCGCGCGACACGCCGCGGACCTTCAGGTCCATCTGCAGCGCGGTGATGCCCAGGCCCGAGCCGGCGACCTTGAAGTCCATGTCGCCGTTGTGGTCCTCGGAGCCCGCGATGTCGGAGAGCACCGCATAGCGCTCGCCCTCGGTCACCAGGCCCATCGCGATGCCGGCGACCGGCTGGGTCAGCGGCACCCCGGCGGCCATCATCGCCAGGCAGCCTCCGCACACCGACGCCATCGACGACGAACCGTTGGACTCCATGATGTCGGAGACGATGCGGATCGTGTAGGGGAACTGCTCGCAGGACGGCAGCACCGCGGCGAGCGAGCGCTCGGCCAGCATGCCGTGACCGATCTCGCGGCGACCGGGTCCGCCGAGGCGGCGCACTTCACCGACCGAGTACGGCGGGAAGTTGTAGTGGAGGTAGAACGACTTGCGATACTCCTCCTCGATGCCGTCGATGATCTGCTCGTCGTCGGGCGTGCCGAGCGTGCAGGACACCAGGGCCTGCGTCTCACCGCGCGTGAACAGCACCGAACCGTGGTGACGCGGGATCAGGTTCGGGATCACCGAGATGGCCCGGATCTCGTTCAACTTGCGGCCGTCGGCCCGGCGCCCCTCGAGGATCTGCTCGCGTTCGACTTGCGCGGCAAAGTCCTCGTAGAGCGACTTGGCGAGCTTGGTGCGCGCGGCGAGTTCCTTCTCGTCCACGATGCCCTTCGTGAGCGCCGCCACGCACTGCTCCTTGACCTTCGAGATCGCGTCGTAGCGCGCCTGCTTGCCCTCGGTGAAGATCGCGTCCTTGATCTGAGACTTGTAGGCGCGCACGGCCTCGACCAGCTTCGGATCGTTGGCCGGCGCGACGAAGGCGAGCTTGGGCTTGCCGGCCTTCTTGCGCAGCTCGTCGAGCGCGCCGCACAGCCGCTTGATCATCGTGTGGCCGAGTTCCAGCGCGTCGATCATCTCCTTCTCGGGCAACTCGCGAGCGCCGGCCTCGACCATGCAGATGCCATCGGAGTGACCGGCCACGACCAGGTCGAGTCGTGATGCGTCGCGGCGCTGCGGATCGGTCGGGAAGGTCATCAGGCGCCCGTCGAGATGGCCGACGCGCACCGCGCCCATCGCGCCGTGGAACGGGATCTGGCTGATGTGCAATGCGGCGAAGGCCGCGATCATCGCGAGCACGTCCGCGGCGTTCTCGCCGTCGTAGCCCAGGACCTGGCACATCACCTGCACCTCGTCCTTGTAGCCGTCCGGGAACAGCGGCCGGATCGAGCGGTCGATCAGGCGCATCGTGAGGACTTCCTTCGTGGTCGGGCGCCCTTCGCGCTTGAAGAAGCCGCCGGGGATCTTTCCCGCGGCTTCGGTCTTCTCGCGGTACTCGACCGTCAGCGGGAAGAAGTCGATCCCCTCGCGCGCCGCTCCGACGCACACGGCCGCGAATACCTGGGTCTCGCCCATCGTCGCGATCACCGCGCCGTGGGCCTGGCGCGCCATCAACCCCGTCTCGAGGTAGAGGGGCGTGCCGTTGATGTCGATCTCCACTCGCGTGGCTTGCAGATTCAAAGTTGTCATTTCGTTCTTCTGTCAGGTCGTCTTGGTTGTCTTCTGAGTTGGTTTGTACTGAATGGGGCGCGCCGGGCACAGCCTCGGACGCCGTACCCCGGAACGGGGGCCGCGCCCGGATTGGGCGGCAGACCACCGGCGGCTAGCCGGGTCGCAGGCCCTGGCCCGCGTGGCTGCCCCAGGCTCGCTTGGGTGAGGCTGAAACGCGTGGGGCCGCGCGAAGGCGGCCCCAGGCGTTCGGAACTAACGGCGCAGGCCCAGGCGTTGGACCAGGTCGTTGTAGCGAACCGGGTGCTTCGAGCGCAGGTACTTCAGCAGCTTGCTGCGCTGGCCGACCATCAGCAGGAGTCCGCGCCGGGACGTGAAGTCCTTGCGGTGCGTCTTGAGGTGCTCGGTCAGATTTTGGATGTGTTCGGAGAGCAGCGCGACCTGGACTTCCGGCGAACCGTTGTCGCCCTTGGCGCGTGCGTAGGTCTTGATGACTTCGGACTTGCGATCGGCAGTGATTGCCATGTTCAGTCTTTCGGGCAATCTCCCAACGCGGATCTCGTGGGGGATGGGGTGCTAGGGATAGGCCCGTCGCCCAGGGAGGGAACCCCAGGCGGGGGTAGACCGCCGGAACGTTCCAGCGGCATTTCAGCGCGAAGAGTCTAGCCAGAGGCGGCTCCGAGCGCCACCACGCCGCATTCGGACCGCGGACCGAGGGGGGTTCTAGAGCGGCTTCGGTGCCAGGGCCGCGCGCCGCACGGGGATCAGCTTGATGACTTCGGCCGCGAACAACCGCGCCGCCTGCGGCAAGAAGGCGCCGTCGTCCAGGCGCATTCCATAGGTGGGCCCCAACTCGAGGCGACGCGTCAGGTCCACCCCCCAGAGCACCTGCGAGCCGTCACCGCTCAGCATCTCCGCCTTCCCGCTCAGGAAGAACGCGCCGCTGACCGGAAAGAGCCGCTCGTCGCTCGCATCGAGCGACACGCGCAGCCAGGCGTCCGGCAGCATCGTGATGCCGCTAGCGAAGCTCGTCGACCCCTGGCCCGGTGCGGCGCCGCCCAACTGGGTGTCGACGAAGCGGCTGTCGAGCGGGCTGTAGGCGCTCTCGATCAGTCCCTGCGCGAGCGCATCGCGCAGCAGATCGAGTGGAATGCGCGCATCCGCTCCGCGGTTCTCGACCACCTCCACCGCGATTTCCATCGGAACGGCGGACTCGAGCGTCGAGGCCGCGCTCGGATGCGTGGCCGGCACCGGATAGTTCGGGGTCGTCTTGCATGCGGCGACGACCAAGACGAGGACGCAGGCGGCGTTCGGGAGGCGCATGGGAAGCTGGAAACCGAGCGGAGAGGTTCGGATCGGGGGCGCGGATTGTAGCAGCGGCGCGCGGGGCTTGTAGCCAGCGGCGCTCAGGGCTCGTTGCCGCGGCGCTCAGGGCTGCGTGAACGCGATCGGCGCGCTGCGGCTGAACAGGTCGAATTCGCGCTCGAGGTCGCTCCACAGGAACGCGCCGGCATCGAAGGACGGCCAGGCCAGCGATTCGACGACCGCCTCGATCGAGCCGTTCGCCAGCGGCTCGCCGCCCGCGACCGCGATGTCGACCACGCGGAGGTCGAGCGTGGCGCCGGCGACGTCGGGCTCGTCGAGCCTGACATGGGTCCAGCGCCGCCCGGTCGCATCGCGCAACGTGACCCGGTACAGGCCGGGCATGCCCTGGATGTCCTGGATCGAGTTGTCGATCGTCAGCGTGTACGAAGCGCCGCCGCTGGAGCCGCTCGCCGCGGGCGCGACGAGTTGCGCGACATTGGCCGGGAACAGGTCGCTGGGGAACGGCTGGAACGCGCTGAGGTTGGAGAAGCGGCGGCGCTGGCCGGCCACGTTGCCATCGACGTCCCGTATCTCGCCGCGCAGGAACAGATCGGGCTCGAGCACGCCGTCGCTCACGAGTTGGCCGAGCGGACCGGCCTTGCCGGTGTAGGCGCTGCGCAGCGACCAGAGCAGGGAGCCCTGGTCGAAGGCCAGGCCGATCCCGACCACGACCGAGCCGGGCAGACCGGGGACGAGTGCATCGACCGTGACGAGCGGTGCGCCCTCCAGGCTCGCGTCGTCGACGAGATCCGCGAGGTCGATGCCCTGCGTGAAGAAGGCGAAGAGGTTCGCGTTCGGTGCCTGCAGCGGCAGGTCGGCGCTCGGCACGCCGGGCTCGATCAGCAATTGCGGCACGTTGTAGCTGAGCGCATCGATGCCCCCGCTCGCCAGCGGCGCGCGCGGCAGCGCGAACTCGAAGGCCTGGATCAGCGTCGAGGCCGCGAAGCCGGTCAGGGTTTGCGAGAAGCTGCCCGCGATCAACGTGCCCGCGCCGAGGCGATGCGCACGCACCGAGTAGGGCCCGAACGGACAATTCGGCTGTGCGCCGAACGGCGGGGTCACGCAAGCCTTGCCGGCCAGCGTGCGCGGTTCGAAAGGATCGCGGCGCGAGTCCGACACGCGCCGCCCGAGGCTGGTCAGGAACAGCGCGGCGACCGCGCCGCTGCTCGTGATCGTGCCGGTCGCGGTGCCCAGGCCGGTCGTCGGCGTGAGCGCGGAGCGGGGAAGCGGAATCGACAGGCGGTTGCTCGCCACGCCGTGCAAGGTGAACAGGTCGTAGACGACTTGCGGCGTGCCGATGCCGGACGCGTCGATGGTCAGGATCGTCTCGAACAGCGAATCCGACGCGAGCGTGACGCGGCCGTTGGAATCGGTTGTGTCGCTGTCGACCAACGGCCAGGTCGCTCCGTCGTCCGCGTGCGTCATCACCAGCGCGCCTGCAATCGGCGCGAGCGTGCCGGCGTCGACGACTTCGATCTCGAGCGGATCAGCCGGCGCATGCGCGCCGGGCCCCACCACGCCGACCTGCCGGTACTGACCGCTGACCGATGCGGAGGGGTTGAGCGCGCGATCGTAGGCGACGACCGTGTAGTCGAGCGGCAGATCCGACGCTTCGATCAGGTCGAGGCCGACGACCGGAGCGGCCAGGAAACTGCCGTCTGCGGAGGAGCCGAGCACTTCGGACGCGGCGAGGTTGTCGCCCAGCGGCGTGACGACCGTCACGCGCGAGGTCGGCTCGCTGGCCTCGCCGGCCAACGAGAGTCCGCGCTGATCACTGCGGTAGCTCGTGTTCGAGGCGGACGTGAACAGCGCCTCCAGCACCGGCGCGACGGTGTCGAGCAACGGCCCCTGCGCGCCGTCGGCGTCGAGATCCACGTCGAGCATGCGCACCGGGCTGACGATCGAGCCGCGCCGCAGGCGCAATGCGACGCCGAGCTGGCCGTCGGCGAACTTGGCCTTCAGCGGGCTGAGTGTCGTGACGAGGTCGAAGTTCGCGGCGTCGAGCACGACGCTGTCGAACGGCGCGCTGGACAGCACCTTCTGGCGCAGCAGCGCGAACAGTTTCGGACTCGCGCCGAGCGAGTTCCCGAACAGGAACAGCGTCACGACATCACCGGACTGCGCGCCGGCGAGCTGCGCGCCGAGCGCGAGTTCGTTGCCGCTGCCGGCAGTGAGGTTCGCGATCCCGATCGCATCGACGGGTGCCGAAAGCAGCGAGGCGGCCTGCGGCGAGTCAAAGGCGGCGCTCTTGAAATCGATGAAGGTCGTGGCGAGCTTGCCGTCGGCGGCGGTCTCGATCGGGGTCGCGACCGGCGACAGCTCGAGTTCGAATTCGGCCGAGGGTCCGTAGGGCGTCGCGACGCCGTCGGAATCGACGCTCTTCCAGGTCCACAGGCGCGTGTCGGTGCCGGGCAGCGGGTTGGCCAGCACGACCGGCTCCGGATCCGGATCGGGCACCGGTGCGCTGCCGTCGATCGTCAGCTTCCAGCTCTGATCGGTGACGGTCGTGGCGTCGATCGGCTGATCGAAGACGACGACGAGCTCGGGCGTCCAACTCACGTTCGCCGCGTCGTCGGCGGGGAAGGTCGTCAGCACGCTCGGATTGGTCGGACTGGTGGCTGCAACCGTGAACGTGCCGATCACCTTGTTGGCGGCGAGCGTCAGCGGCTGGCCGGTCAGGTCCCTGACCTGCGACTCGTTCTTGGCACGGATCTGGTACGAGCGTGACGGCTGCAGCGGGAAGAGCGGCAGCAGCACGAGCAGACGGCCGTCGGCCTGCAGCGACTGCGTCAATTGCACCGGGATCAGCGTCGGCGTGCCGCCCGAATCGAGTTCGATCAACTCGAAGGCGCTGCTGTTGCCGATCACGAGGCTTGCAGGCGCCATCGACTCGCTGAAGCGCAGCGTGATCGGAGTGCGGTTGTGCGCGTTGCCGGCATTGGGCCGGAACTGCTCGACGACCGGAGCCGTATCCAGGATCCACGCGCCATCGGTCGGCAGGGTCGCCTCCGCTCCGATCGCGCCGGGGTTCGAACCGCCTTGGCAGGTGCCCGGGCCGAAGAAGCAGGACGGATCATCGGTCCCACAACCCGCGGCGGCGGCCGCGCAGGCCAGCGCGGCGGCCAGCGCGGGACGAGAAACGCGAATCGAACGGCTCATGCGGGCGGCGAATCGGATAGGGACAGGTTTGGGTCGCAACGGGAACGCGAAGCGGGCCACAAGAGCGTAACGGACGCGGGCCGGCGTCCGTTCTTCCCTTCCAGCGCCCGGCTCGCGTAGGAACGGTCGTTGCGGAGAACTAGAATCCGCTCTCCGCCGACGCGCCGCGCCCCCCACGCGCCGCACCCCCCGTGCCGCCCCCGACGGGGCCCGACTCCCCCGCCTTCCCGATGCCCCGATCCCCTCGCTCGACTCGCTTGACGCACGCGTTGCTGGCGGGAATCGCGCTCGGCCCCTGGTGCGCCTCGTGCGGCAGCGCGACGCCCGACCGCGAAGGACAGCGCCCGCGCGTGCCGAATGCGGGCGGCGAGCCGGACGCGCCGCCGGCGGATCAGCGCCTCGACCTGCCGAGCGCGGAGCGCGCGGCGCCGTCCGATCCAGCGCTCGAGACGTCGCCGCCGTCGGCCGACGCGCGACCCGACCCCGACGAACCCCTGGCGGTCCGGCCCGACGAAGTCGAGCACCTGCTGCAACAGGGACGCCTCGAGGAAGCCCACGCGCGGCTCTCGCAGCAACTGCTCGAGGCGCGCCTCTCGCGCGCGTCGGAGTTCCTGCAGTTGGGGCAACCGGAGGAGGCGCTGGTCGTGCTCGATGCCGGCCTCGCCCTCGCGCCGGAGGAACCGCGGCTGCACTATTTGCGCGGTATCGGGCTCGTGCGCGCACTGCAGGGAGCGATCGAACGCGGGCAGGCCGACAGCCTGATGGCCGACTTCGCGGTCGACGCGCTGCAAGCGCTCGAGCGCTGCCCGTCGAATTCCGCGACCGAGCATGCCGCCGCGCACGCCGCATGGCTCGCCTCGCGCGCGGAGGATGCGCTGCGCCACGCCCGCGCGGGAAGAGGGGCCGACGCCGATCCGCACTACCCGTGGCTGCTCGCGCTCACGCCTGCGCGCGTGCGCTACGACGCCTTCGATTTCGCGCTGCGCTCGCAACGGGCCGCCGGCGGTGCGGGCACCGACGAGCTGCTCGAGGACTGCCGCATGGAGTTGGCGGTACTGCTGGCGGCCGATCCGCAGAACGTGTGGACCTGGCGCGCGTACGCGGCCAACGAAGCCGCCGCCGGAGCTCCGGAGGAAGCGCTCGCCGTGCTCGAACGCGCGATCGATCGCCTGCCGCGGGAGTACGAGCTGTGGAACGACTGGCGCTTGCTGGCTCGCCAACACGTCGGATTGCGCGGAGCCGCCGAGCGCGCCGAGGCCCTGGCCCTGCGCCACGGGCAATCGGCGCCCGCGCTGTTCCATGCGGGCAGCGAGTGCTTCGAAGCCGCGCTGGAGCAGCTCAACTCCGACCCGCTCACCGCTCGCGATGGATTCCTGCGCGCGCAGGAGTGGCTGACCTCCGCGCGCGCGACCGATCCCGCCTGGGACGCCAGTGTGCGCGACCGCGAAGTCGTCTGCCGTGCCGGCCTCGGCTGGTCCGCGCTCGGTCTGGGGCGCGCGGAAGAGGCCGAACTCGCATTCCGATCGATGGATGAGGTCGTGCCCGGTGGACTGCGCTACAGCATCGAGGGTCGGCTCGGTTCGGGCATCGCGGGCCTCGACGCGGTCGGGCGCGAGCTCGCGCAGCGCTATTCCGCCTCGCGCGAGCTCGCGTCGCTCGAACGCGCCGCGGCGATCTACGCGACGTTGCGCGATTCCGCGCCGACCGACGGCGAGGAGTCGATCGAATCCGATTGGCCTCGTCGTGCCGGCGTCTTCCAGCGCGAGCTGGCACTCGAGCTCGCGCGCCGCGCGCAGCTGTGCTGTGTAGCCGCACGCGACGGCGCGGCCGCCGCAACGCTGGAGCAAGCGCTGCGCGCGCTCGAGCCGGATCTGCCCGCCGAGTTGAGTTCGCCGGCCGGTCGCGAGGCGCTGCTCGCGCGCGCGGACCTGCTCGCCGCGCGCGCGCGCGATCGCATGCGCGAAAGCTGGTCGAGCTATCGCGCCGCGCTGGGGCCGGAATCGGAGGATGTGCGCATGCTCAACGACGCCGCGCTCGTGCAGGTGCAGTACCTGCGCGAGGACCTCGCGGGGGCCGAGGCGCTGCTGCGACGCAGCGTGGAGCTGGGCGAACGCCAATTGGCCGACCCGACGCTCTCGCAGCGCGCGCGCTACGAACTGCAGAACGCCTGGGGCGATGCACACCAGAGCCTGGGCGTGCTCGAACTCGTGCACCGCGGCGACAAGCTGACCGCGCGGCTGTGGTTCGAGAAGGCACTGTCGATCGGGCCCGATCCGCGGCCGATCGTATCCGACGAGTTCCTGCCCGCTTGCGCGGACGGGTCCGATCCCGAGCGATTGCCCGAGGCGATCGCCATTCGAAGTTGGGGCGAGGTCTGCCCGCGCCCCTGAACGGCGCGGCCGATCGGCCGCGCTTCCCACCGGAGTTTTCGATGCGATTCCTGACCCGCCTTGCGCTGTGCGCCTTCCTCGCCCCCGTCGTCTCCGCGCCGCTCCTGTGCTCCGCGACATCCTTGCGCGTCGCGGAACGCGGCGATGACGTGCAGCGCTGGCTCGACGAGGGGCGAGCGCTGTTGGAGAAGGGCGATCCGGCCGGCGCACAGAAGCTGTTCGAGAAGGCCGCCGCGGCCGAGAAGGACTCGCTGCGCACGCGCACCTGGGTCCTGCGCGCTTGGCTCGACCAGGGCCGCATCAACGACGTTCGCGATGCCGCCGACGAGCTCAACCGCGCGCACAAGGGCGCGCCCGAGGTCGCCTACCTGTTCGGTCTCGCCTCGCTCAAGAGCGCCGAACAGAAGCTCGCCTCGGGGCGTCCCGATGCCTCCGTGGGCTTCGACTTCCAGGACGCCGTCACGAACCTGAAGGAGGCGCTCGCGAGCCGGCGCCCGGAATTCAGCGACGCCTGGTTGCCGCTGTCGCGCGCGGCCTGGAACGCCTCGGACCACTCGACCGCGTTGCAAGCGGGCGAGGAGGCCGTCAAGGTCCACCCGCAGCGCGCCGACGCATGGCGCCAGTTGGCCGCCGCCGCGTTGTCGAGCCACATCGCGCTGCGCGAAAGCGATGCGGCTGCCGCCGCCAAGCACGTCGCTCGCGCTGTCGAGGGCTGTCGCAAGACGATCGCGCTGCTCGGGGAGCCGCGCGACGCTGCCGCGCTGCGCGCGCTGGCCGACGCCGAGCTCGGCCTGGGTGATGCACTGCTGTGGCAGGCGGACATCAAGGGCGGGGGCGAGGCCTACGCGCGAGCCCTCGCGCTCGACCCGACCATCGCCGATCCCGGCGCGCTGTGGCAGCGGCTGGGCAACGAGGGCTTCCACGCGATGATCACGGGCGCGCTCGACGGCTTCGTCAAGCGCCACGGGGACGCTGACACGCGCGCCTCGACACTGTGCTGGTGGGCCGGCAGTGCTTGCTTCACGCTCGCCAGGCACGAGGAGGCCGAACAGCGCTTCACGCGCGCGCTCGAACAGGCGCCGAACTTGCTCTCGTCCCTGTACTACCTGGCGCGCGTGCGAACCGCGCGCGGCGACGGCATGGGCGCCGCGGACGCGTTGCGCAAGTTCAAGGAAGCCGATGCGAGTCAGTTGATGACCTGGCTCGCTTTCGAGTCCTTCGCGGAGCAGAACCGCGCGATGCTGGCCTGGGTCAGCGGCAACTGCCACTTCAAGGCCGAGGGACTGCGCACCGCGGCGAAGCTCTCCGAAGCGCTGCCATTCATCGAGGCGGCGGCCGCCGTCACCGAGTTGCGCACGGCCTGGCTGCCCGAGGATGCCGAGGGCTGGAGCAATCTCGGCCTGTTCACGCGCGATCAGGGCGATGTGATCGCCTTCCTGCGCCGCCAGAAGAAGGACCTGCCCGATCCGTTGCCGCTGTGGGAGCGCGCCTACGAGTGCTATGCGAAGTCGCTCGAGCTCGACGACACGAACCCGAACACGCTGAACGACGCGGCGGTGATCCTGCACTACAACCTGCGTCGCGACATTCCCAAGGCGCGCCTGCTCTACAACAAGGCGATCACGCGCGCGAACGAGCAGCTGGCCAGGCCCGACCTCGATCCGATCGTGCGCAAGCAGCTGACCGAGGAGCTGATCGTGTGGGCCACGGACAACCTCAAGAAGCTCGACGCCGAGGAGAAGAAGGCCGCAGGCTCCGGCGACGCGTCGGGCCAGTAGGCAGAGGCGCTTGCAGCTCGAACTGCGCGTGCTCGGGGCAGCGCCCGCCGAGCCGGTGATCTGTGTCGACGGCGCCTTCGGCTGCCGCGGCCTCGAGCTCTCGCACTGGCCCGGACATCGCACGCCGCCGGATCTCACGCACGAGCTGTCGACCGGCTGCGCGCTGCGCTTCGCGCGACTCGGAGCGCCGGAGCGCGAGCGGCGCGCCGAGGGCGCACGGCTCGCGGTGAACAACCACTACGACACCGACGGCGCATGCGCGCTGTACGCGGTGCTCCAGCCGGAGGCCGCGCTGGCGCGCGAGCGCGAGCTGCTCGAACTCGCGGCCGCCGGCGACTTCTTCGAGGCGCCGAGCGAGCTGGCGGTCGCGCTCGACGCGGCGATCGGCAACCTCGGCGACCGCGCGCGCTCGGCCTTCGCGCGCGAGCTGCCCGTCCTGTCCGACGCGGAGCGCCATGAGCGCTGCTACACGCACGTGCACGCACAGCTGCCGCGCTGGCTGGCCGGCGACCTCGTGAGCGCGCGCGGGTTGTACGAGCTCGAGCTCGACGCGCACCGCGCGGACCGCCGCGTGGTCGCGCGCGCCCGCCGCTCCGACCATCCGCAGGTCGCGCTGACCCATCTGTGCATCGACGAGCCGCTGCTGCGTGGATCCGATCCGGGCCGGCACGCGCTGTTCGGAGCGGGCGTGCGCGACCGCGTGCTGCTGTCCTTCCCCCGCGAGGGCGGCCACTGTCACCGCCTGGTCGTGTCGACGCGCTCGTGGTTCGACCTTCCCGGCCTCGCGCGCCGGCCGCGTCCGGACCTCGCGGCGCTCGCGCGCGAGCTCGACCGGCTCGATCCGCGCGCAGGGCGCGACGGCGCCGGCTGGCACGCGCAGGCGTCGGACACGCCTTCACCCGAGCTGTGGTTCGGCCGCGAGGTGCTCGAGTTCTTCCGCGAACGCAACGACGCGCTCGAGCCGAGCGGGCTGGCGCCGCAGCGCGTGCTCGACGCGGTGCTCAGCGCATGCTCGCGAATGCCGTCGCCAGCCGGCTGACGAAGTCGCGGCTCCACCAGGCGTCGTTGTGACCGACGCCGTCGACCCACAACGCCTGCTTCGGCTCGCAGGCCTCGTTGAACAGCCGCTCGCCGAGCTCGAACGGCACCACCTCGTCGGTGCGGCTGTGCACGTGCAGCTTCGGACAGCGGATTGCGCGCACGCGCTCGAGATTGTCCATGCGGATGCGGCACAAGCGCTCGATGCCGGGCAGCGGGATCACGCGCCGCGCCATGTCGGGCAGGCGCGTGAAGGTGGACTGCAGCACCAGCGCCCGCGGAACGCCGTCGCGCTGCACCTCGTGCGCCAGGTGAGTGGCCGGCCCGCCGCCCAGCGACTCGCCCCAGATCACGATGCGTTCGGGCCCGACGCGCGCCGCCAGCCAATCCCAGCCCGCGCGCGCGTCGAGTTCCAGGCCGCGCTCGTCGGGCTCGCCCGCGCTCTCGCCGTAGCCGCGGTAATCCAGCGCGAGCACCGAGGCCCCGGTCACCTGCACGAGCGCGGTCACGACCGACTCGCGTCCGCGCAGACTGCCGGCATTGCCGTGCAGGTACAGCACCGCGTCGGCGGAACCAGCGCGCTCGATCCAGAAGGCCACCAGGCGCAGGCCGTCCCGCGTGACGAGCTCGACGCGCTCACCCGGCCCCGCGCCGACCGGCTCGCGCGCGGGCAGGAACACCAGGCGCGGCTCGGCGATGCGCAGCGCAACGACCAGCAGCAGCACGGCGAGCAACAGGACGAGCAGGAAGCGAAGCAAGCGACGCAGCGGCGGAATCAAGCGCGGCGCATCGTAGCGTTGCGCGGCGCCCGTACCGGCCCGTACACCACCGCGATCGTCGCGAGCGCGACGGCACTGACCGCGAACAGCCCGCGGATCCCGATCCAGCTCGACAGCCAGCCGCCCGTCAGCGCGGCCAGCGCGATCGCGAAGGAGCGCCCGCTGAACACGATGCCCAAGCCGTTGCCGCGGTGCGACACGTCGGTCTCCCCCGCCGCGATCGCGTAGGCGCAGGGAGCGTTGCCCGCCATCGCCGCGCCGAGCAGCGGCCGCACCAGCGCGAATGCGATCAGGCTCGTCGCCAGCGCGTGTCCGAGCAGGAGCCCGGACGTCGCCAGCGCGGCGAGCGCGAGCGCGCGGGCGTGGCCGATCCGATCGCCGAGCTCGCCCCACGCGCGCGTCGCCACCAGGCTCGCGAGCGCCATGCCGGTGAACAGCGCGCCCGTCACGAGGTGCTGGGCACGCTCGTCGCCCGTCCACAGGTCGCGCACGTGCAACTCGACGAGCGGCGCGGTCGCGCTGACCGTGAACTGGATCCAGAACGCGAGCACGACGGCCTGACGCAGCCGCGCGTTGCTCCACAGCTCCTCGGCCTCGCGCTTGGCCTCGGCCAGCAGGCGTCGGGCGTCCAGACGCGTCCGCGTCGCGGGCCGTGCTCCGGGCTCGGTCGCGAAGGCGGCCACGGCCAACGCACCGAGCAGCGCCAGCAGGGCGACCGCGACGAAGACCGCGCGCGGGCTCGCCCAGGTCGATACCAGCGCACCGAGCAGCGGCCCGGCGATCGCGCCGAGCGCGAGCGCGCTCTGCAGCCGCCCGGCCACGCTGCCCTGCCGCTCTCGCGAAGCGCCGAGGCTGACCAGCGTGATCGAAGGCGCGATCACGCCCGAGAACGCGCCTTGCAGCAAGCGCAGCACGAACAGCTCGAGCGGCGTGCGCGCCAAGGCCATCAAGCCGACGAAGAGCGCGGTCGCGAGCAGCGAACGCAGCACCATCGCCTTGCGCCCGATGCGATCGCCGAGCGAGCCCCACAGCGGCCCCGTCAGGGCCGCGGCCAGCGGCGCGGCGCCGAAGACAGCGCCGGTCCAGGCCCCGACCACGCCGCGCCCCTCGACGCCGAGTTCCTCGAGGTGCGACGGGAAGAAGGGCAGGAAGCTCTGCAGCCCCATCGTCGCGGCGAAGTTCGCCCACCAGACGGCCGCGAAGGTGCGTTTCCAGCGCGGTGTCCGGTCAAGCTCCAATACCTCTGCCATGGCGGACGCGCGGGCGCGGCGATCCTCTCGAAATCGCCCACTCGCCCGACGGAACTTGATTCCGACCGGGAGAATCAGGCCGCGGCCGCGTCGGCGAGCCGGGCGCGAATCGCGTCGGCCTCGGCGGCGCGGGAGCAGAAGGCGGCCACGACATCCGGGTCGAACTGCGTTCCGGAGTGCTGGACCAGGTAGTCCATGGCCGCCGCGTGGGTCCAGGCCTGCTTGTAGGGCCGGACCGTGGTCAGCGCGTCGTAGCAGTCGGCCAGGGCGACGATGCGCGCCGACAGCGGGATGGCCGGTCCGCGCAGGCCTCCCGGGTAGCCGCTGCCATCCCACTTCTCGTGGTGCGAGCCGGCGATCTCGATGCCCAGGCGCAGGAAATCGCCTTCGAGCATGGAGCCGGCCGTGGCCTGACGCAGCGTCTCGGCGCCGATCGCCGCATGCGTCTTCATGATCTCCCACTCCTCGCTCGTGAGCCTGCCGGGTTTGAGCAGGATCGCGTCCGGAATGCCGACTTTGCCGATGTCGTGCAGCGGTGCCGAGCGCACCAGCTCGTCGATGTACGCATCCGTGATCGTCTCGACATGGCAGCCGTTGGCGCGCAAGGCCTCGGCCGTCATCCGGGAGTACTCACTGACGCGCTCGATGTGCTTGCCCGTCTCGTCGTCGCGTCGCTCGGCCAGCCGCGCGATCGCGGTGATCGCTGCATGCTGCGCGAGGCAGTGCTGGCGTTGGCGCACCAGGCACCACGCCGCGACCGCGGTGTAGCCGGCGAGCGCGGCTACCAGCTCGGCGTCCGCGCTCGACAGCCGTTCCCCCGGGGCGAGTGACATGCGCAACTCGCCGATCCGGCCGTCGGCGGTCTCCAGCGGCTGCACGAGCGCTTCCTCGCTGAAGCGCTCACCGGCCCGGCCGGGTGAGAGATCGACCCCGACTCCCGCCGGAGCGCGGATGTCGAGTTCGAATTTCCGACCCAGCAGCAGCTCGCGCCCCGTTACCACTGCTCGCTCGGCCAGCTCGTCGAGCGAATGCAGCGAGCCCAGCGCGTTGGCGTAATCGACGAAGTGACGAATGCGACGCAGCTGCCAACCGAGCTGCATGTCGAGGCGCTCGGCGAATCCGCTGAGCGCGCGCGTCATGAACTGGTAGCGACCGTTGCGCTCGGCCGCGCGCGCGCGCCGGCTGAACTCGGCCTGGCCGGCAGCGAGTTCGGCGTGCAGCTCGAGCGCTTCGATCGGCTTGGGAATGAAGCGGAAGATCGAGGCGCCGGACAATGCCTGCGCCGCCACGCGCGGATCCGAGCAGGCCGACAAGAGCATGCGCACGCTCTCGGAGCGCTCGGCGCGCACGCGCGAGAGCAGTTTCACGGCGTCGATGCCGCGCATGTCGTGGCTGCACAGCACGATCGAGTAGCGCCGCGCGGCATGCAACGCCTGTTCGGCCGCCTCGGGCGTCGCCGCGATGACCAGTTCGCAACCCAGCGCGCCGATCGACTGCGCGGCCTCGCCGAGCGCGTGGTCGTCGTCGATCAGCAGAACGCCCGGCTCGCCTCGCGGCAGCAATCTCGGCCGCGGACGTGCCCCGAGCCCATATGCGGGGAGGGGGAACGCCTGCGGCTTGGGAAGCGAACTCATGGAGCGACGAGCGCCTGAACGGGGGGGCGGGGGTCTACAGGCGGTGGGAGCAAGCTCAGGTTTCGGCGCTCTTCCACCCTCGCTTGAACGTTAAGGGCCGAGGAAATCGCGGCCGCCGCGAAACGGCCCATTTTCGGGACTGATTCTCCGCACTCGCGCACCGTCGCGGCGCGCGAGCTCAGTTCTTGTAGCCCTGCAACGGTGCCGGCACCCGCCCCCCGCGTCGATGCAGGACCCGGCAGCCGAAACGCCCGGGGTCCTGCACGATCGCGGTGCCGAGCAGACCGCCCCAATCGACGGTCTGTCCGGCGCTGAGCCCGGGAATCGGGCAGATCCGCACCGCGGTCGTCTTCGAGTTGATCATGCCGATCGCCATCTCGTCGGCGATGATCCCGGCGATCACGTCGGCCGGCGTGTCGCCGGGAACCGCGACCATGTCGAGACCGACCGAGCACACCGCGGTCATCGCCTCGAGCTTGGGCAACGACAGCGCGCCGTCGCGCACCGCGGCGATCATGCCGGAGTCCTCGGAAACCGGGATGAACGCGCCCGACAGTCCGCCGACGCTGGAGCTTGCCATCGCGCCGCCCTTCTTGACCGCGTCGGTCAGCAGCGCGAGCGCGGCGGTCGTGCCGGGCGCGCCCGTGCGGTCGACGCCGATCAGCTCGAGGATGTCCGAAACCGAATCGCCGTCCGCGGGCGTCGGCGCGAGCGAAATGTCGACGATGCCGAAGCTCGTGCCCAGGCGCCGCGCGGCCTCGCGTCCGACCAGCTCGCCCATGCGCGTGATCTTGAACGCGGTGCGCTTGATCGTCTCCGCGACGGCGAGCAGGTCCGGATTGGGGCCCAGGCGCGCGAGCGCGCTGCGCACGACGCCGGGTCCCGACACGCCGACATTGAGCACGGTCTCGGGCTCGCCGATGCCGATGTGCGCGCCGGCGACGAACGGGTTGTCCTCGACGGTGTTGCAGAAGCACACCAGCTTCGCGCAGCCCAGGCCGCCGCGATCGGCCGTGCGGCGCGCGGTCTCGAGCACGACCTCGGCGAAGCGCGACACGGCGTCCATGTTGATGCCGGCGCGCGTGCTGGCGAGCGAAACCGAGCTGCACACGTGCACCGTCTCGTCGAGCGCGCGCGGAATCGAATCGAACAGCGCCTGATCGGAGCGCGTGAAGCCCTTGTGGACGTAGGCGGTGAAACCCCCGATGAAATCGATGCCGATGGCCTTGGCCGCCGCGTCGAGCGCGCGCGCGAGCGGCACGAGGTCGGTTGCGCCGCTGGCGGCGGCGACCAGCGAGATCGGGGTGACCGCGATGCGCTTGTTGACGATCGGGACGCCGAATTCGTCGCGGATCGAGTTGGCGACGGAGACGAGGTTCTGGCCGTGGTGGACGATCTTCGCGTAGACCTTCTCGCAGGTCGACTCGAGGTCGGGGTCGGCGCAATCGAGGAGGTTGACGCCGAGCGTGGTCGTGCGGATGTCGAGCGTCTCGAGCTCGAACATCCGGACGGTCTCGAGGATCTCGCGGGAGGAGAAGGTCATGGCTGGCGCGGCCGGTTTCCGACTACACGCGGTGCATGAACCGGAACACGCGCTCGTGCATCACGCGCACGACGTAGTCCTCGGGCCCGCCGAGGCACTGCAGCTTCGCCTTGAGCTCGCCGAACGGCCGGCCCTGCGGCAGCTGCACCGCCATCGTCAGCTGGAAGTACTCCCCCATCACGCTCTGCGAGATGTCGAGCACGCTCGCGCCGTGGGCGCCGAGCACGCCGGTGATCTCCATCAGGATCCCAGGCCGATTCTTGCCCACCACCGCGACGACGACGCCGGTCGCGCCGCCCAGATCGGGCTCCGGCTCGGGCATCGCGCTGAGCGCGGCCTTCGCCTTCGCCGCGTCCGGCCCGCGATCGGGCGCGGGCTCGACGTACGCGCCGCCCGCCGCGCTCTTGATCGCGACGCCGGCCGCCTTGGCCGCCTCGAGCGCTTGCGGCGTCACGAGCGTCTCTGGATCGACGAGGATCTCGCGCGACTTGGCGGCGCGCACGTCCTCGGAAGTCAGGAATCGGCGCGGCATCAGCTCTTGCCTCCCACGTGCGTCTGGAGCGAATCGGTTCCGACGAGCAGCGGCCCGTTCGGCGTGAGTGCGAAGACCTGCGCGCGGCCGTTCTTCACCTCGACGACGTAGTTGCCGTCGTTGGCGAGCACCTTGTGCCACAGGCAGTCGGGCTTGTGAGCGCCGGCGGGCGCGGCGCTCGCGCCGCCCTTCGTCGCATACACGACGCGCACGCCGCGTTCGAAGGCCGCGTCGAGCGCCGCCGGCGTCGCGAGCGCGTCGGCGCCGAGCACGAGCTCGGCCCCGCGCGCGAGCGCGCGCACGTCGGACTCGGTGTACAGCTTCTTCGCCACGCTGCGCTTCGTCGATCGGGGCTCGGTCGATGGGTGTTCGGGCCTACAAGTGCCGCAGCAGGTCCTGGTGCGGCCGCGCGATCACGACCTCGCGCGCGAGCAACCCCTTCTCCTGCGCACCGCGCGCGCCTGCCGCGACCGACGAGCGCACGTCGGCGACGTTGCCGACCACGACCAGGAAGCTCTTGCCGCCCAGCCCGTTGGCGATGCGCAGATCGACCAGATCGACCACGGCGGTCTTGACCGCCTGATCGGCCGCCAGGATGGCCGAAGCGACCGTAGTCGTCTCGACCACGCCGAGCGCGTCGAGCGGCGCGTCGATCTTGCCGCCGCGGCGGCGTAGCGCCTGCTCGACCTGCGGGTGCACCTGCGGGATGTGCAGCCGATCGACGAGGTCGGAGCCGGCGACTTCCTCGCCGCGCCGCAGCGCCGAGCGCACGTCGTCGACCGAGCCGGTCACGAGCACGACGTACTTGCCCGGGTGCACCGGCGTCGCGCACAGCACCTCGACCGCGGCCTGCCACAGCAGTGCGTCGGCCACTTCGATGCCGCGCGCGACCGAACACGTCTCGAGCAGCCCGATGCACGGCCCCATCTCGACGTCGTCGCGCAGGGCGGGATTGAAGTCGACGCGCGCGAGCGCGCCGCCGTTGCTGGGTCCGTTCGACTGGGTCTGGGTCTTGATCATCGTGTGACTCCCGGACGCGCTAGGCGCCCTGCTTGGACTTGGACGGCGGCGCGACGGCAGGCGGCGCGGCCAGTTCGACATGCGGCTCGATCGAACGACCGTCCCACAGCGCACCTCCGTCGAGGATCGCGGCGACGGCGCTCTGGAAACCGATGTCGTGCCCGCGCCCGATCGTGTGGCGCGCGGCGCGGCCGAACACGACGAGCACGCGCTCGCCGACGCCGGCGCCCATCGGATCGACGGCGATCAGCGTCTCCGCGCTGGAACGGCCGTCGGTCGTGAACGGCTGGATCACGAGCAGGCGCAGGCCCTGCAGCGTGGGCTCCTTCTTGGTCGCCCAGACCTGCCCGACGACGGTGCCGAGCAGCATCAGCGGGCCCCCTTCGTGGTGGCGGCGGGCGCGGGCGGCGGCTCGGTCGCGTGCCAGGAAGCCGGCGCCTCGGGCACGTCGAAGCGATCGACGATGCCGACCACGGCGGCCTCGAACGCGAAGTCGCCATCGCCGCCGAACGCGACGCGCGCGGCCTTGCCGAAGGCGACGACGACGTGCTCGCCGTAGCGCGCGCCGAGCGGATCGGCGGCGATCACGGGCGTCACTTTCGGCGACGCGGGATCGCGTCGTTCGTCGAGCGGCTCGACGACGAGCAGCCGCTTGCCGTTCAGGTCGGCCATCTTCTTCGTGGCCCACACCTCGCCGATGACGCGACCGAGGAACACTAGTCGACCCCCTGGTTCGCGCGGCCCTTGATGCCGGCGAGCGCGCGATGCACGGCCTTGACCGCCTGCTCGATCGCCGCATCGGTGCCCGCGAGGCGCAAGCGACCGACCGCGCCGTTGTGGCCGAGTCCGACGATGCGCACCGGCGCCGCCTTCTCCGCCTCGTTCGCGGCGAGCAGCACCCACACGGCGGGGTTCACCTCGAGCGTGTACAGCGTGTCGTGTCCGAGCACGAGCATGCCGGCGCGCGACTTGTTGATCATCATCGCCTGGTGCGGATCGATCTTGCGGATGATCTCGTCCGTCATCAGGTGCGGCGCCAGCCCGTCCTCGCTCGACACGCCGGCGGCCGCGAGCATCTTGCGCGCGGCCTCGCGCACCTGGCCCTGATCGCTCGAGTGCACCTCGACGGTGCCGTACGAGCGCTCGGTCACGAGCGCGCCCGGCGTCACGTCGCAGCTCTTCAGCGCGACGTCGAGCAAGCGATTGATGACGATGCCCGGCCGCACCTCGAGCCAGAACGCGGCTTGCCCCTCGACGGGGAAGAAGCCGTCGCCGTTCGCCGCGATGATGGCGGCGAATTGCGGCTGCATCTGGTCGATGACCAACGCGCCGCGCAGCTCGATCGGACGGGTAGGCATGGCAGGGTGGCGCCGGCCCGGTGCTCGGACCGCCGCTGGGCCTGGCTACCGGCCTAGCCTTCCTTGGGGATCGGCGGCAGGAAGCCGTCGAGATCGGCCGCCGGGCGCGGGATCACGTGCACGGAGATCAGCTCGCCGACGCGCTTGGCCGCCGCGGCGCCGGCCTCGACGGCGGCTTTCACCGCGCCGACCTCGCCGCGCACCATCACGGTGACGAGCGCGCCGCCAGAGAGCTCCTTGCCGAGCAAGGTGACCTTCGCGGCCTTGCACATCGCGTCGGCCGCTTCGACCGCGCCGACCATGCCTTTCGTTTCGACCATTCCAAGTGCGATCAGACTTTC
This sequence comes from Planctomycetota bacterium, assembly GCA_016872755.1. Taxonomy (GTDB): domain Bacteria; phylum Planctomycetota; class UBA1135; order UBA1135; genus GW928-bin9. Next base: position 27,582 of record VGZE01000009.1, read on the forward strand.
CATGAGTTCCTCGTCGGGGGTGTGAACGGAAATGCGGACGGAGCAGGCGGCCTTCAGGCCTTGCACGCTCCGGTGGTGACTTCGTGGTGCGCGCAACCCTTGCACGGACCGAGCGGGCAGCCGGCGCCGGCGTGAGCGAGCATGCCCTGCACCTCGCTCGGCGAGAGGAGCATGCCGACGTACGGTCCCTGAGAATTGCCGGGTGAGCTGGCGGCCGTGCCGCCGGGTGAACTGCCGGGCGCGGGAGCGGGCGGCGCAACCGGCTTGGCCGCGGCAGCGCTCGGCGCCGTGAGCACCGCGCGCGCGTCCGCGGTGAACGTCGGCGACGGCCAGGTCTTCGCTCCGGCGCCGACCTTCGGCTCGCTGCCGGCGCTCGGCGCGGATGCCGGCGCGGCCGCGCGCACCGGCGCGCCGGGAACGGCGGCATTGCCGGTCCAATTCGACGCGGCGCCGGGGGCGAAGGCGCTCTTGCTGGGCAGCGCGCCGCCGCCTCCGGCGAGCGCGGGATCGCCGGGCAGGCCGGAACCGCGCGGCGCGCGATCGCCGGTGAACGCCGCGGCGCGCTCGTGGTTCTTGCGGTAGATCTCCTCCCAGTCGCGTCGCCGCAGGCCGACGCGCTTGACGTTGATCATGTGCCGCGCGCTGATGTTGTCGGAGGTGATGTTGCCCGCGAGCGGACCGCAGCCGAGGCTCATCGCGGGCTTCAGGCCGGTCGAATAGCCGACCGCGCCCTCGCTGGTCGGACCATTGACGACGATGCGGCTGGCGGGCTTCTCGAGGTACCACGCGTTGAGCACCTTCTCGTCGCGCGCCCACACGCCGATCGTGTGGCCGAGCCCGCCGTAGTTCAGGATCGCGAGCGACACCTCACAACCCTCTTCCCACTCGTCGACCACGTGCACCGACAAGAGCGGGCACAGGATCTCGATCGACAGCGGCCACTCCGGCCCGACGCCGCCCTGATGCGCGAGCAGCACCGTCGTGTGCCGCGGCACCGCGAAACCCGCGTTCTCCGCGACGCGCCACGGATCGAGCCCGACCACATCGGGGTTCATGTGACCGCGGCGATTGCAGTACTTGGCGAGCTTCTCGGTCTCTTCCTTCGAGCACACGTGCGCGCCCAGCCGCTTCATCTCGGCCAGCAACGAGTCGGCGATCGGCCGATCGAGCACCAGCGCCTGTTCCGAGCAGCACAGCGTGCCGTTGTCGAAGCTCTGGCTGGAAGTGATCCAGCGCGCGGCATCCTTCACGTCGGCGGAGCGATCGATGTAGACCGGCACATTGCCCGGACCGACGCCGTAGGCCGGCTTGCCCGAGCTGTACGCGGCCTGCACGAGCCCGGATCCGCCCGTCGCGAGGATGATCGCGATCTTGGGGTGCTTCATCAGCGCCGCGGTCGACTCGAGCGTCGGGTTCGACAGCACTTGCACCAGTTCGGGCGGCCCGCCGGCGCGCTCGATCGCGCGGCGGATCACCTCGACGGTCTCGGCGATGCAGCGGCGCGCGCGCGGGTGCGGGCTGATCACGATCGCGTTGCGCCCCTTCAGCGAGATCAGCGCATTGTTCAGCGCGGTCGAGGTCGGGTTGGTGGTCGGAATGATGCAGCCGACGACGCCGATCGGCGTCGCGATCTCGATCATGCCCGCGCGCTCGTCGCGCGTGATGATGCCGACCGTCTTCTCGTCGCGGATCGACTCCCAGGTGACCTCGGAACCGAACAGGTTCTTCAGCACCTTGTAGTGCACGCGGCCGATGCCGGTCTCCTCGACCGCGAGCCGCGCGAGCTCGTAGGCGGCCGCGGCGCCGGCCTTGGCGACCGCCGCGCAAGCCGCATCGACCTGTGCCTGCGACCAGTGCGCGATCTTCTTCTGCGCCGCATGTGCGGCGTCGACACAGTCGCGCACTTCCTGGAGCGCGCGTAGATCGGGATCCAGCCGTTGCACGGTTCAGCCTCGAGGCAAGCGCCGGCACGGCGACCACGGAGCGCGAACGCGCCGCGGTCGACGCGCTAGTCGCCCGAGCCGCCCTTGGTTCCCGCGGGCCCCGTCTTCGGCGGCTGCATCGCGGGCAGGATGCGCTTCAACTGCTCGTGCGGCCGCGGGATCACGTGCACGCTGACGAGCTCGCCGACGCGGCGCGCGGCGGCCGCGCCCGCGTCGGTCGCGGCCTTGACGGCGCCGACCTCGCCCCAGACGTACATCGTCACGAGTCCGGCAGTGGCCTTTTCCTTGCCGAACAGATCGACCTTGGCAGCCTTGACCATGGCGTCGGCAGCCTCGATGGCGCCGACCAGGCCTTTGGTTTCGATCATTCCGAGCGCACGGTGTTGCACGATGACGTTTCCTCTGACTGGTGGCGGAGCGACGGGTTCCGACTGTGCTCGCGCAGGTACGTGACGCGCCATCGAGCGCAGCGGGACGCGCAGTCTAGGGTGGGCCCGGGGCGAACACAACGCCGCACCCGCTGAACAGGCATATACGTTTCATTTAGAAGTAAATACCGGTCCATATAAACTGAACTTAGAGTTCTGTCTGCTGCGGATTGCCCCGCCGCGCCGGCGGCCCCACGCTCGAACAGCTGCTGGATAGGATTTACCGACCATGCTGCATTCGCGCTCTGCTTGCCTTGCGCTCTGCTTGCTCGCCACGTCCGGACGCGCCCAGCAGGTCTGGGTGATCGCGCCAGCTCCAGGCCCCGGAATCGACTTCACTTCGCTGCAGGCCGCGGCGAACGCCGCTGCCGACGGCGACATTCTGCTGGTACGCGGCGACGTGTCCGATGGCTTTTCGGCCACCGTGGATCTCGGCGCGAAGGGCCTCGCGATCGTCGCCGACACGCCCGCCCCACCGACGCTGACGAGCGGAGGTCGCATCCGCGTGAACGGACTCGCGGCCGGTCGCACGACCTCGATCCGCGGCTTCCTGCTGCCCGGCATCGGATTCTGGCCGTTCGGCACCGATCAGGGCACGCTGTCGATCACGAACTCGCCCGGCACGCTGCTCGTCGAGGATTGCGCGGTGCTCGGTTCGTTCAGTGCGGTGCGCGCGCAGCAATCCGGTTGGCTCGGGCTGTCCAATTGCGGGTTGATCGGGATGTCGCAATCGCTCGGCACGCAGGCCTCGATCGGCCACGGTCTGGCGGCGAGTGCGACGACCACCACGCTGCACGGATGCACCAGCCGCGGCGGGACCGGCGCGTTCCTGTCGGTGTTCGGCAATCCGGTCGGCCTCCAGGCCGGCGCCGGCGCATGGGTGCACGGCGGCAAGCTCGTCGCCGCGCGCAGCGCGCTCTACGGCGGCAACGGCGCCGGGTCGACCTACTCGACCTACTTCAGCGCGTGCGTGTACAGCAGCGCAGGCTTCGGCTTGCATCTGGCGAGCTCCGCTCCAGCGGCTCACCTGCTATCGACCACCGCGGAGCCGGGCGCGAGCGGCGCGCTCGATCCGGTCTGCACGACGCCGTGGCCGGTGCCGGGGACGTGGATCGAGAGCGGCTCCGCGGACGCACCGGCGGGCTCGGCCCCGCTATTGGACGCGTCGGCGCTGACGCGCGAGGGACAGGTGCTCTCGGTCACGCTCGAGGCCGCGAGCGGCGAGTACGCCGCGCTGCTCGCCTCGACGAGCGTGCAGCCGCTGCATGTCTCGGAGTTCTACACGCCGCTGCTGAACGCCGGTGCGTCGGTGCTGCCGCTGGGCTTCGTCGGTGCCGGCGCGAGCATCGCGACGAGCGCCACGATCCAGGAACTGGGCGCGGGCGTCGAGGGCGCGGTGCTGTACCTGCAGGGCGCCAGTCTCGATCTCACGACGCTGAGCGTGCGCTTGTCGAACGTCAGCGTCGCGGTGCTGCTCGACGCGGGGCTGTGATCCGCGAGTATCTCGCGCGCGCCTAGCGCGCGAGCTCGCGCTCGATCGCCGCGCGCAATTCGGCGTCGGCGGGAGCCACCGTGCTCGGATAGAACGCCACGGCCGCGCCGTTCTTGTCGACGAGGTACTTGCCGAAATTCCAGCCCGGCAGCTTGCCCGTCGCGGCGCCGAGGTACGCGTAGACGGGCGACTGCTCGGCGCCCGGCTGGGTCTTGACCTTCTCGAAGAGCGGGAACGTCACTCCGAACTCGTTCGTGCAGAAGGTCTGGATCTCCTTGGAGCTGCCGGGCTCCTGGCCGCCGAACTCGTTGCTCGGGAAACCGAGCACTTCGAAACCGCGCGCCTGGTACTCCTCGTGCAGGTCCTGCAGGCCGGTGTACTGCTTCGTGAAGCCGCACTCGCTCGCGACGTTGACGACCAGCAGCACGCGTCCGGAGTACTTCGACAGCGCGACCTCCTGACCGTCGATCGAGCGACTGGACAGGCTGGCGATCGTCGCGCCGCTGCTCGCGGCGGACTGCGGGACGCTCTTCTCGAAGAATGCCGAGCAGGAGCTGAGCAACACGAGGCCGAACAACAGCAGGAGCTTCATCGGGGGGATCGGGTACGGAGAGGAGCGGGAAGGGAGCGGCGGATCATAGGCCATGCGGAATGGGCCGCGCGCTTCAAAGCGCGCCCGAACCCTTGAAATCCAGGTACTTGCCGGCGAGCGTCGTGGCGAGCTCGCGCGGCAGGACGTCGAGCGCGCGCACGCCGGGCCGATTGAGGCCGGCGATCGCGGCGCGGCGGCCCTCGAGATAGGCGTTCGCCGCGCATGCGAGCAGGCTCGCCTCCAGATCGGCCACGCGCGCGGGCCGTGCCGCCGCCTCGACCGACGGCTCGCGCAGGTTGGCGAGCAGCACGATGTGCCTTCGCCTCAGCAATGCCAGCGCCGGCGCGAGGTCGCCGGTGTCGTCGTCGCGGCTGTTGGTGACGACGATCACCAAGGCGCGCCGGCGCTGCCTCTCGAGCAGCTTCTCGGCGGCGCGCTGGTAGTCGGGCGATTCGAGCCCGGCCTCGAGGTCGTACACGGCTCCGAGCAGGGAGCCGAGCGCGCTGCGCCCCTTGCGCGGCGCGATCCAGCGATCGGGACCGCCGAAGGCCATGGCGCCGATCGCATCGCCCTGGCGCAGCGCGATGTAGGCGACCAGCAGGGCCGCGTTCAGGCAGTGGTCGAAGTAGGTGAGGTCGCCATCCTGCGCGCGCATGCGGCGACTGCAGTCCAGGAGCAGCACGACCTGCTGATCACGCTCTTCCTGGTACTCGCGCGACACGTGGCGCGCGCGCCGCGCGGTGGCCTTCCAGTCGATCTGGCGCAACGTGTCGCCGGGCGCGTAGTCGCGCAGTTGATGGAACTCCATGCCCTCGCCGCGGCGGCGCTTGCGCCGCAAGCCGAGCAACATCAGCCGGCCCTCGAGCGCGCGCAGGTCGAGCGCGGCGACGCGCGCGAAATTCGGCAGCACGCGCACGTTCTGGGCCGGGCCGCAGCGGTCCAGCCGTTTCCACATTCCCAGGGCCGAGGTCCTCGCGATCCAGGCCGGCTCGAAGCCGTGCTCGCCGCGCCGCTGCGGGCGCAGCCCGTATTCGATCGCGACGGCGGCGCCCGGTTCGAGCGTGCTCGACACCGGCAGACCGTCGCTGAGCGCACTTTCCGGATGCCCGTCGTGCAGCTCGATGTGCTCGCGCCGGCGACCCGGATTGCGCAGCTCGACGCGCACGCGCGTGCGCACGTCGAGCGCGAACGTGCGCGGCATCGAACGCTCGAGCGCGAGCGGAGCCCGCCTCGACACCTCGAAAGCGTCGAGGATCGCGAGCGCCCCGGCCAGCGGCGCGAGCACCGCCAGCACCCACCAGCCGGCGCTCCACCACAGCGACGCCCAGGTCAGCACCGCCAGGGCGGCGACCAACCCCAGCAGTCTGGCCGCCGGCTTCACGCGCGCGGCGCCTCGACCTTGGCGAGCACCGCGCGGAGCGCCTCGTCGCGCTGCACGCCCTCCAGTTCGAGATCCGGCGCGAGCGCGATGCGGTGGCGCAGCGCGGGCAATGCGACCGCCTTGACGTCGGAGGGAATCACGTACGAGCGCCCGTCGAGCAGCGCCTTCGCGCGCGCGACGCGAATCAGCGCGATCGAGCCGCGCGGCCCTGCGCCGAGCGCGATGCCGCGCCAGTCGCGCGTCGTCCGCGCGATGCGCACGGCATAGGCGGCGACCGCCGGATCGACGCGCAGGCGGCTCGTGATCCGCTGCAACTCGACGGCCTGCGTGCAATCGACGACCTGCCCGACGCGCTCGACGTCGAGCCGGTCGCCCAGGCGCCCGTCGGCCACCTGGCGGACGATGGAGAGCTCCTCTTCCTCGGTCGGGTAGCCGATCGCGACGTGCAGCAGGAACCGGTCGAGTTGCGCCTCGGGCAGCGGATAGGTGCCCTCCTGCTCGAGCGGATTCTGGGTCGCGATCGCCATGAACGGCGGCTCGACCGGCAGCGACTCGCCCTCGATCGTGATCTGCCCCTCCTGCATCACCTCCAGCAACGCCGACTGCGTCTTGGCCGAGGCGCGGTTGATCTCGTCGGCGAGCAGCAGGTTCGTGAAGGCCGGGCCGCGCTTGACGCGCATGTTGCCGGTCGCGGTGTCCAGCACCACGTGGCCGGTCACGTCGCTCGGCATCAGGTCCGGCGTGAACTGCACGCGCGCGCTGCGGCCGCCGAAGGTGCGCGCCAGCGCGAGCATCAACAGCGTCTTGCCCAGTCCCGGCACGCCTTCGAGCAGCACGTGCCCGGCCGCGAGGAACCCGAGCAGCACCTGCTCGACCTGCTCGTGCTGACCGACGAAGGCCTTCTGGATCTCGCTGCGCATTCGTTGCGCGCTCGTGATCGCCCACTGCAGGCGCTCGGCCTCCACGGACGGCGAAGATCCGAACTGCGCGGCTGCGCTCGTCGGGGTCGGAACCGAAGTCGAGTCGTTCATAGCTTCTCCCTGGCCTGCACGAGCGCGCGGACGGCGCGCACGAATGCGATGGTCTTCCAGTGGCGCGCGCCAAGCGCTTCTTCCAGCACGCGCGGATCCTGGCCGGTCGCGTCGGAGACGGCCAGCGCGAGCGCACGCGCGTCTGCGCCGACGAGCTCGGGGTGACGGCGCTCCAGGCGCGCGCGCAGCGCTCGGCGCAAGGGCTCGAGCAACTCGGCGCGGGCACCGCGGCGCCACAGGAACGCGCCGCTCGCGCCGAGGTGATCGACGAACGAGAGCTCGGCGTTCGGCGCCGCCGGCAGCCAAGGACCCAGGCGCGGCATGCGGTTCCAGATCCACAGCGCGAGCCAGATCCCAAGTACGAGCAGCCCCGGCCAGGCCGTGCCGTACAGCCACGCGAGCAGCGGCTCCCGATGCAAGTCGCGCAACAAGAGGACGCGCGAGCGCGAGTCGGCCAGCTCCGCGACCAGCGCGGCGTTCTGCTCGACGCCGATCCCGTCATTGGCGAGCCATAGGTCATCGCCCATCACGAAGAGAGCGCCTTGGCCGAGCGAGTACGTGACCGCCCATATTTCGTCATCGGCGACGATCCAGTTGTCGGGGTCCAGGTCGATCCAATCGAAGCGCCAGCCGCCGGCCGGCACGCCCAGGTCGAGCACTCGCGAGCCGATCTCGAGACCCTCGATGCGCGCGAAGCTGACATCTTCGCGCGGACCGAGCCGGCTGCGCTCCGGAGCGGGGATCTCGCAGCCGATGAGCTCGAGGCCCAAAGCACCGGCGATCGGAACCTCGTAGCGTCCATCCTCGAGCAGATTGGCGAGCCGCCTGCGCTGGGCGCCGTCGTACGGCAGCGACAGCACCAATCGGCCGCCACTCTCGACCCATTGGCGCCAGCGCTCCTCTTGCGCACGCGACATGGGTCGGCCCGGCAGCGATGCGAAGACCACTGCGTCCGGCTCGGGCGGCGGCGCATCGGAACTCGCATCCGCGACAGGCGTGCCGAGCCGCTCGAAAAGGAAGCGCGCGGCGAGCAGCGGATCCCGCCGTGCGCGCAGCGTCCAGCCGATATCGTGCTCGACTTCCTTCGCGCGCCAATCGATGGCGAAAGCCAGCCAGATGGCGAGCACGAGCAGAGCGAGGGCTCCACCCCCGAGCAGCAGCTTGCGACTCACGGCGCCGTCCCTCGCTGCTCGAATACGCGACGCCAGCCCTCGCACAGCTCGGCGAATCCCGCCTCGCGGACGGGCTCGTGCGACCACGCAACGCTGGTCCACGCGCGCGTCAGGTCCGCGAAGTAGGCCGCGAGCTCGGGTGCCGTGCGCGCGCGTGTGCGAGCCACGCAGTCCTGCTCGGTATCGCCGCTCTCGATCTCGAGTCCGCTGCCGTGCACGAGCCTGGCGATCGCGCCGCGGTACAGCAGCGACAGTGCGCCGCGGGCGTCGCCACGCCGCCACACTTCGCGCGCGCTCGCGACGACGTCGGCCGGCAGTGACTCGGGTCGGATGTCCAGACCGAAGACCTCGGCCGGCGCGGATTCGCGCGCGGCTTGCGCCACGACGCCGGGCGCGCGCACGACGAGCCACCACACGATCAACCCGAGCGCGGCGAGCAGCAGCCCCCACAGCAAGAGCTCGAACAGCGGGCCGAGCGCATCGCCGAAGAATGACAAAGTTGCGTCCGGCTCGTCCGGCTCGGAGTCGAACCATCGGCGCACCATCACGGTGCGTTCGAATTCCGGGCCGCGCAGGATCTCCTCTGTCAGCGCGACTGGATCGGCCGCAGTGCTCGCGTTCGGCTCAGGCGACTCGACCTGCTGCGCCGCGACAGGAACCGAGAATCCGAAGCAGGCCAATCCCGCAAGGAGCGGAGCGACGAGCAAGATCGCCGCGCCGGCGGTGGGCGGCTCGACGGGCCGATCGACGACGGTCGCCGCGCGCCGCGCCAGCAGCCGCAACGCGATCTCGAGATCCCAGCCTTCGAGCTCGGTGCGCCGGTTCAAGTAGAGCGCGAAGCCGGCGCTGGCGCGCACCAGATAACCAAAGCCGAACATGATGAAGAAAGCGCCCACGAAAATGTTCTCGGGCCCCGCGCCGGGTTCGGTCAGCCATGCACCCAGCTCCTCCAGCTCTCCGATCTGCGCGCTCGGCAAGACGAAGTAGATGCCCACCAGCAGGGACGAGAACACGACGAGTTCGAAACTCGCCGCGGCCTTCATCAACATCAGGCAGGCTCCGAGCTGCCCGCCGCGTAGCAGGGTCTCGCGCCGGCGCAGCGCCGCTCCGCGCAGACCTTCGAGCAGCGCCGTCGGCTGCACGACCGCGCGCATGGGATCGATGCGATTCAACAGCAGACCGCGCAAGGCGTGCCGCGACCACAACCGCGGCAGCTCGCGCAGCAGTTCGCGCGCGCTGGGTGCGGCACCGAACACCGCGCGCGAGAGCACGAAAGTCAGCGGCCGCTCGAGCATGGGCGCGAGCCACCACCACGCGAAGTAGGTCCAGAAGCTCCGCGGACCGCCGAGCGCGAGGCAGGCGAGTTGCACGGGGACCACGCACAGGAGCCACGCCGTGAGCAGCGGCCGCGCCCACTCGCGCAGCATCGCCAGGCCGAGATCGAGCGCCTCTCCGGCCGCGCGCGGACGCAGCGCGATGCTAATCCGCTCGATTTGCACGCACGCGCCCTCCGAACACCAGATAGCCGATCACCGCGGCCCACAGCAACCCGCCGACCGTGAACTTGACCGCCACGGGCACACCCGACGAAGACCAGAACGCCTCGATCACGGCGGCCAGCACGAGCATGATCCCGGCGCCGAGCACGATCACGCCGCTGGCGCGTCCGGCCTCGCGCAGCGCTTGCGAGCGCTTGCGGCGGCCCGGCGCGAGCAGCGCATGACCGAGGTGCAGCCCCGCCTGTCCGGACAACACGATCCCGGTCAGCTCGAAGGACCCGTGCCCGATCACGAAGGGCCAGAGCGTGCTGCCCATCTGCTGCGTCGAGAGGTAGCCGGCGACGGCGCCGAGGTACAGCCCGTTGAAGCCGAGGAAGAAAAGCGAGCCGAGCCCGAACAGCGCGCCCGAAGCGAACGTGCGAAATGCGATGCCGACGTTGTTGAAGACGTAGAAGCCGAACATCGTGAAATCGTCGGCGCTCTCACGGCCCAGTTGTCGCCGCGCGACCTCCGGGTCGTACATCTGCTCGAACGATCGCATCGTGTCGGGATCGAGCACGGACTCGATCGCGGTCGGCGCGAGCCAGGCCAGCACGAGGAACAACAGGAAGGGCACGAGGAAGACGGCGCAGGCCGTCCACAGCGAACCGCGCAACGCGCGCACTTGCCGCGGAAATCCCGCGGCGACGAAGTCCCGCACGCGCTGCAGCGGACTGCCGCGCCGCGCGTAGAGCAGATTGCGCCCGCGCAGCGCAAGCCCGTTGAGGCGCTCCTCGAGGTCCGCTCCATAGCGGCGCGAACGCGCCAGCGCGAGGTCCTGGCACACGCGCCGGTAGAGGACCGGAAACTCCGGGATCGAGGCAACTCGCGCGTCGCGCGCGTCGAGTAGCTGGGCGAGGCGCTGCCAACGCTCCGCCCCGTCGCGCTCGAAGGTCTCGCGCTTCAACGCTCGCCCCTCGACCACGCGGCCAACCCCAGCAGACGCGTACGCGCGGTCTCTCCCTGTGCGCCGAGCACAGGTTCCAGCAGTTCGGCCAATTCGATCTGCCGTCCCGGCGCGATCGAAGCGGCGCGCTCGGCGAAATCGATCACCGCACGTTGCTCTTCTCGCGTGAGCGCGAACGGCGGCGCGAACGGTGCGGAGGCCTGGGCGCGACTGCGGGGCGTGCGCGACTTCCCACTGTGCACGACCAACGTGCCGGCGACGAGATCGCCCAGACGCTGGAAGCGCTCGTTCGACATGCAGCAGGCGAGCCCGATGCCGTACCCGAACGGCAGCAGGTCGGCAAAGCGCAGCAGATTGCGCAGGCCGGAGTCGACCCAGGTCACCGGCGTTCCGTCGGTGCGCACGACTCGCAAGCCCATCGCGCGCTTGCCCGGCGTCGCGCCCCACAACACCTCGAACAGCAGGTCATAGCCCCAGGACAGTGCGAAATAGCCGAGCAGCACGAGCCCATGTCCGGCTGCCCCGAGCTGCACCATCGCGGCCGAGTAGGCGACAGCAATCGCGAGAACGAGCAGGATGTCGAGGCTCCAGGCCAACGAACGCGGGATCGGGCCGGCGGCACGCAGCTCGAGCTCGACGCCTTCTGGGGTCTCGACGCGCGCCGCGGTGTCGAGACGCTCGACCGAATTCACCAGCGCGGCGGGATTCGAGCGTCGCTCCATCGGCTGCGCCCGCGGCTCAGGCACGGACCACGATCGTGTCGGCGATCAGATCGTGCACGCACCGCTTCTCTTCCCCGAAGATGAAGCAGAAGTCGATCAGGCTGAACAGCGGAAGGAGGCCGAGGACCCAGGTCAGCAGGATGCGCAGGCCGAAAATGCGACCGAAACTCGCGGGCGAGCCGTCCTTGCGCACGATGCGGATGCGCAGGAGTTTCTTGCCCAGCGTCTGGCCCGAGCGCGCCAGCAGCACCAGTTGCACGATGCAGAACGCAAGCACCAGCAGCGAGCCGATCGCGATCCCGAGCACAGCGACTCCGGTGACCTCCGCGCCATCGGAGGAATCGGTGGGGGCCGCGCTCAGGACGGTGGTCAGGAATAGCGTCATCAAAGACAGGAAAAAGAAGAGCGAGTCGAGCAGGTGCGCTCCCAAGCGCGTCAGCCGCTCCGCCTTCACCGGGCCCTCGGCCCCCGCGACCTCCGGCATCCAGACGTTGGTCTTCGGTGCGGCGTAGGGATCCGGGTTCGAGCCGGCTGGCGCAGTGTTCATGGAGCTCATTCCCCGTCGTGCGAGCGTGCCGAGTATAGCCATGCACCGCACGTGTCCGTCACTCGCTCGACGGCCTACAATCCAGCCATGACGACGACGCGTTCCGCTTCCGCCAGCAAGGCCACGACCGGCTACGTGCACGGCTTCACGGCCGAGGAACAGGAGCGCCTGCACCGCCAAGCGCGCTTCCTGGAGCACCGCGTGCACGACGGGCTGCCGTTCCGCCGCTCGAAACAGATGATCGAGGTCGGCTGCGGCGTCGGAGCGCAGACCGAGATCTTGCTGCGGCGTTTCCCCGACCTGCACGTCACGGGGCTCGATCGCAACCCGCCAAACCTCGCGGCCGCGCGCGCGCGCATGGCCGCGCACGCCTGGGCCGCAGGCCGGCACGAGTTCGTCGAGGGCGACGCCTCCAAGATCCCGTTCGAGGCCGATCGCTTCGACTCGGCCTTCCTGTGCTGGATACTCGAGCACGTCGCCGACCCGATGATGGTGCTAGCCGAAACGCGGCGAGTGCTGCGCCCCGGAGCATGGATCACGGTGACCGAAGTGCAGAACGCGTCGTTCTTCCTCGAGCCGTACTCGCCTCAGACGCTGGCGTATTGGATGAGCTTCAACGACCACCAGCTCGATCTTGGAGGCGACCCGTTCGTCGGAGCCAAGCTGGGAAATCTGCTGCAGGCGGCTGGGTATCGAGAGATCACGACTGAGGTGCGCGCCATCCACCTGGACAATCGATGCCCGGGGGAGCGGGCGGAGTTCATTGCGTATTGGACGGAATTGCTGCTGTCAGGAGCGCCGGGGCTGGAGCAGGCGGGGAAAGTCTCTTCGGAGACGGTCGAGGGGATGAAGAGGGAGCTCGACTTGGTGGCGCACAATCCGAACGCGGTGTTTTTCTACACGTTCGTGCAGGCGCGGGCGCAGGTTTTCTAGTTCAGGGGAGGGCGGGAGAGTCGGCAGTTGCCGAGTCCGCGCGCTGCGCGCGCGGACTTAGGCGCGCGCAGACGCGCGCCTGACTCCGCATGCGCTCGGGCGCGCAAGCGCGCCCTCGCGTCTGCGGAGTTAGATACTTGGACTCAATGGACTCGACGCCGAACGCTCAGAGGAGCAGAGGTTCGGACGATCGGCCATGTGGGATGGGGGTCGACGTCACCTCGAGAACACGACTCCCGGCAGCCTCGAAGCTCATTGAGTCCAAGTAATGAACTTCGCATTCGCGCGGGTCGCGTCTGCGCGACCCGCGCGAATGCGAAGTCGCGTGCGCGTCCTCGCGCACGCAAGTCGCGCGCGCAGCGCGCGACTCGGTCGCTGGCGAACAGTCGCATCGATCCCCAGTCGCGCCGACTCAGTACTCATCTGCCGAGTCCGCGCGCTGCGCGCGCGGACTTAGGCGCGCGAAGACGCGCGCCTGACTCCGCATGCGCTCGGGCGCGCAAGCGCGCCCTCGCGTCTGCGGAGTTAGATACTTGGACTCAATGGATTCGACGCCGAAGGCTCAGACGAGCGGAGGCGCGAACGATCGACCATGTGGGATGGGGGTCGACGTCGCCTCGTGAACACGCCTCCCCCCCGACCGGCCCGCCGAGCCCGCGCGCCCGCCGAAGGTTCAAACGCCGCTCGACTTGAACTCCGCACGGCGAGTGGGCGCGTCTTCGCGCCCGCTCGCCGTGCGGAGTCAGGCGAGCGTCCTCGCTCGCCTAAGTCGCGCGCGCAGCGCGCGACTCCCCCACTCCCCTCAGTGGTGGCAACACCCGCCAAACGCCGGCGCCGTCCTCTCACTCGCCCGCTTGACCCCGTACTTCCCCGCCAGGCGCTCCGCGATGGCCAGCATCGCCTCGTGCGTTCCGGCCCCCATGTGATCCCTCTCACGAACCTCGAATTGCCGCAGCACCTCGACTCGATCCTCTGGCCTGAGCACCGACTCCGCCATCGGGAACAACACCCCGTCCTCCTTCGCGATGTGATCACGCAGTAGCCCGATGAAAATCTCGGCCGACTCTGCGAATGCCTTCGCGTCGGACGCCTCGAGCGCGCCGGCCATCTTCCTCACCAGCGCCCGCCCCTCCTCGTGCTCTCCCAGCATCACCGCGACCGGCCCAACATGCGTCGGCATGCCGCGCGCGCGCAGCGTCGTGAAGAGCACATCCTCTTCCTTCCCGTGATGGCACTTGTCCGCGAACGTCCGCAGGAACTCGACGCAGTCGCGGGCGTCGGCGGTGTCCAGCGGCTTGCGCTGGCCGACCGCCGCGGCGACCTGCTCGAGGCAGTCGAGCAGTTGCTCGATGACCCGGTGTTCGCTGCTCAGGACTTCGGTCGGCTTCGTGGCTCCGCTGCTGCATGCATGCATGTGAGGACTCCTTTTCGGTCTAGTGTTTCTTCTGCTGCTCGAACCAGCGGTGCTCGGGGCGCGCGAGCAGTTCGTCGATGAATTCCATGACTGCCTTGCCTTGGGCTTCCTTCCCGTTGGCGATCGCGTGCTCGGCGAGTTCGCGGGCCTGCGGGATCACCGCCATGTAGAAGCGCTCGGCCACTTCGAACATCCCGTGCCAGTGCGCGTAGTCCGGCGCCATCATCGATGCGCCGTGTCGAGCGCGGCGGCCTTCGTGATGCCACAGGTAGTACCAGGACCACTCGATCTCCTCGTCGAATTGCGCAGGCGTCAGCAGCTGCTTGTCGAGCAGGAGCTTCATCAGTGCCTGGCCCGGCCGCGCGAACTTCTCGTTGTAGTTGACGACGAATTCGTCGTACTGCGCGTAGAAGGCGTTGACGTAGGAATCGTTGTGGCAGTGCGAGCAGACCTGGCGCATGCGATTGCGCTTGGCTTGCGCGGTGTCCTCGATGAGCTTCGCGCGCTCGGCCGGATCCGTGGCCTTGACCACTTCGCCGTGCACGTCGGTGTCGAGCACGAGGCTGACCGGCGGCCGGTTGGTCCACGAGATGCGCGTGCCCGGGTCGTGCGTGATCTTCATGCCGTTGCGCGTGTTCGCCGACATGTGGCAGGTCGCGCAGGTCGGCGCGGCGCTGTAGTCCTTGCCCAGCACCCACTCGTCCGAGTCGAGATTCATGTCGTGGATCAGGTCGCGGTACGCGACGCCGTGCTTGGACTCCTCGTAGACCTCCTTCTGCGGGTGGTCCGGGCCGAGGTGGCACTTGCCGCAGTTCTCCGGCTGCCGCGCGCGGCGCGGCGAGAAGTCGTGGCGGCTGTGGCAGGCCGAGCAGGAACCGCGCGAGCCGTCCAGGTTGAGGCGTCCGATGCCGGAGTTCGGCCAGGTCGCCGGGTGCAGCAGCGGTTTGCCGGTCGGGTCGCGCTGGATGCGAGCCAGTGCTTCCTGGCTGGTCGGCTTGCCGTCCGCGCCGGGCTTGAGGTCGTCGACGTCGACGTGGCCGCCATCGGTCGAGACGAACGCGACCTTGCCGCCGTGACACTGCTGGCACCCCGAGATCGCGCTGGCCATGCCGTTGACCTTGCCGCCGACCAGGCCCTGACCGGGCGCGAGGCCGGGAGTCGGCGCGTGCGGATCGAACGGCGCGCGCGACCCCTCGACGACTTCGGCCAGGAAATTGTCGAGCGAGGCCAGGATATTGCCGCCCTTGGCGTGGTGGCTGGCCATGAACTCCTGCGCTTCCGCGGGGTGACAGCGCGCGCAGTCGTTGGGCGTGACGATCACGGCGATGTGCGCGCCGTAGTGCTCGAAGCCGTCGGCGTCGCCTTTCTCGGCCTGGTGGCACTCGACGCAGCCGACGCCGCTCTCGGCATGCGTGCTGTCCTTCCAGTGCTCGACCAGTCCCATCGTGTTCTGCATGTGGCAGTCGACGCACTGGCGCGAGCTGTCGGGAATCGCGATGTGCGCCCCTGCCTCGCCGGTCTCGGCGCGTCGGCGCGAGACTTCCATCCACTGCACGAACAGCAGGGAACCGAGAAACATCAGCGAGAGCGTCGCGATGACGATGCGTTTGAAGTCGAGGGACATGGATGTTCCTGGATAGCTAGTGAGCGACCGCGGCCTCCCAGACCGTCAGCCCGATGATCGAGAGCGCGCCCGCAATGCCGATCCAGACCGAGGCCTCGGCGAAGCGCGTGTACTTGCGGATGGCCGCGTCGATGAACGGCCAGACGAACATCACGAACAGCACGAAGCCGATCGAGAGCACGGCCGCGGTTCCCGAGAAGAGCTTCAGCCAGCGGAAGGCGACGTAGAAGAACCACTCGGGCTTGATCACCTCGGGCGTCGACAGCGGATCGGCCTTGGGGCCCATCGTCGCGGGCAG
The DNA here is from genome assembly GCA_016872755.1 of Planctomycetota bacterium. Classification (GTDB taxonomy): domain Bacteria; phylum Planctomycetota; class UBA1135; order UBA1135; genus GW928-bin9. Next base: position 43,604 of record VGZE01000009.1, read on the forward strand.
GATCGTGGCCAGCGCGGCCAAGAGCACGGTCAGTCCGAGGCCGATCATCAGCTCGGTGTAGAAGTGATCGGGATAGAAGAGGAACGGCTTGGGCGGCTTGGATTCGTCGCCGCGGAAGCGCAGGTCGGTCACGCCGTGCAGCCGGATCAGCGCGATGTGGACGACGAGCAGGCAGATCATCAGCGCCGGCAGCACGGCGGCGTGCAACATGAAGAAGCGCGGCAAGGTCTGCGCGCCGTATTCCTCGCCGCCCAGCAGCAGCGTCTTCATCCACGGGCCGACCACGGGGACGCTGGCGGCGATGTTCGCGCCGACCGTCGCGCCCCAATACGACAACTGCTCGTAGACGAGGCTGTAGCCCGTGAAGCCGATCGTCAGCGTGCAGACGAGCAGGCACATGCCGACCATCCAGTTCAGTTCGCGCGGGCGGCGATAGCCGCCGGTGAAGTACACGCGCATCTGGTGCAGGATCACCGCCGCGATCATCAGCGTGGCGCCCCACTTGTGGATGCCGCGCAGGAACCAGCCGTAAGCCGCTTCCTCGGTCACGAAACGCACCGACTCGTAGGCGCGCGCCGCCGAGGGCTCGTAGTAGAACGCGAGCAGGATCCCCGTCGCGATCTGCACGATGAACAGGTAGGCCGGCGTGCCGCCCAGGCACCACCACCAGCGCTTGAGGTGCTCTGGAACCGGCTCGTTGGTCAGTTCCTTGATGTCGAAGCGGCCCAGCGGGACGCGCTCGCCCAACCAGCGTGCGAGTGTGGACATCGCCTCAGGCCTCCTGCCCCGCCGACGCGATCTGGCGCTCGGACAATCCGATGTACAGCAGCGGCCCGTCGACGCGCAGCGCGTAGCGCACGAGGTCCTGGCCGGCCTCGGCCGGCGGCCCGCTGACAGCCTTGCCCTCGGGTGAGAAGACGCCGTTGTGACACGGGCAGAAGAAGCGCGCGTGCTGCGACTCGTAACGCACCTGACAACCGAGGTGCGGACAGGTGCTCGAGAGAGCGATGAAGTCGTCGGTCGACTGGCCGTCGCCGACGCGAGCGATGCTGACGCGCTCGCCGCTCGGGGTGCGCCACGGCAGCGCATGACCGCGCTGGAGGCTCGCCACCTGGGCGACGTAGATCCAGCGCTTGCCCGCGGGGCGGGCAGGGAACAGGTACCGGCCGGCGACCGCCGCGGCCGAACCATAGGCGGCGACCAGCGCGCCGCCCATCGACCAGCCACAGAGGCGGGAAAGCAGGCTGCGCCGCGTGGCAGGCCCTTCAGAGGGGGTTTCGGGGGTCCGCATGGGAGGGCTCGAGGACGTCTGGGGCCTATTAGGAGGTAACAGGATCCGTATGTCAATATATTGGCGGCCGGAGTCCCGGGCAAGCCATCCTCATGCGACAGTTGCGGCAGAGCAGTGAGTACGCGATCCGCGCGCTCACCTACCTCGCGCTACGCGCAAGTTCCGACTTCGTCGTGACCGAGCGCATCGCGCGCGAGCTGGGCCTGCCGCAACACTACCTGGCCAAGCTGCTCAAGCCGTTCGTCGACCGCGGCGTACTGCTCAGCCGGCGCGGCCGCCTCGGCGGCTTCCGGATGAATCGCGCGCCCGAGCAACTGACGCTGCAGGAAATCGTCGCCGTGCACGAGCCGCCGACGGCGCTCCGCGCCTGCATGCTCGGCCCACAGTGCCCGGGCCCGCCCGACGAATGTCCGCTGCACGAGCTCAACCGCCGGCTCGCGCACGACCTCGAGGCCGTGCTGCGCGTGACCACGCTGGCGGATCTCGTGCGCTACTGCAGCGAGCATTCGGACAGCGGCTACCCGTCCGGCGCGATCGGCGCTGCGCGACCGTCGATGCCCTGAGCGAGCAGGCGCTTCAGTCGCGGAACGAATCTTCGTCGAGCGCCGCCTCGCGCCGAGCCGAGGTTCCCAGCGCGAGCCCCAGCGCGGTGAAACTCGCCAGCAGCGAGGAGCCGCCGGTCGAGAACAGCGGCAGCGGGAGTCCCGTCAGCGGCACCAAGCCCAGATTCACGCCGGCGTGGATGAACAGGTGCGCGGCGAAGTACAGGCCGACGCCTCCGACGACCAGGCGCGAGAAGCGCTCGCGTTGCGCGCTGGCCGCGTGCAGCAGGCCGACGCACAGGAGCAGATAGCCGCCGATCAGCGCGACCATGCCGAACCAGCCCCCCTCCTCGGCGAGCACGGCGAAAGCCGAATCGCAGTCGCGCTCGGGCAGGTGGCCGGCCACGTTCGAGACTCCACGACCGAGCCCGGTGCCGAACCAGCCGCCGTTCCCGATCGCGACGCGCGCGTGATAGACGTGGAAGGCCGCCCCATTGCGCGCGTCGATCAGCGGCGCCGCCTCGACCGTGCCGAGCCACGTGCGCACGCGCTGCAACTGGTAGTCGCGCACCCACTCGAACTGCACGGCGCACAGCGCCAAGAGCGCGAAACACGCGCACAACAGGCCGAGCCGGCGCGCGCTCGCGCCGGCAAGGTACAGCACGCCCAGTGCGATCGGGGCCATGCACAGCGCGGTGCCGAGGTCGGGCTGGCGCGCGACGAGCACCATCGGAACGAGCACGGCCGCCGCGGCCAGCAGCCAGTCGCGCGCGCGATCGAGGCGCGAGCGGTACAGCAGCTTCGCCAGCACGACGACCAGCGCGACCTTGGCGAGTTCGGAGGGCTGCAGGTCGAATCCGATCGGCAGCGGGATCCAGCGCCGCGCGTGATTGCGCTCCTGGCCGATGATCGGCACGAGCACCAGCAACAGCAGCGCCGCCGCGCCGATCCACCAGGCGTGCCGGCGCAACCAGCCCGTGCGCAGGTGCAGACCCGCGAGCAGGCACGGCAGCGCCAGCGCGAGCTTCTGCAGCTGCCCTTCGAAGTCCGGTCCGCCGGCGCGATCGAAACGCGCATCGGCCTCGGCCATCGCGTGCAGCGACAACAGTCCGGCGCCGCACAGCAACAAGGCCAGCGTCAGCAGGTGCCAGTCGAAGCGCGACCACTCGATGTCGGTCGAGAAAAGGCGCGCCAGTCCGCGGCGGCGCGTCTCGTAGCCCGGGGAACGGCTCATCTTTCAACCGCCTTCGCCGGCGCGGCGATCTGCGCGTCGATCCAACGCACGATCGCTGGATCGCGCAGCAGCTGGCGCGCCACCCACACCGCCGAGTGGCTCGATGACACGCGCGTCTCCGCGCAGAACACGACGAACACGACGCGCGGCTGATCGACCGGCAGCCAGCCGGCGACCCAGCCGTGCTTCAGCACCTTCGGGTCGCCCTCCTTGGGACGATCCTGCAGGTCGGCGCTGCCGGTCTTGGCGGCGACCGTGTAGCCGACCTCGGCGCGATTCAGCGCGCGATACCCGGTGCCGCCGGATTCGGAAACGACCGCCGCGAGCGCGTCGCGCACCGAGTCCAGGCTCGCCGCGGACAACGGCAGCGCGCGCGCCTCGCCGCGGGGTGCCGGCTGCTCGCCGATG
>VGZE01000010.1 GCA_016872755.1 Planctomycetota bacterium
CGCGGCGCGCGACGATCGGGAGCTCGGCCGTGCGGCCCGCGGCGCGGGCCGCGCAGTGCGCGCGCACCGGGCACTCTCCGCAGTTGGGCTCGCGCGGCAGACACACGGTCGCGCCGAGTTCCATCAGCGCCTGATTCCAATTGCGGGGTCGCGTCGCGCCGCGCGGCCGGCGCGGGACCAGCTCGGCGGCGCGCGCCCAGATCCGCTTGACCGTCGCCGGTCGGTCGATCGGCTCCGCGATCGCGAACAGGCGCGCGAACACGCGCAGCACGTTGCCATCGACCAGCGGTTCGGGTTCGTCGAACGCGATCGAGAGCACCGCGCCGGCCGTGTAGGGTCCGACGCCGGGCAGCGCGAGCCACGCGTCGCGCGTGCGCGGGAATCCGCCGGCATGCCGCTCGACCAGCGCCCGCGCGGCCTCGCGCAGCGCGCGCGCGCGACGGTAGTACCCCAGGCCCGACCAGGCGGCGACGACGGAATCCTCGGGAGCCGCGGCCAGCGCGCGCAGGTCGGGGAAGCGCTCGAGGAAGCGCCGCCAGTACGGAATCACGGTCTCGACGCGCGTCTGTTGCAGCATCGCCTCGCTGATCCAGATCGCGTACGGATCGCGCGTGCGGCGCCAGGGCAGGTCGCGCTGCGCGCGGTCGAACCACGCGCACAGGTCGCGCACCAGGGCCGCCGACGCATCAGGAGCTTGGGACACGCCGATCAAAGTAGCTAAGTTGTGGAGCCGCCGATGTCCGTCCCGAAATCCCTGCTCGCCGCATTCGTCGCCGGCCTGCTGCTCTCGCTGCTGCGCCAGCCGCTGGGCGGCGACGTGCTGGGCGCCGTGGCGGTCGATCCGCTGCGCTCGGCGCTGCTGCGCGGGATCGGACTCGCGGCCGCCTGCTGGATCGTCGCCCCGCTGCTCGGCGGCGCGCGGCGCTGGCTGGTATTGCTCTGCGTCGGGCTCGGCTACGCGGCGCACGCATTGTTCCTGCAAGCGTGGTGGTGGCCGAGCACGTCGCTGGGATTCGCGCTCTCGGGGTTCCCGCTGTTCGGGTTGGCACTGTGGTTGTCGCGCGCAGAGGAGCCGTCGCCGGCGCGCGAAGAGCACGGCTCGGCGCTGCTCCCGGTCGCGTTGGCGTTGCTCGCCGCGGGCGCGACGATCGCGCTCGAAGTGCTCGCGCGACACGCCCGCTCGATCGGCCTGGGAACTCCGGCCGACGATGGGCTGCAAGGCTGCGTCGTGCTGCTGCTCGTCGCGCTCGGCGCGCTGGCCTTCGGACCGTGGCTGTGCGGCCGCGCGGACGCGCCGAGCGGGCCCACGCGCGAGGCACGCGGCAGCGGCGGCCTCGCGCTGGGAGCCTGCGGAGCGGCGGCGCTCGCGCTGGTCGGCTACGAGTACCTGCGGCACTTCGAGGATCCCGCGCTGCTCGCGGCATTCCTGGATCGCTACGGCCTGAAGTTCAGCGCGATCGGCACGTGGCACGCGCATGCCGCGCTGGGAGCTTCGGTCTTCGTCGCGCCGGCCTTCGCGTTGGGAGCGGCGGCATGCGGTGCTCGCGACCGCACCAGCGGGGCCGCGCTGGCCGTCGGCGCGCTGCTCGGCGCGTTCGCCGTGCCGTGGCTCCATGCGAGCGACGTGCACGCTCTCGATCCGATCGCGGCACGCGCGGCCCCCGGCGGCGCGCGCTGGATCGCGGTCGGCTGCGCAGTCGGCGCGCTCGGCGCGTTGCTGGTCGCGATCGAACTCGTGCGCCGGCGCCGGGCGCTGGGTTGGGCGGTGCTGGCGCTGGCCGCCGGAAGCGCCGCATGGCCGTGGCTGCGCGAGCAGCGCGCCGTGCTGATCCTCTCCCCATGGCAGCGCGCGCAGTCGTACCCGTCGCTCGTGATGGACCTGCCGCAGGGAGTGCTGACCGTCGAGCCGCTGACCGACGGCACGCCGGCCGCGTTTCTCGATCGCGTCAGGCTGACGCCCAACGGTGCCGAGGAGCGCGCCGATCGCAATCGACTGGTCGATTCGGTCGCGAGCCTGGGCCGACCGGCGCGCGAAGCGCGCGTGCTGTTCGTCGGCCAATTGACGCCGGCGCGCGAGCACGAGCTCGACGCACTGGGTTTGGCGGACTGGCGCTGGACCTCGCCGCTCGGCGAGCCCGCGCGGGAGGTCTCCGCGGCGCTGCAGGGCGGCTTCGAACGCTCGCCGCAGCGTTGGCTCGCATTGCGCGACGCAGGTCAGGCGCTGAGCGGAGCGCGCGAGTCCGAGTTCGCGCCCGATCTCGCGCTCGTGATGCCGGCCTTCGGAGTCGCGCTCTCGTCGCTGGCCGCCGGCCGCGCGCGGCTTGGCGCGGCGCCAGCGCCACGTGCGGTCCCCGACCCCGGGGGCCCCGTCGCGATCGCGCTGTGGCGCGACGCAGGCGCGGACGTCGTCCCGTTGGCGCTCGGCAGTCCGCTGCAGTTCTCGTTCGGCGGCCCGGAGGAATGGTCGGTCGCGACCTGGCTCGGCGCGCCGTTGCCGGCGCGCGCGGCGGCGCAGCAGGACGCGTGGCTGGACGGCTCGACGCGCGGCGGCACGCGCACGAATTGGGCGCGCGCGAACGGCATCCAGCGCCACCAACCCAATCGCATGCGCGCGCACCTGGCGGGAGAGATGCTGCGCTCGAACGATGCACAGCAGCATCCGTTCCTGCGCGCGCTGGTCGGTCTGTACGGGCCGCAGGCGGAAAGCTCGCCGTGGGAGACCGACGAGCAGCAGCTCGAGCTCGAGCCGGCGGTGCTCGATGCGCTGACGGAGGCGGCCACCGACGGCATCAGCAGCGCGGAGCGCGAGCTGTGGTCCGCCATGGCGGACGTGCTCGCCGGAAAGCGACTGCCCGACCTGGTGCTGAAGCACCTCGAGCCGCTCGCGAAAGCGCACGCGCCATGGCCCGAGCTCGAGCGAGCCGTCGCGCTGGCGTACTTCGAGTTCGACATGCCGGCCGAAGCGTTGGCGCTGCTCGAAACGATGGCGGCCGCCGCTCCGCACGACGTGACCCTGCGGCTCGAGGCCGCGGCGGCCGCGCGAATGTCCGGCGACCATGCGCGCGAGGCAGACTGGCTGCGCGCGGCGGACGCGCTCCAGCCGGCGCGGCCCGACGTGCTCAGGCTCTTGGGAGTCGCGCTCGTGCGCCTCGGCGATCCGCAGGGGAAGCAGCTCGTGCGCGATGCGCTGCTGCGCGATCCGGACGACTCCGCGCTCGAGCCGTTCCTGGGGCCGGGCCCCTACCCGCCGCCGGAGCGCGGGTACGCGCCAGCCGCCTCGCACGCGACGGAAACGCCGGAGGAGCACGCCGCTCACGCCGAAGAAGATTCGCACTGAGCGGCGCGCGCCTTCGCCTTCAGTTTGCCGCCCGGTCACAGCCGATCCACGGAATCGGTGGTACCGCTCGGTTGTAAGTGGAATTCGTTGAGCGCCGCGCCCGCCCTGCTGGGGCTGGTCGCGGGCTTCGCGCTCGCGCGCGCGCCGCGCGCGGCGGGCTGGACGGCCACCGGGGACGCACTCGATCTCGAGCAGCGCGACCTGCGCGTGCACGACGTATTCAGCGCGAGCGGTGCGAACACGAACAAGAGTCCCGACTCGAACTTCCCGGGCGCGCTCGGCGCCCCCTTGGCGATCTGGAAGGCCGCCGTCGAGTGGGGCAGCGAGCGCCATGGCGGTGGCGGCGGCGACCCGTCGCAGCTCAACGGGCTGGGCTCGGGCGCGGCGAACTACGATCCGAGTTGGCAGGGCCTGGCGAGCGGCCCCGGCGGACCCAACGACAACGTGCACGCGCCACTTTCGGGAAGCGCGCCCGGCGTCTACGCGTTCTGCGAGACGCCGACCTCGGACGGCTGGCGCATCCGCTACTACCAGGGCTGGCAATGGCACGGCGGACCGGGCCTCGCGCTCGCGCCCGGCGAGATCGACCTGCAAGGCGTCGCGACCCACGAGCACGGTCACGCGCTCGGGCTGGGCCATTCGAGCGCAGCCGGCTCGACGATGCTGGCCAATGCGACCGGCTCCCTGCTCGGACTGCGCTCGATCGAGAGCGACGATGTCGCGGGTATCGCGGCGATCTACGGCACGAAAGTGGCAACCAAGCCGCGCGTGCTCGGCAGCGAGCTCAGCGGCACGCAGGTCGTGCTACACGGCTTGAATTTCGCCGCCGGCGGCAACGAAGTGTGGTTCACGCGCCGCTCGGGCGGCGATGGAACTCCGGTCGTCGTGCCGGCGCTCGCTTCGACTCACGGCGGCACGCGCATCACGCTGACGCTGCCGGTCGCCGCGGGCCCCGGCGACGTGCTGGTCAGGCGGCCCGGCTCCGCGCACGCGTGCCTTTCGAACGCGTGGCCCTTCGACACCGACCACCCGGGCACGAGCGGCGGCCCGATCGCAATCGCGGGCGTCGTTCCGGTCAACCTGTGGACCGTGGCGGCGAACCCGCAGTCGATCGTGCTGTCGGGCAGCGGCTTCGCCAGCGCGACGGCGGTCGCGATCGATGGTGTCGCGCTTGCCGCCGGCGCGTGGTCGACAGCGGGTGACAGCACGCTCACGATCCAACTCAGCAATCCAATGGCGCCTGGGATGCGGGCGGTCGAGGTGACCAACCCGCTCGGCACCAGCGCGCCGTTGCAGGTATCGGTGCTGCCCCCGACGCTGCCCGCTCTGGCCCTCTCGAGCCCGATCAGCTCCTCGGCGAAACAGCTGCACGCTTTCGTCGGCGCGGAACCGGGCAGCCTGGTCTGGCTATGCGCCAGCTCGAGCGCGGAACCCACTTCGCTCGCTGGTATCGTCGACCTCGCGATCGGAGCGGGTGGCCAGTCGCTGTTCCTGCTGAACATGTGGAGCATTGATGCCGCGGGCAGCGTCACCTTCTCGTTCCAGTTCTCCGGCCTGCCCTTCGGGACCCCGATCCACCTGCAGGCCGCCGTGCTCCCGGTTGGTTCGGCCCTGCCCTTGGCGGCGAGCAACGCCGCCACGACGATATTTTATTTCTGAAATACGATTTCGTTGGGCTTGCAGGTGAAGCGATTGCCGGACGGCTACGGCCTCGAATTCGCGCGCGACAGCCTTTCCACGGACCCAGGAAGCAGCGGGCCTGTTATATGTTTCGATAGGGTTCAGTGGTGACATTCCGCCACGGGAGCCCATGAAACCCCAAGGACATCGACTCGTCCCCCTTTGCTCGCCTGCGCGAGCGAATCCCCCTGCTAGCGCGCCTGCTGGAACCTGTTCGGCACGGCGCTCGTCTCAATTCATCCTCATGAAACCCCCCCATCGGATCGCCCTCTACGCAGGCGCGCTTGCGCTCGGCATCGCAGGCCTGTTCTCCAATTCCTTCACGGCGCAGATCGAGCGGCTGGACCTGCCGTCGATGGTCGCGAAGACCGATAACTCGGTCTACGCCGAGATCGTCGCCAAGCGCGTGATCCGCGTCGACGACCCGGTCGACGGTCCCGAGCTCTTCTACACGATCCTCACGCTCGAAGGCACGTCGCTGCGCAACGGCGCCAGCCTCAGCGTCGATGTGACCTTCCCCGGCGGCTTCATCAACGACAAGGAAGGCGTTCACAACTCCGAGGCGCCCTCCGCCGACGACATCAAGGTCGGCAATCGCGTCGTCGCCTTCTACAAGTGGTCGAACAACATGGGCGGCCAGGTACGCGGCAACGCGCTGTACGCGTCGCACGGCGGCATCTACCGCACCACCGACAGCCCCAAGGGCCGCATGGTGCTCGGCCGCGGCGACGGCTACGCGGTCGCCAAGAACCTCGCGCTGGCCGATCTCGAGACGGCCGTGCGCTCGCTCGTCACGGAGAAGAAGTAAGGAGCCCCTGAACATGCGACTCACTTCCTTCCTGCTCCCCGTCGCCGCGATCGGCGGCGCGTTCTGGATGTTGTCGGCGCCTCGATCGGTCGGCTACACGCTGATCGGCGGCTCGCTGAGCCTGAGCCAGCGCGACGTGCGCGTCTTCGACAACTTCACTGACTCGACGGCCAACGACAACGTGACCGCCGACGTGAACTTCCCGGGTTACCTGGGTGTGGAGCTGTCGAGCTGGAAGTCCGTGCTCGAGTGGGGCAGCGAGCTCCACGGCAACGGCAACGGCGACCCGACCCAGAACGGCGGCCTCGGCTCCGGCGGCGCGAATTTCGACCCGAGCTGGCAGGGCAACGCCACCGGCGTCGGCGGCACCAACGACAACATCATGTCGGAGCTGTCCGGCTCGAGCGGCGGCACGCTCGCGTTTTGCGAGACGCCGATCTCCGACGGCTGGCGTATCCGCTTCTACTCGGGCTGGACCTGGCAGGACGGCCCGGGCGCCGCGACCGGCTCGCAGATCGACCACCAAGGCGTGGCCTGTCACGAGTATGGGCACGCGCTGGGGCTCGGCCACAGCGCGACCGGTGGCGCGACGATGTTCCCGTCGATCTCCGGCACAGGGTCCGGCCAACGCTCGATTGCCACGGACGACATTTCCGGCGTTCAGGCGATCTACGCCGTGAAGTCGGCCACCAAGCCGCGCATCACTTCGGTCACCGCCTCCGTCGGAGTCGTGACCATCAACGGCACCAACTTCGCGGCGACGGGCAACGAAGTCTGGTTCACGCAGAAGGCGCAGGGCGGATCGGGCACGCCGATCAAGGTCACTGGAGTGGCCTCGACCCTGAGTGGCACCAAGATCACCGTCACGGCCCCGAGCACCGCCGGCAAGGGCGACGTGCTCGTCAAGTCGAGCGCGGGTTCCACCGGCGCGTTCCTCTCGAACGCCTGGCCCGTCGACCCGGCCACGCCGGCAGCCTCCGGGCCGAACATCATCTCGATCACGCCGTCCGCGCTCGACGCGGTGCTGCCTGATCCGCAGGCCGTGGTACTCTCGGGCACCGGCTTCACCGGCGTCACGAGCGTGACCATCGGCGGCACCCCGTTGTTGGGAGGCGACTACACGGTCTCGGGCGACACGACGATCACGATCAACTCCTGGCCGCTGCAGAACACGCTCGGCGACATCGTGATCGGAGTTTCCTCGGGCGCGGGCTCCGATACGGGCCTGGTCTCGGTCAGCGAGTGCCATCCCCCGGTCCTCGACATGAATCCGTCGACACCGTTCGTCTTCCTCAACGGCTCGACAGTGACGTTCACGGCCGGCTCCGAGGTCGGCGACTTCTGCTACATCGTTGCTTCGACCTCGTTCCTCCCGTCGACGATTCCGGGCCTGATCGACATCGAGATCGGCGCGGGCTTGTCGGACCTGACGGTGATCAAGATCCTCGCGATCCCCGCCAAGGGCTGGGCGCAGTACAGCGCGCCCGTCACCGGCCTGCCCCCGGGCACCATCATCTACGCCGAGGCGCTGGCCTTCCCCGACGAGACAGGCACCAACCTGGTCGAGGACAGCGATCCCGCGCAGAGCGTGTTCGTGCTGTTCTAGAGCGCATCGAGTACGCGTTCGCCACGGCCCCTCGGCCGCTGGTGACTCCACGAGTGCGGGAGCGGCGACAGGCGCCGCTCCCGCACTCGCGCTTTTCGGCACGTACCGTGCGACGAAATTCGGACCGCAGATTAGGATCGAGGTCCCCCTCCCCCGGTGCCCGCGCCGATCGGTCTCGGCTCGCGCCCGCCACCGATCACGCACTCATGCGCTGCATCTCCGTTCTCCTTCCGGCTGCCGCACTCGCGGCAGCAGCCTGGTTCCTGACGATCCCCTCCGCCAACGCCTATTCCCTGCTGGGCGGCTCGCTAGGACTGAGCCAGCGCGACTTGCGCGTTTTCGACAACTTCGCCGATACCACGGCCAACAACAACACGACCCCGGACCCGAACTTCCCGGGCTACACCGGAGTCGAGATGGCCTGCTGGAAGGGCGCCGTCGAATGGGGCAGCGAGCTGCACGGAACCGGCAACGGGGATCCGCACCAGAACGGAGGCCTGGGTTCGGGAGGGGCGAATTTCGATCCGTCCTGGCAAGGCAATGGACCGACTCCGGGCGGAGCAAAGGACAACATCGTCGCCGCGATTGCCGGCGACTTCTCTGGAGTCCTCGCCTACTGCACCACTCCCATCGAGGTCGGCTGGTCGATTCGCTTCTTCGAGGACGCGTGGAATTGGGACGACGGCCCCGGCACTTCGGTCAGCGGCTTCGACTTGCAGGGAGTCATGTGCCACGAGTACGGCCACGCACTCGGACTGGGGCACAGCTCCGACGGCAGCGCGACGATGTACCCGTCGGTGAGCGGAAACGGGATTCCGCAACGCTCGATCTCGTCCGACGACATCGCCGGTGTCCAGGCGATCTACGGCGTGAAGTCGCCCGGCAAGCCGCGCATCACCGGTATCGCGGTGGCGGGCTCCAACCTCACGATCAGCGGTCAGAACTTCTCGGCGACCGGCAACGAGGTGTGGTTCACCAAGGGCGGCACGGGCGGCGTTGGGACCCCGATCAAGGTGACGGGCGTCGGGTCCAATGGCGTTTCGATCTCCGTCACCGTGCCCTCGCTCGCAAGCGACGGCGACGTGCTCGTACGCAACAGCGGCACGTCGCACGCCAACCTCTCGAACGCCTGGCCGATCGACCTCGGCAGCGGTTTCGGTTGCGGCGTGATCAGCATGGGCGGCAACTTGACCGGCAACAGCGGCAACCTGACCACGTCGAGCGTTCCGATCCAGGGCACGAGCATGACCTTCCAGGTCAGCGGCCTGAACATCACCGGCTTCGGGCGGCGGATCATCGGACTCGTCCCCACGCAGCAATCGGTGCTCGGCTTCACGATGCTCGTCGACTACACGGTGGCTGTGTCGCTGATGCCGTTCGCGCTCAGCGGCGGCGCGGGAACCTTCACCGAGACGCTGCCGTTGCTTCCCGGCACGACGATCTTCGTGCAGGGAACCGCGATCCAGCCAAACCTCAAGATCATCGGCACCAACCGACTCGACGTCACGATCTGCCCCTGAGCGGCAGCGTTCAGCGAGCCGACCGAGCGGCGTGCTCGGGCTCCCGCGCGGAATCGGGGGTTTCGACCCTCGAAGCTCCGCTTGCGGGTTAGCATCGGTAACCCCGTCCGCTCCATTCGCCAGCCCGGCCAGCGCTTGGATCGGACCCAAGCCCCCCCCAAGGATTCTGTTGCAATGAGCCTACTGACTCGTCTGTTGCTCCCCGCGGGACTGCTGTGCGCCGCAGGCGCCCTTTCGATCGGACAGATCGAGCGGCTGGACCTGCCGTCGATGGTCGCGAAGACCGACAACTCGGTCTACGCCGAGATCGTCGCCAAGCGCGTGATCCGCGTCGACGACCCCGTCGACGGCCCCGATCTGTACTACACGATCCTCACGCTCGAAGGCACGTCGCTGCGCAACGGCGCCAGCCTCAGCGTCGACGTGACCTTCCCCGGCGGCTTCATCAACGACAAGGAAGGCGTTCACAACTCCGAGGCGCCCTCCGCCGACGACATCAAGATCGGCAATCGCGTCGTCGCCTTCTACAAGTGGTCGAACAACATGGGCGGCCAGGTCCGCGGCAACGCGCTGTACGCGTCGCACGGCGGCATCTACCGCACCACCGACAGCCCCAAGGGCCGCATGGTGCTCGGCCGCGGTGACGGCTACGCGGTCGCCAAGAACCTCGCGCTGGCCGACCTCGAGACGGCCGTGCGCTCGCTCGTCACGGAGAAGAAGTAAGGAGCCCCTGAACATGCGACTCACTTCCTTCCTGCTCCCCGTTGCCGCGATCGGCGGCGCGTTCTGGATGCTGTCGGCGCCTCGATCGGTCGGCTACTCGCTGATCGGCGGCTCGCTGGGCTTGAGCCAGCGCGACGTGCGCGTCTTCGACAACTTCACTGACTCGACGGCCAACAACAACACGACGCCCGACGCGAACTTCCCTGGCTACACCGGCTGCGAGATGGCGATCTGGAAAGGCGCACTGGAGTGGGGCAGCGAGCTCCACGGCAACGGGAACGGCGATCCACACCAGAACGGCGGTCTCGGTTCGGGCAGCGCGAATTTCGACCCCTCCTGGCAGGGCAACACGACCTCGGGCGGCGGCAACAACGACAACATCGTGTCCGCGATCGCGGGCGATAGCTCGGGCGTGCTCGCCTATACCCTGACGCCGATCTCCGACGGCTGGACGATCAAGTTCTACGACAACGCGTGGAACTGGGACGACGGCCCGGGGACAACGATCACTGGTATCGACCTGCAGGGCGTGATGTGCCACGAGTACGGGCACGCGCTCGGGCTCGGGCACAGCAACGTGGGCGGTTCGACCATGTTCCCGTCGATCAGCGGCAACGGCATCGCGGCGCGCTCGATCGCGGCGGACGACATCGCGGGTATCCAAGCGATCTACGGCGTGAAGTCGGCCACCAAGCCGCGCATCACCAATGTCAGCGTGAACGGAACAGCGGTCACGATCAGCGGCACGAACTTCTCCGCGACGGGCAACGAGGTGTGGTTCACGAAGACCGGCACGGGCGGTAACGGCGATCCGATCAAGCTGACCGGCGTGACTTCCAGCGGCGGCACGATCTCGGTCACTGCCCCCGCCAGCGCGGGCGACGGCGACGTGCTCGTGCGCAACAACGGCACCGGCAATGCGAACCTGTCGAACGCCTGGCCGATCGACATCGGCGCGGCGCCGCCCGGCTGTGGTGTCACGAGCCTGAGCGGGCTGCCGGGCAACACCGGCGTCCTCTCGACGGCTTCCACGCCGACTCAGGGAGCGACGATGACGTTCTCGTCGTCGGGGCTCGTGATCACGGGAGTGGCCCGTCGCATCATCGGGTTCACGCCGACGAATCAGTTCGTGCTCCAATTCACGCTGCTGGTCGACTACACGACGGCCGTGTCGCTCGCTCCATTCACTTTGGTGAATGGGGCCGGCTCCTTCACGGCGACGATGCCTCCGCTGCCGGGGACGACGATCTACGTGCAGGCCGTGGCCCCGCAGTCCAGCACGGCCTACATCGGGACGAACCGCCTGAACGTCGCGATCTGCCCATAGTCCGGCACTCGGCACGAGCCATGAGGCGAGGGACGGCGCGAGCCGTCCCTCGCTGCGTTTCCAGGCCCCTACTTGACGCCCGCGGGGGTTCCGGCCGGCTTGGATTCCGCGGGCCCGGCGCGTCGCGCCCGCTCCACCGCCTTGGTCTCGATCACGGCGCGCGAGAGCTGCTGGGGCGTCGCAGAGACCAGCCCTGGCCCGAGTTCCGGGTGCCGCGCCGCGAGACATTCGAGCGCGAGCGCGACGAGCAGGGCCGTGCCCTCGCTCGATGCGTGCAACAGGTCCGGCTGGAACAGCCGCGCGAGGTCGGCCTTGCGGTACTCGGCGCCGCGCACGACGACCGGTCGGTCGGCGCGCAGATCGTCGAGCAAGGCCGCCATCGGCACGAGCGTCACGTTCGGGCGTTCTGCCGCCCAGGCCGCGAGCTGCGCGTTCAGGCGCTTCAGCATCTCAGGCGCGGGAACTTGCGACTCGACGATCATGCGCATGCCGAGCACCTTGGCACCGTGCAGGGCCGGGCTCATGTCGGGCAGATCGCACAGCAAGGTCGGGCCGTCGTACCGCGCCAACAGCGCGAGCCCGGCCTCGAGCAGGCGCGGGCGGTCCTCTTCGCGGGCCAGCGTGCCGTAGGCGAACCAGAACGGGAAGTCGAGCGCGACCAGCAGCGTCGGCGCGCGCTCGAGCGCGGACAGCACCTGCCGCTCGCCGCGCGCGAGCGGATCCTGGAACAAGAAGGCCGAACCGAAGCACTCGACTTCCGCGTGGGGCGCCGCGATCGCCGCGTTCAGGTAGTCGGAGAGCCGGACGCGCGATCCGACCTCGGCCCGCAGGCCGAATCCGTCGGAGATGCTCGCGCCGATCACGACCGGACTCGCGAGCCACGCGTGCGCGGCCGGTGCGTTGCGCGCCGGTGCCGAGGCGGGCTCTTCGATCAGCTGCCGCGGCACGAAAACGTGCAGGGACAGCGGAAGCGACGCGATGACGAGTGTGCGAAGGAAAGCGAGCATTGGAGTGCGCAGGCGCAAGGCCTCCTGCTTAGGCTACCCGCTCCGGATGCGACACCAACACGTTTCCGATCACGGCCCCATGACTAGACGGGACGCATGAGGGACGATTCCGCCTCGCCATTCGCCCCTCGGGCGCGCAGCGGTCTCGCCACGTTGCTGCTGGCGCTGCTGCTGGCGCTGCTGGTGGCCGCCTGCTTCGCGCGGGCGCTGAGCGGGGGCTTCGTGTACGACGACCGGTTGCTGGTCGAACGCAACCCCGTCATCACGAGCTTCGCGAATCTGCCGCAGGCCTTCTCGGGAGCCTACTGGGACTTCCTGGACGCCGAATCCGCCTCGCGAATCGGCTATTGGAGACCGCTGACCGCGTTCGTGATGATGGTTGCGCACGCGCTCGGCGACGGCGCGCCGTGGGCCTTCCACGCCGTGCAGATCGGGTTGCATGCGCTTGCCGCGTGCGCCGCGCTGCTGCTGCTCGAGCGGATCACGGCCGATCGCTGGATCGCGTGGCTGGGAGCTGCGCTGTGGGCGTTGCATCCGCTGCACGTCGAGAGCGTGGCCTGGATCTCGGCGCTCAACGACCCGCTCTTCGGAAGCCTCGTGCTGTACGGGCTGTATCGGCACCGCACTTGGGTCGAGGACGGCGCCCGCGGTGTCCCGTTCTCGGCTGCGTTGTGTCTCGCGCTCGGGCTGCTCGGCAAGGAGCAGGCGGCCATGCTCGTGCCCTGCGCGCTGGCACTCGACCTCGCGCGCGGCGAGAACGGCGGCCTGCGCGCGCGACTCGCGCACTGGAAGCGGGCGTGGATCCCGTACTTCGCGGTCTTCGCGCTGTACTGGCTCGCGCGCGTCGCGGTCTTCGATTCGTGGGCGGCGGGCATGGATCGCTCGACGACCTACTTCGGCTACTCGCCGTCGCGGATGGCGTGGCTGCGCGTCGAGGTGTTCGGAGGCGCGCTGGGCCTGATCGCCTGGCCGCTGCGCTCGGCGTTGTTCCGAATGCACTCGCCCGGCATCGATTGGGGCGCGACAGACACGTGGATCGCGCTCGGAGCGACGATTGCGTGGTTCGTCGCCGCTGCCGGCGCCGCGCTCAGGCGCGCATGGAAACCGCTGGCGTGGCTGCTCTTCCTGCCTTTCGGGCTGCTGCCGAACCTGCTGCGCATCGAGTCGCTCGGCCAGTTCCTGCTGTCCGACCGTTTCCTGTACCTGCCGGTGCTCGGCCTGGCCGGCCTGCTCGCGTTGCTCGCGCCGCGCCGGCGCGAGATTGCCATCGTCCTGCTCACCGTACTCATGCTCGCTTCGGCCGCGCTGACCTGGCGGCGCATCCCGGTTTGGGCCGACGAACTCGCGCTCTTCCGACGCGCCACGATCGAGACGCCGGACTCTCCATACCCGTGGTGGGGCCTGGGACGCGTGCACTTGGACGCCTACCGCGCGAATCGCGATCCGGCCGAGCTCGCGGCGGCGCTGAGCGCGTTCGAGCGCGCGCAAACGCAGTGCGAGCGCGCGCTGCGCGGCGACCCCGCGGTCTTCGCGACGCGCGCCGACGTGCTGCAGTCGAACCTGGGCGTCGGCTACTGCCTGCTCTACGAAGCCGAAATCGACGACTATCGCGATTGGGAGACGCCGCGCCGGTTGTTCGAGAACGTCGCAGCGATGCGGCCCGACAGCGAACTGCCTCTGATCGCGCTGGCCTCGGTCGAGACGCAGAGCGGCGACCTGGGCGAAGCCGAGCGTCTGCTGCGAAAGGCGATCGCGCTCAACCCGCGTTCGGCCGAAGCGCATCGCAATCTCGGTGTGATCTCGATGCAACGGAATCAGTGGGACGCGGCGCGGCGGGCATTCGAGGAGTCGCTCGCGCTGCGACCACGCAATCTCGAGGATCGCATCTGGATCGCGCGCGCACTGTTCCAGGGCGGTTGGCTGGAGCAGGCCGAAGCCGAGGCGGAAAGCGCGAGAATCGACCACCCGCGCTCGGGCGAGCCGCTCGTGATCCTGGCGGCGGTGGCGCGCGCTCGCGGCGACACATCGCGCGCGCTGGGCCTGCTGGACGAGGCGCTGCGACTCGATCCACGCAACGCGTTCGCTCAACACACGCGCGGACAGGTCTTGTACACCGCGCAGGAGTACGCCGCGGCGATCGAGGCGTTCAGGCGTGCTTGCGATCTCGATACGACCAACTTCGAGTACCACTACAACCTCGGCGCACTGCTGCTCCAGACCGGAGCGAGCGAAGCGGCGCTGCCGTTCCTGCAGCGCGCCTACGAGGTCAGCAAGGGCGGGCCGCAGTTGGAGGCGCTGCGCGAACTGTTCGCCGGCGAGCTCGTGGCGGGCGCGGGCTTCTATTTCTCACTGGCACTGGCCGACAACGCGCGCGAGGAGCGCGCGCTGGCGCGCACCTGGGTGGAGCGCGCGCTCTCCCTGGACGCGCAGCTCGAGCCGGCGCGCTACCTGCGCGGTGTGCTGATGAAGCTGTCAGGCGACATCGACGGCGCGATCGCGGAATTCCGCTGGCTCGTCGAACGTTCGCCCGAGGCCTTCGATCCGCTGCTCGAGCTGGCGGCGCTGCTGCTTGCGCAGCGTCGCGGTTCGGAAGCCGTCCCGTACTACGAACGCGCACTCGCGCTGGTCCCGGCCCAGCACCGATTGGACGCGCGCCAGCGCGGGTTCCTCGAACAGCGCCTGGCAGCCGAGCTGGCGCAGGCGCGCGCCCAGTAGAGGCGTGCTCGCCCGTGCGCGGCGCCCCGAAGTGAGGACGAGCGCGCTCATGAGTTGCTCATGAGCCGCGTCCATGGGCCAACTCAACCTCTCGACAGGAGAACACGGGGCCCTCGACGCAGCACTTCGCATTGCTCCAGGCGCCGAGCGGTCCATCCTTGCGCGTCGGCACCGGGCATCCGTTGCAGATGCCGACACCGCAGCCCATCAGGCTCTCCAACGACAGCCAACATTCCAGGCCGTTGGCCATCGCATGGCGCTCGACGGCCTCGAGCATGCGCTCGGGGCCGCAGGCGAGCAGACGCACGCGCCGCGGCAATTCGCCGCGCTGCTGCAGCGCCTCGAGCAAGCCGAGGACGTTGCCGCGATGTCCGTCGGAGCCGTCATCGGTCGCGGTAAAGGTGCGCACACCGAGCTGACGGAACGCGGCGATGTCGTACAGGAGGCCCTTGCGCGCGGCCCCGTACAGCAGCGCGAGGTCCTGCGGCCGGCACGCGGGCCGACCGTCCATGCCGGAGAGCGCCTGCTCGATGCCCATGTAGAACGGCGCCGAGCCGATGCCGCCGGCGAGCATCACCCACGGCTCGTCGGGCCGCGGCTCGAGGGCCGGCCAGCCGTTCCCGAGCGGGCCGGTCACGCGCAGGCGATCGCCCGGCCGCAGCGCGCCTAGCGCGCGGGTGCCGACGCCCATCTGCTTGACCAGGAACTCGAGCTCCGCGCCGAGCTGGCGATAAATGGAGAACGGCCGCGGCACGAGCGGCATCGAACCGTCCTCGCGGCGCAGCATGAAGAAGCGGCTGGCGCGGATCGGCGGATACGGGGCGTCGGGACGCACACGCAACACGAAACCGTCGTCGCCGCATGCGGCAACGCTGATCGCGGTCGCGAGCCCGGTGCGGGCGTCCGTCGGGGGAGCGGGCATGTGGCGGTGGAGAGGATAGCGTCGGGCACGGTACCGGCGGTACGCAACAACGCGTGCGGCGCGATCGCTGCTACGCTACGCGGCTTCGCATGAGCCTCGTCCTCGCCACCGGACTGCGCCGCCACTTCGGCGCGCGCGACGTCTTGAACGGTGTCGATCTGCGCATCGAGGCCGGCGAGAAGATCGGCCTCGTCGGCCGCAATGGCGAGGGCAAGACGACGCTGCTCCGGCTGATCGAAGGCGAGGAGCAGCCCGACGGCGGGAAGATCGACGTGCAGCGCGGCGTGCGCCTCGGCTACGTCAGCCAGCGCCCCGAGTTCCCGGCCGGCCGAACCGTGCTGCAGTACGTCCAATCCGGCATGCAGGAAGCCCAGGACGTCGCCCGGCAGCTCGCCGAGCTCGAGCACGAGATGGGCGGCGCGGAGGGCGAGGCGCTCGAACGGATCCTGCAGCGGCACGGCGAGCTGGGTGCGCGCATGGAGTTCCTCGGCGGCTGGCAGAGCGAGCACCGCGTCGAGAGCGTGCTCGACGGCATCGGGCTCGCGCCCGCGCTGTGGGAGCGCGAGGCCCGCACGCTCTCCGGCGGCGAGAAGAGCCGCGCGCTGCTGGCGCGCGAGCTGGTCTCCGCGCCCGACGTGCTGCTGCTCGACGAGCCGACCAACCACCTCGATCTCGAAGGCATCGAGTGGCTCGAAGCGTACCTCAAGGAGCTGCGCGGCGCGGTGCTGGTCGTCTCGCACGACCGGCGCCTGCTCGACCGCGCGGTCAGCGTGATCTACGAGCTCGAGCGCGGGCAGCTCGTGCGCTACCCGGGCAACTACTCGCAGTACGTCGCGCTCAAGGACGAGCGCTACAAGGCCGACCTGCGCGCGTGGCGCGACCAGCAGGACTTCATCCGCAAGGAGGAGGAGTTCATCCGCCGCAACATGGGCAGCCAGCGCACCGCCGAGGCCAAGGGGCGGCAGAAGAAGCTCGAAAACCTCGTGCGGCTGCCCGAGCCCTGGCACGACGTGCGCCGCCCGGTCATCCGCATGAAGAGCGGCGATCGCAGCGGCGAGGCCGTGCTCGAAACGGTCGATCTCGCGGTCGGGCACGGAACGCGGCGCATCCTCGAGCACGTCGAGATCCGTGTCGATCGCGGCGAGCGCATCGGCATCGTCGGCCGCAACGGCTCGGGCAAGACGACGCTGCTGCGCGTGCTCGCCAATCGCACGCAGCCGCTCGCGGGTCGCGTCGTGCCGGGCCACAAGACCGTGTGCGGCTACTTCGACCAAGAGAGCGCCGAACTGGCCGGCAGTGGCGAGTACGGGCCGAAGACACCGTTCGAGTTCGTGATGCGCGCCTGGCCGCTCATGACCGAGCTCGAGATCCGTTCGCATCTGGCGAAGTTCCTGTTCCGCGGTGACGCGGTGAACGTGCCCGTGACGACGCTGTCGGGCGGCGAACGCGCGCGCATGGCGCTGGCGCTGCTCGTGCTCGAGCAGCCGAATTGGCTGGCGCTCGACGAACCGACCAACCACCTGGACCTCGCCGCGCGCACGGCGCTCGAGGAATTCCTCGACGCCTTCGACGGCGCGCTCGTCGTGGTCAGCCATGACCGCGAGTTCCTGGACAACCTGTGCAACGTGACCCTGGAGGTCCGCGCCGGCGGCGTGCGGCGCGTCGCGGGGAACTACTCGACCTGGCGCGCGCTCGTGCAACGCGAGCGCGAAGAGGCACTCGCGACGAAGCAGGCGCAGGAGGCTGCCGCCGCCAAGCGCGCCGCCGCGCAGGCCCTGAAGGAGCGCGAGGCGGTTGGCGCCGCCGGCGCCATGGCCGAGACCGCGCCAAAGGCGGGCTCGCGCGCCGGCGGCGGCAAGGTCAAGAACCCGTGGCTGCTCGAGAAGATCGAGAAGGCGATCATTGCGCTCGAGGAGGAACGGGCGCAGCTCGAGGCGGCGCTGGTGACCGAAGAGGTCTACCGCAACGCGAGCCGCATGAAGGGGGCGCAGATCCGGCTCGCGGAGGTCGAGCGCGAGCTGGAGCTCAAGAACTCGGAGTGGGAGAGCTGGGCCTGAGGCCCCGCCCACTCGACGTTGCTACGGAAGGAACTTCAGCGGAACCGGGTTCGTCGCGCAGGTGTGCAAGAGCGACAGCGCGTTCACCGGCGCGACCACGTGATGCACGGTGAGACCGACCAGAGCGCTGGCGCTCCCCGGCGGCACGAGCAGACCGTGGAAGGCCTGACCGGTCACATCCGTCGCGCCGATGCCGTTGCCGGCCACCAGCGTGTCGCCGAACCACGATTGCAGGAAGTAGGAGTCGAGATTCAGCGGGAAGTGGATGCCGTTCACGTTCTGGCCGGGACTCGTGCCGCTGAACGAGCCGATGACGTAGTAGATCCCTGCATTGGCGGGTCCCACGTCGATCTTCAAACTCTGCACGCCGCCGCTGGCAACGGAGATGCGGTGCGTGTTTGCGCGAAGCTTGCAATCCTGAGCTGAGCTCGATGCCGCGACGAGAAGAGCGGCCAATGCAGGAGCGAGACGAGGTTGGATGGGCAGGGCTGATCCTTGAGACTGAGGTGGACGGTCGATCAAAAAACGAGCGATTGCGCCGGTGCTTGCAGCGCAGAAACCGTGCCGAGGCTGTACATTGCCGCGCTGATTCCCGCAGCCGGCCTCGGAAGCGCGCCGAATCCCGCGTCGATCGTCACAGTGCCGGCGCATTGCGGCACACTTTGCCGAGCAGAATCGCTCACATGGCACTCGCGCCATTGCGGATCCGGCCCGATGCTGCGAGCATCGCTTCGCTGTGGGCAGGACCGTGCCGAGCCGCCGAACCTCGCTCCGACGGAAATTCCTCTTGTCGATCGGCGGCTTCCTGGTCGCCGCCGGACTGGCCGAAATCGGCGTGCGCCTGCTGCTGCCGGTGCCGGGCTTCCACGATCAGCTCGTGCTCGACCCCGAATTCGGATTCAGGCTCGAGTCCGGAACCGTCTTCACCAATCGCGACGAGCGCGGCGATTTTCCCTACCGCACGTCCAGCGAGGGCTTTCGCGGCCCCGATCTTCCGGCCGAGGGAACGCGCTTCGATCCGTCCGAACGCCGCCTGCTGTTCCTGGGTGACTCGTTCCTCAACGCGTGGGCCGTGCGCGCGGAAGATCTCGTCGGAGAGCGCGTCACGCGCGAGCTGTCGACATCGGAGCAGCCGCTGCGTTCCTTCAGCCTATGTTGCGACGACTGGGGAACCGCGCAGCAGCTCCTGGCGCTGCGCCGCTACGCCCAGCGCGTGCGGCCGCACGCAGTCGTGCTGCTGCTCTATCCGCCCAATGACGTCGTCAACAACACGCCCGAACTCGCCGGCCAGACCGCGATCAGCCCGGGAGACTACCTGCGCCCGTACCTG
Source organism: Planctomycetota bacterium (assembly GCA_016872755.1). Lineage (GTDB taxonomy): Bacteria > Planctomycetota > UBA1135 > UBA1135 > GW928-bin9. The sequence goes on from VGZE01000010.1 coordinate 19,033, forward strand.
ATCGACCGCGGCGGCGGCCCGCTGGGACTGGAGCGCATGCACCGCTACCCGGTGCGCGCGTGGATACGTCGTTGGTCGCATGCGTACGCGTGGGCCGAGCGCAACGTGCTCGCCTACGCCGTGCGCACGAATCGCCGCAATTGGCTGCCTTTCGAACCGTTCGAGCAAAGGCTCGTGCCGCGCCTGGAAGCGGGCCTGGCCCCGACCTCGAACTTCGAGTTCTTCCAAACCGGAGCAGTCGTTCCGCACGGACTCTACGGGCCGCGCCGCACGCGACCGCTGGCAGGCCGGTTGGCGGCGCACGCGCGATCTGCTGGTGGCACTCGAGCACGAGGTCGAAGCACTGGGTTCGGAGTTGCTGGTGGTCGTGATCCCGGAGCGGGCGCAGGTCGAGATGCACCCGCATCAACTGTCGTTCGAGATCCGGTCGCAGGCGATCCTCGGGCAGCCGGTGACCGATCACCTCGACTTCGAACTGCCCGAGCGAGAACTGCTGCGCTTCTGCGCCGCGCAGGGCATCGAGATCGCCTGCCTCCTCGGTCCGCTGCGCACCGCGCGCGGCGCGGGAATCGCGACCTATGTCGCCGACGGCCACCTGAGCGGGGACGGCCACGCGATTGCCGCGCAGGCGGTGCTGCGCTGGCGGCGCGGGCAGCCGCTCCAACCCGACTTCCGGCCGAGCGAAACCGACATCGCCGGAGGTTCCGCCTTCGGCACGCGCGGCTCCGCCGTTCCGGATCCCAAGGGGCTGCCGGCGCGCCTCGACTTCACCACGGGCGCGGCGCCGCAGTACCTTTGCCGCGGATTCCACGAGTGGCGCGCCGACGGTTGGGGACACGGACCCGGCTATGCGACCAGCCCTTCCGCCGAGGTGTTGGTGCGGCACGGACCCGGTGAGATCGTCGTGCGCGCCGCGGTTCCGGCCGGGCTCCCACTGCCTTGCACGGTGGGTGTCTTCATCACGGACCTCGTCGGGCAGGAGTGGCCGGTGACGAGCGCGGGTCCGCTCGAGTTGCGGCTACCCATCCCCCACTTCGACTACGAGGGCTTCACGCCGATCGTGATCGCGTGCTCGAAGTCCTTCCATCCCGACGGTGACGCGCGACCATTCTCGCTGTTGTTGCGGAGCATCGCTTTCGAGCCGCCCACCTCCGCGCCAGGCGGAGACTGAGCCTCCCCCGCGCCCCGCGCAGCACGTGCAGAACGCCTCCGGTCAGGACGGCTCGGGCTGCGCGCCAGGGGTCGTGGAGCCCGAGCCGAGCTCGCGCTGCAACCACAAGTCCTCGACCAGCTCGACGTACTTGGCCAGGTCGAGCTGGACCAGGCGCGCGGCCAATTCGGCGCGCTCGATCTTCTGATCGAGGCGCTCGAGTCCGCCGCGCAGCGAGCCCGTCTGCGCCTCCAGGCGCTGGTCGAGGCTCTCACGCAGGCCGCGGAGGTTCGCGGCGAACTGCTCGGAATCCTGCCGCGCCCGTTCGCGCAGTTGCTGCAGATCGCCGAGTTGATTGCGCAGTTGCTCGCCGAGCTGCTCCGACTCCGCGGCGCGCAGTTGCTCGGTGATCTCGATCTTCTGGTCGAGGTGTTCGAGGCTGTCGCGCAGCGAGTTCGCTTGCGCGTCCAAGCGTTGGCCCAGGCACTCGCGCAGGTCGGCGAGGTCGGAAGCGATCTGCTCCGAGTTCAACCGCGCCCGCTCGCGCAACTGATGCAGATCGCCCAACTGGGTCCGCAGTTGCTCGCCTAGCTGTTCAGCCTTCGTCGCGCGCGACTGCTCGGCGAGCTCGATCTTCCGGTCGAGCCGCTCGAGGCCGCCGCTCAGCGCTCCCTCCTGCGCGTCCAGGCGTTGGTCGAGGACCTCGCGCAGACCGCCGAGGCCGGCGGTGTATTGTTCGGAGTCCAACTGCACCTGCTTGCGCAGTTCGTTCAAGTCGGCGATCTGGATCCGCAGCTGCTTGCCGAGCTGCTCCGCACCCGCCTCGCGCGACTGTTCGGCGAGCTCGATCTTCCGGTCGAGCCGCTAGAGGCCGCCGCTCAGCGAACCCGCCTGCGCGTCGAGGCGCTGGTCGAAGCGCTCGCCCAAGCCGGCGAGGTCGGACGCGAGCTGCTCGGTGTCGAGTTGGACCCGCCAACGCAGCTGCTGGAGTTCGGCGAGGTGGGTTCGTCCGCCATCGTCCACGCGAGCGCGGAGGTCGTTGCAGCTTTGCTGCGTCGAGCTCGTGCACTCCGACACGACGCGCAGGTCTTGCTGCAAGTCCGTGAGCTGAGCGGCGAGCGACGAGCGGGTCTGTTCGGTGAGCCGCTCCAGGCGTTCCAGATATTGCGTCTGAGCCAGCTCGATCCGGCGCTCCAGGCGAACCGACTCCTCGCGTGCCAGATCGGCCTGCAACGTGGCAAGTTGCTCGATGCGGGATCGAAGTTCGTCCAGAGCCGCGGCGCCGCGTCGCGCGAGCAGCTCGGCTTGCTCGGACTGGGCGGCCAGCGCCGTTTGCTGCGCGCCCGCTTGCTCTTCGAGACGCGCCTCGATCCGGGCGACCGACGCGCGTCCGGCCGTGTCGAGTTCACACAGTCCCTGGATCAGCGCGAGTTCCTGAGCCTCGCCCTGTTCTCGAACCCGCGCATCGACCTTGCTCACGGACGCCTGCATGGCGACGGCGGCATCCAGACTGTCCTTGGCGAAGAACTCCACCTGGCGCCCGATGATGTCGAACTGGGTGCTGATGAAGTTCTCGATGCGCCGGCCGTGCTGCTCGAGGCTGTTCGCGAGACGGAAGATCGAATTGGTGTGATCGGGATGGGACACGACCACGGTCAGGTCCGCGATCTTCGCGTGCAGTGCCGCGACGCTCTCCGCGAGATGGATGCCCTCGAGCCGCGCGACATTGAGTTCTTCGCGCAGCGCGAGTTCCTCGTTGGCGAGGTCCTGGATGCGCGCCGTTTCGCCCCGCACGGTCCGCAGCGACTGCTGCAGGTCGCTCAACGTGCGACGGAGGAAGCCCGTGGCGAACACCAGCAGCCCGACGACGATCAGGATCGTCGAATGCATGCGCATGTCGCCCTGCCCGGCCAGCAGGTTGGCCGCCTGCACCGACACGAATGGCGCGATGAACAAGAAGGCGCCGAGCGACATCAATGCCACCCCGGCCACGTCCCAAATCGTCGTCTGCAGTCGGGCCGGCCGTGATTCTTGCTGAGGGACAGCGAGCGCGGCGGCCTCCGCGGCGGCGCCGAGTTCGGACTGCGTCGCGGTCGATGCGGCATCCTCGGATGCGGCATCCGTGCCCGGCGTCGAGTCTGTCATGGCTTCGGCGCCCTGCATCGGCATGGCAACCACCGACGAATCGCGCGCGATCTCGCCGGCGCTGGATGCGGTGCCAGCGGGCGAGGAGGCCGATGAAGCCGCGGCCTCCGCGCCGACGCTCAGGAGCTCACCCAAGCCGGGTGCGCGAGGCTCCACCGTGGTGGGGTCCTGCTCCAGCGGGTGTTCGTCCTGGGATGGCATTGTGAAACGCGGGTCGTGAGGCTTGGGTGCGGCTTGGGGTCGCGGCTGGAGTTCGACTAACGGGATCGGGCACGGGCACGCGACTTGGCAGGGCGCTTCTCACGCGACTCCGCCGACTCCGCCCGCGCCGACACGGTCTTCGCGACGGGCGCTGCGGCGGGGAGCCGGCGGAAGCCGCTCTCGTCCGCGCTGAGCAGTTTCCACAGCACCGCGTCGACGTGCGGGACGGACGGCCCCGGTACCGGTTTGTCGGCGCGCAGTCGAAGCGCGGCGAGCCGGGCTTCGACCAGCCCGACCGTGCGCAGATGCGACCAGTGTTCGCTGGGGAAGGCGTGGAAACTCATCAGGGGTTTCCACGCGGCGCGCAGTGCTTCGCCCACGGCGGCGCAACGAACGCCGCAGCGCTTGACGAAACGGTCGAACAGCAGCTTCGCCTCGGCGCGCTTCTCGGCGTTGGCCATGGCTCGCAACAATTGGGCTGCTTCGGACCGGCGCGCTCGCGGCAGCGCCGCGACGAGCTCGGCGGTCTTCTCGTTCCAGCAAGACTGGCGCGCGGAGCTCCACCCGAGTTCGGCGAGCGCGTCCGCGCAACCGGACAACGCCGACGCGATCACGAGCCGCGGCTCGTTCATCCCGCGCAGCGCCTGCGCGCGCAACAGCTCCGACCATGACCGCTTCGAGCCGAACACACCCGACTCGACGGCAACCAGGGAGCGCGTGCCGTCGGCGAAGGACGCGACCAGCGTGAACAGCGCGTCGCTATCGTTGCTGTGGCCGGCCGCGAGCCGCACGGTCTCGGCCCACAGGTAGACGACTTCGCGTTGGAACGGAGCCTGCTTCCAAGCTTCGTACTGCGAGCCCCAACCTTCGCACAGGCGCCGGACTGCCGCGTCGGAGAGCGGCTCGCCGAGGCTGAAAAGCCCCTGCAGCGCCGCATGCAGATCGCCACGCTCGACGGCCTTGACGTACGGCCGCGGCAGCGGTCGCGCCGAGCTGCCGCACGCGTGCAGGGCGGCCAACCGCGGTTGAAGCAGCTCGTCGGAGACGGCCAGACTCGCCTCGGCTTCCTCGTGCGCCGCCTGGATCGCGAAGTCGAGCGCCTCCAGGCGCGCGCGCGATTCCGCGGCTTGCTGGTCGCGAATGCGCAATTCGCCTGCGTGCTGATCGGCCTGGGCAGCGGCCGCGCGGGACTCTTCCTCCAGCCGTTGGGCCTCCGCGCGCAGGCGCGCCAGATCGTCCTCGCGTGCCGCGAGCCGGGCCTCGAACTCGGCGTTGCGACCCTCGAACATCAGCCGCAACGCCTCCTCCTGGCGGGCCCGGCGCTGCAGCTCTTGTTGCAATTCCGCGGCGGCTTTGGCTTCGGATTCGAGTTGCTCGCACTTGGCCGTGACATGCTGCTGCAGATCCGCGAGCGCGGTGACGCGATCGCGCAACTGTTCGTCGCGCGCGGCGAGCTGAGCTTCGAACTCGACTGCACGGACGTCGAGCAGTTGCCGCAGTTCCTGCTCTTTGCGAGCGTGCTGTTGCAACTCCAGCTCCAGATCCGCAGCTCGCTTGGCGTCGACCTCGATCTGCTGGCACTTGGCGAAGACGTCCTGCTGCAGGACTTGGACCTCGGCTGCGCGCTCGCTGAGCTCGGCCTCGCGACCGGCCATGCGTTCCTCGAGTTCGCCGATCCGAGCGCACAGCGAGCGCTGCATCTCTTCCGCCAGTCGCACGCGCTCCTGCTCCTGCGCCGAACGCCGCTCGGCCTCCTGATGGAGCTGGGCCTCGCGCCGGCCGGAGGCTTCGACCTGCGCAACCTGGGCGGCGAGTTGCTGCTGAAGCTGCTCGATCCGCGCGGCCTGTTCGCGCAACTCGCCCTCGCGAGCGGCGAGCTGCTGCTCGGTTTGTTCCGCGCGGACGCACAGCGCGTGATGCACCTGCTCCTCGTGTTGCACGCGTTCCTGTTCCCGCAGCTCACGACGCTGCAGTTCCTGTTCCAGGCTGGCGCCCTGCTCGCTGGCCGCGGCGCCGCGGCGGCGCTCGGCCTCGAGCTCGACGCGCAGGCGATCGATCTCGGCCGACAGGCGGCTCAGAACCTGATCGTCGCTCGCAATGCGTTCCTCGAGTTCGGTGGCGCGAACGCACAGCGAGCGCTGCACTTCCTGGTCGTGCAGCAGGCGCTCCTGTTCGGCGTGTCGCCCTTGCTCGAGCTGTTGCTCGAGATCCGCGGCACGAGCGGCCATGGCCGTGCTGCGCGCTTCCTGCGCCTTCACGAGCCCGCGAAGCTCCTCGTTCGCGGCGCCACTGGACGCGAGTTGCTCGACCAGATCCGCGATGCGCGCCTGGAGCGTGTGCTCCAGCACGCCCTCCTGCCGGGACAGGCGCTGCAGGACCTGCTCGAGCTCCTCGTTGGACTCCGGCTGCGCGGCCGCCTGCTGCTCGCCGGCCCGCACCGCGGCGCGCAAAGCCTCGAGTTCGGCGGTCGAGTTCGAGAGCTCCGCATCACGACCCTTGAGTCGACCCTCGAGTTCGCCGCAGCGCAACCCGAGTGATTCCAGCTGCTGACTCTTTGCCAGCACTTCCTGGGTCAGCCGATCGATGGTTCCCGACAACCGCGCCAGTTCCGCCTCGCGCGCCACCCGAGCGCCGGCCGAATCACCGGCTTCGCCTGCCGCGAGCCGCGCGTTCTGCTGCTGGCGCTCGCTGCGCTCCTGCTCGATGCGCAACTGAGCGGTTTCGATCTTGGCATCGCGAGCAGCGAGTTCGCTCTGCAGCGACCGCTTGCGCTCGATCTGCTGCGCGAGTTGCGCCTCGCGCTCGACGACGCGGGCAGTCAGCGCGGCCGCCTCCCGCTGCTTTTGCGTGAGCGACTGACCAAGTTGCGCGATTCGCCGGCCGAGCTTGCGCGTGTGGAGCGCCGCCGCGATCGCGCAGCCGCAGCTCAGGAGCGACGCGGCGCACCAAAGGTAGAATTGGAGCCACATACAGGGGACGGAGTGAGGAGCGGGGAATGCTGTCCTTCGGCCCCCGGAGAGGTGTTTCCGGAGGAAAAATATGACCACTCCTAACGGGCTCGCATCACGGCGCGCGATCGGGCACGATGGCGAGTCTCTTTATGCAGGCCTTCGTCGACTCGATCTGTGCCGCCATCGCGGCCGCCAGCGGCCGGCCGGCGGCCGAAATCCGGCTCGAAAGCCCGAAAAACCCCAACCAAGGCGACCTGGCCTTTCCGTGCTTCGCGCTGGCCAAGGCCCAACGAGCCGCCCCTCCGGCAATCGCGGCAGCGCTCGCCCCGCGCGTTGCGGCGGCCCTCTCGGGGATCACGTGCACGCCGACCGGCCCCTACCTGAACTTCCGGATCGAGCGGGCGGCCCTGGCGCGCGAGATCCTGGGCGAAATCGAATCGCGCGCCGACGCGTTTGGGACGAGCCGCGCGGGTGAGGGCAAGACCATCGTCGTCGACTATGGTTCGCCGAACATCGCCAAGCCGATGCACGTCGGCCACCTGCGCTCGACGATCCTGGGCATGGCGTTGGTGCGACTGCACCGCGCGCTCGGGTACCGGACGGTCGGCATCAATCACATCGGTGACTGGGGCGCGCAATTCGGCGGGCTCGTGGTCGCGTTGCGCCGTTGGCGCGGCGAGGTCGACCTGGCCAACGAGCCGGTCATGGGACTCTTGGCGCTGTACCAGCGCAGCAAGGCCGCCATCGACGAGCAAGGCCCGTCCTACGACGCAAGCTTCGCGAAGGAGGCCCGCGATGCGTATCGAGAGCTCGAGAGCGGCGTCGACGGCGAGGTGCGCGCGCAGTGGCGTTGGGTCACGCAGGTCTCGCTGGCCGCCTTCGCCAAGACCTTCGCGCGCCTGGGCGTCACCCACGACCTCGTCCGCGGAGAGAGCTGGTTCGAAACGCACCTCGCGCCGACCATCGCGCGCGTGCAGGCCGCCGGCATCGCCGAACTCAGCCAGGGTGCGCTGGTCGTGATGCTCGGCGAGGTCGACAAGGGCCTCAAGGAGACGCCATGCCTGCTGCGGCAGAGCGACGGGACCACGCTCTATGCGACACGGGACCTGGCGGCCGTCTTCGATCGCTGGAAGGAGTTCGAGTTCGAGCGCTGCCTGTACGTGGTCGGCGGCGAGCAGAAGCTGCACTTCCGGCAGTTGAAGGCCGTGCTGAAGCGCATGCACCTGGAGTGGGAGCCGCGAGTCGAACACGTCGACTTCGGCCTGTTGCTCGGCCCGGGTCGCGTAAAGATCGCCAGCCGGCGCGGCGAGGTCCTGGTCCTCGACGATCTGCTCGACGAGGTGGTCGCGGCCGCGCGCGAGCGCGTGCGCGAGAAGAACCCGGACCTGCCGAACCTGGAGGCCATCGCCGAGCAAGTCGGCATTGGCGCGCTCGTGTTCAATGACCTGAAGCGCGAGCGGATCAAGGACGTGATTTTCGACAAGGACGACCTCACGAGTTTCGAGGGCGAAACCGGCCCGTACGTGATGTACACGCACGCTCGTTCCTGCTCGATCCTGCGCAAGGCGGCCGCCATGGGCGCCGGCCGACCCGCCGGTCCGGCGGGCGTCGAGCCCGACTGGCGCGCGATCGAGAATGCAAGCGCGATTCTGCTGCAATTGGGACGCTTTCCCGCGGTCGTGCGGGGCGCGGCGGCCAAGGCCGAACCCTCCGAGCTCGCGCAGTACCTGCTCGGACTGTGCCGCGAGTACAACACGTGGCTGGCCGATCGCTCGAACAAGGTCCTGGGAGAGGCTCCCGCCACCATGGCCGCCCGGCTCGCCCTTGTTCGAGGCGTCAGGATCGCTATAGGTAACGGTCTGCGACTGCTCGGCTTGGCAGCGCCCGAGGAAATGTAGCCTCGGCCTCAGGTCGAGGGGCGCGCCCACCCGATATACATCCCCCCACGGGGCCCACCCACTCGGAGCGGCTTCGTCGGAAGGAGGCCCCGTGATCGAGCGCTACATCCGGGATGTTCCCGACTTCCCCAAGAAGGGCATCCTGTTCAAGGACATCACGCCGCTCTTGCAGAGCCCCGAGGGCTTCCGTGAGACGATCGACCTGCTCGCTCGCGTCGTCGAGCCGAAGAGCTACGACCTGATCTGCGGCATCGAGTCGCGCGGATTCATCTTCGGCTGCGCGCTGGCGAATCGCCTGAACAAGGGCTTCGTGCCGATCCGCAAGCCCGGCAAGCTGCCGTGGAAGACCGCTTCGGAGTCCTACGAGCTCGAGTACGGCAAGGACTCGATCGAGATCCACCTCGACGCGTGCAAGCCAGGTCAGAAGGTGCTGCTCATCGACGACCTGCTGGCGACCGGCGGAACGATGGAGGCGGCGACCAAGCTGGTGCGCAAGATCGGTGGAACGCCGATCGCTTGCGCGTTCGTGGTCGAGCTCACCTTCCTGGCCGGTCGCAAGAAGCTCGAAGGCATGCCGATCCACTCCCTCGTCAAGGTCGGCTGAGCCGCGCGATGACCTCAAAGCCCTCGTCCGCCAAGTCGCAATCCAAGCACGCGCTCCGCGGCGCGAAAAGCGCGCGAAAGGACATCCTGATGCCGACACCGAAGAAGACCGCGCCCAAGCTGCCTGCGTCGACGGCCAACTCCGCCAGGCCGACCCGGCCGGAGCCGATCCGCGCAGCGGCTCCGAAGGCGGCCTTGCCCGCCAAGAAGCGCGTAGCCATCGGAGCCGCCGGCCGCGCGCGCGACGATGCGGCGCTGCCGAAGTCGCGTTTGATCGCCAAGCGCCCACCCGCCAAGTCCGGAGCCGCCAATGGCGCGGTCGGGAAGAGCGCGAAAGCCGCGCCGAAGCCGACTCAGAAGGCGAGTCAGAAGCCGACTCAGAAGCCGCCGCCGAAGTCGCCGCCGAAGGTGCAATCCAAAGCGCAGCCCAAGGCGCAGCCCAAGTCGCGCGCGCTGTCGATCGGGAACCGTGACGGGAAACCCAAGGCCGTCGAGGCACCACCTCCGCCGCCGCCGGAGGAGTTGATCACGACAGAAGAGCTGTGGACCGCCTATCGCGTGGAGGTGACGGACTCCAAGGGCGAGGACACGATGGGGCTTCAGGAGCTGCGCAACCAGCTGATGGAGCGCCACCTGCCGCTGGTGCGCTACATCGCCGAGCGCCTGCTGCAGACCTTGCCCAAGTCGATCGAGCTCGATGACCTGATCAGCGCCGGGATGTTCGGCCTGATGGACGCGATTCGCGGCTTCGACCACTCACGCGGGATCAAGTTCAAGACCTACTGCAGCACGCGCATCCGCGGCGCGATCCTCGATCAGCTGCGCAGCCAGGACTGGGTGCCGCGCCTGGTGCGCTTGAAGGCGACTCGCATCGAGCGCGCCTACCAGAAGCTGCAGGGCGAGTTCGGGCGCGAGCCGACCCACGCGGAGCTGGCCGCCGAACTCGCGATGGGGCACGACGAGCTGCAGGGCGAGATCGAGGAGGCACGCCCGAAGTCGATGTACTCGCTCTCCGAGAAGTGGGAGGACGGCGAGGACGACGGCTCGCTCGAGAAGGTCGAGGTGCTGGCCGATCGGACCGCGATCGACCCGGTGCACGAGCTCAATCGGCGCGACCTGATGCTCTTCCTCACGAAGTCGCTCTCCGACAAGGAGCGCTTCATCATCTCGATGTATTACGAGAAGGGCCTGACGATGCGCGAGATCGGCGAGCTGCTCGCGCTGACCGAGAGCCGGGTCTGCCAGATCCACTCGAACGTGATGAACCGGCTGAAGGACCACCTCGAGAAGCGCGAGGAAGGCCTGCTGCCGTAAGTACCGAGCCCGCCTCGAATCCGGCGAGTTGGCAGGAAATGAGCCCGCCTCGAATCCGGCGAATTCGCGACGCGAAATCGCCGGATTCGAGGCGGGCTCATTTCCTGCCAACTCGCCGGATTCGAGGCGGGCTCAGTACCTACTCCCAGTAGTAGTGCCAGGTCGCACCGAGCGTCGCTTGCGCGCCCGGTTCCAGTCTCAGCTTCCACTCGAAGCGCGCCACGCCGTTCCAGTGGTACCACCAGTAGGGCCAGCTCCACCACGACCACCACTCCGGCCGACGCGCGTCACTCCACCATTCGGCCGAGCTGAGCTGCTCGAACTTCCCGCCGCCACCGACCGTGTCGGCCAGACCTAGCACGGTGCAGTGCACCTCGAGCTCGACGGCTTCCCGCTTCTTGTTCGACAGCTCGTACGCGCCCGCCATGTCGATCCGACGATACTCGCGGTTGTCCCAGCGGACACTGGCACCGCTGCGACCGGTTTCACGCTCCTTCTTCTCGACGCACACGTCGAGCGCGGTCGACATCACGAGGTCCGTCTCGGCGCCCACCGGCGCGTAGGTCAGGATCGACTGGCCGACCACGCGGCCGCCGCTCAGCACCAGGGCCGGCGCGGTCGTCAGCGGCGCGCCCGAGCCGTTCTTCAGGCGCAGCACGTGCTGCACCTTCTGCTGCGCGGCAAGCTCCGCGAGCCGCTCGATGCGCGAGCCGTCGAATCGACTCTGGAACTCCAACGGCGGCGCGACGGGCAGCTCGAGCGTGTAAACGTCGCGGTGGTCGAGCTCGAACTTCGTTATCGGCAGCACCATGCGCTCGCCGCGTGCCAGCGTCACGTCGCGCAGCGTGTACACGTACAGATCCTCGTTCGCGGAAGCGCCCTCGAACGCCGGGGCATTCGCGGGGACGCCGGCTTCGGCCGAGTAGCCGCCCGCGACCTGCGTCATCATCGCGTTCGAGAGGAAGCTCGAGAAGCGGTCTCGCGTTTCCGTCCGCGCGGCCACGAGCGCGCCTGCCTCCTGCAGCGCGAGCGGATCGAGCATGCCTTGCGCCTCGAAACGCGGAACGCCGACGACGAGGTGCACGACCGCGCGTTCGAGATCGAGCAGATCGTTGACCAGTGTCGCTTGGAGATCGAAGCGTGCCTTGCCGTTCTCGCCGACGTCGATCTTGTAGGACGGGATCCAGCGCAGTCCCTTCTGCACGTACGCAACACCGACGCGGCTCCCGGTGCCGCCGCCCTCGACGCGCAGCGTGAGACGGCCGCGCAGCTCGTCCTGCTGGTACTTGGCGCCGAGCGGGCCGCGCACTTCGAGGTTGCGCACCTGATCGAGCGGCAGCACGCGCGTGCCGCTGTCGGTCTCGATCACGAGCAACGAGCCGGCCTCGTCGAGAACCGGTGTACCGGTGGGTCCGCGCAGACTCTCCAGCTCTCCCGCCGATCGACGCGGAATGCCGATCAGCTTGCCCGTGAACTTCTCGTTCATCACGTCGGTCACGGCCACGGAGGCGCCGCGGTTCGCCTCGACCAGCTGGCGCAGGTCGAGCGCCGTACGCTCGGTCACGATGCGCTCGTTGGCGGCGACGGCCGAGCGCAGCACGGCTCCGTCGGTCGCATAGGGCCAGAAAGTGCCCAGCAACGGCTGCGGCAGATCGGCCAGCACGATCTTGCCGCCCGCATCCGCCGACAGCGGGCCCTCGCGCAGCACGAACGCGTGGCCGTCCTTGAACACGGTGACTTCGCGCACCGGCAACGGATCGGCACCGCGCACAGGCGCGGCGCTCGCGAGAGCGGCGAGGGCGACGAGGAAGATCGAAGCAGCGCGATGTGAATGCATGCGGGACCCTCGGGAACCAGGCACGGAGGCCGTCATAACGCGGGGCGGCGTCCCGAGTTGGTCACAATCCGGTCACGGGAGCAAGGCAGTCACGATCGCACGCGCGATCGACTCGTTCCCCGGGCTCTCGAAGTGGCCGTCGTAGGGAATGATCGGGAGCCGGTCGGCGCCGGCGAAGTCGCGCTGCAATTGCGGCAGGCAGTCGATGACTTCGAGGCCCTTGGCCTTGGCGAGTTCCATGGCGCGCCGATCCAGCTCGTCATAGCGCGTAGCCGAGCGGATCGAGCTCGCATGCGGGATGCGCACGAACACGGGCCGCGCCTTCTGCTCCCTGGTCAGCGCCACGAATCGGTCGAGGTAGCCGTCGAGGCGCGCGAAGCCCGCTTCGTAGAACTCCTGCGGCCAGGGCTTGGCGGTCCAGGATCGCGCCACGTCGGCGGCGTGCATCAGGAGCGCGCTCGAGCGCAGCAACTGCTCGCCCTGCCACTGCACGAGCTTCCAGCCCTCGAGCGGATCGGACACGTCGAAGGTGATCGGGCCGGTCCGCTCGAGCTTGGCGATGGTGGAAGGGATGTCGCGCTCTTCGAAATCGTTGTGGTACCAGCACAGCGCGACGATGTCGGCCTGCACGCGCGGCCCCAGCTCCTCGAGCAGCGCGAGCTCCTGGTGCGTCGCGTAGGCACGCACGCCGCCGTTGACCGCGCGGAACGGCTGGAACGGGCGGCGCTCGGCCGCAAGGCGCTCCATGTGCGCCGGCACGGTCTGGTCGTCGGCGACTCCCTGGCCGTAGATCAAGCTGTCGCCCAGGCACAGCACGCGCAGCTCGCCGCCCTTCTCGGCGGGCAATTCGGGCCCGCGCAGGCCCAGCGCGTTCACTTGCACCGGGTACTCGTAGGTGTAGTGCGTCTGGTGCGGGATCATCTCGAAGCCGCGCGCGCGATTGAGCCGCACCTCGAGCAGCGGACGCCGCTCGGAGCGCGGCGAACCGACCACGGCGCGCACGAGGAGCTCGCCGCACAGCAGCGCGACGAGCAGCGAGATCGTGCCGGCGAGGCAGCCGCGCCGGAGCTTGGCGCGGCGAGTGGTGCGCGTGCCTTCGGCCATGAGCGTCGGGAGTGTACGTTAGCCGGCAGCGATGGCGACCTTCGAATTCCGCGTGCTGCGCCACGGAGTCGTCGATTCGACCAACGAGCGCGCATTCGCCGCGCTGGCAGCGGGTGAGGCGCGCCACTTCGACGCGCACCTTGCGCTCGAACAGACCGCCGGCCGCGGACGCCTGGGACGCTCGTGGAACAGCCCGCGGGGCGAGGGTCTGTACCTGTCGGTCGTGCTGCTCCCGCCGGCTCCGGGTTGGCCGGCCCCGGCGCTGGCGATGGCGGCGGGCCTGGCGATGCGCGACCTGGCCGGCGCTTGCGGCGTCGCCGACGCGCGACTCAAGTGGCCCAACGACCTGCTCGTGCGCGGCGCCAAGCTCGCAGGCATCCTCGTCGAAGCGCGCGGCTTCGATCCCGCCGCGCCGCACTACGTGCTCGGCATGGGGATGAACCTGAAGCAGACGCGCTTCGATCCGCAACTGGCAGCCGAGCGTGCCGTGACCAGCCTCGCGCTCGAGGCACGCGCGCTCGAGCCGGGCGAGGCGGCCGAGCAGCTCCTGCCGCTGCTCGCGCGGCGGCTGACGCAGGCATCCGGTGCCATGGCCACGCTGTGTGACGACTACGTCGGAGCCGCGGGCTGGCGCGGCGAGTTGCTGGATGTCGAAGGCGCGTCGCGGGTCGCGCGCGGCCGTCTGTGCGGCTTCGATGCGCGCGGGCTGCGGATCCGACCGGAGGCTCCCGGCGACCAGCGCGCGGTCGAGTTCGCGCTCGAGCACGTCGCGGCGGTGCGCTTCGCGCGGTAGTCGGCAGCGTATACTCACCCGCCATGCCCCGACACGACGGCCGCGCCTCGCATCAGTCTCGCCCGCTGCGTTTCGAGCGCGGCTTCACGAAGAGCGCTCCAGGCTCGGTGCTCGCCTGCTACGGCGAGACCCAGGTGCTGTGCACCGCGATGGCGACCGACGGCGTGCCGCCCTTCCTGCAAGGGCGCGGCAAGGGCTGGCTCACGGCCGAATATTCGATGCTGCCTTCGGCCTCGGGAGATCGCAAGCAGCGCGACCGCAACGGCAAGGTCGACGGTCGCTCGACCGAGATCCAGCGCCTGATCGGCCGCTCGCTGCGCGCGGTCGTCGACACGGCGAAGATGACCGAGCGCACGATCTGGATCGACTGCGACGTGCTGCAGGCTGACGGGGGCACGCGCACGGCGGCGATCAGCGGCGCCTACGTGGCCCTCGTCGACCTGCTCAAGCACATGGAGCGCCAGCGCGTGCTGCGCGCCTGGCCGTTGGTCGCGCAGATCGCAGCCGTGTCGGTCGGAATCGTCAACGGTGAGCCGGTCGTCGACCTCGACTACGTCGAGGACAGCAAGGCCGAGGTCGACATGAACCTCGTGATGCTCGGCGACGGGCGCTACGTCGAGATCCAGGGCTGCGCGGAGGCGCGCGCATTCGACCGCGCGCAATTGGATCGGATGCTCGCGCTGGGTGAGGGCGCGTTGCGCGAGATCATGGGGGCGCAGCGCGAGGCGCTCGAAGCCGCGGTGGCCGGTTGACGCGGTCCTGCTTTGATCGTCCTGCCGTGATCGTTCTGCTGTGATCGTTCTGCTGGCCAGCACGAATCGGCACAAGCTCGTGGAGCTTGCGGCCGCCCTCGCCCCCAGCGGCATCGAGCTCGTCGACCCGCGCTCGATCGGAGGGTTGCCGCCGGTCGAGGAGGACGCGCCGGACTTCGCGGGCAATGCGCGCAAGAAGGCGCGCTCGGCGGCGCGCGCGAGCGGCCTGTGGTCGCTGGCCGACGATTCGGGCCTCGAGGTGGACGCGCTCGGCGGCGAGCCGGGTGTGCGCTCGGCGCGCTTCTCCGGGCCCGGCGCGAACGATGCCTCCAACAACCGCCTCCTGCTCGAGCGCCTGGCCGGCGTGCCACCGGAGCGCCGCGGCGCGCGCTTCGTGTGCGTGCTGTGCCTGGCCCGGCCGGACCGCACGATCGCGGCGGAAGCGCGCGGCGAAGCGCGCGGTCGGATCCTGGAGGCGCCGCGCGGCGCGGCCGGCTTCGGCTACGACCCGCTGCTCCAATTCGACGAGCCCGGACAACCGGGCTTCGGCAGCACCTACGCGGAACTCACGCAGGAGCAGAAGAACCAAGTCAGCCACCGCGGTCGTGCCGTCGCCGCGTTGCGGGAGTTGCTGCGAGAAACCACTCTGCGCGAGTAGAATCTTCGCCCCGAAACAGGGCCCGCACCGTGGACCGCACGCTCATCCGGAATTTCTCGATCATCGCGCACATCGACCACGGCAAGTCGACGCTCGCGGATCGCATCCTCGAGGTCACCGGCGCGGTCGACAAGCGCCAGATGCGCGCTCAGCTGCTCGACTCGATGGATCTGGAGCGCGAGCGCGGCATCACGATCAAGGCGTCGGCGGTCACGGTCTGGCACACCTACCAAGGCCGCAAGTACCAGCTCAACCTGATCGACACGCCCGGGCACGTCGACTTCAACTACGAGGTTCAGAAGTCGCTGCAGGCCTGCGAGGGCGCGCTGCTGCTCGTCGACTGCTCGCAGGGCGTCGAGGCACAGACCGTCGCGAACGCCTACCTTGCGATCGAGTGCAATCTCGAGATCCTGCCGGTGCTGAACAAGATCGACCTGCCGCACGCGCGGCCCGACGAGATCGTCGAGGAGATCGAGAATGCGGTCGGTGTCGACGCGACCGACGCCCTCAAGGTCTCGGGCAAGACCGGGGCCGGCGTGGCCGAGCTGCTCGACCGGATCGTCGAGCGCATCCCGGCCCCCAAGGGCTCGCCCGACGCCCCGCTGCGGGCGCTGATCTTCGACGCGGTCTACGACGAGTTCCGAGGGATCATCGTCTACCTGCGCGTGTTCGAGGGCTCGATCAGTGAGCGCCAGGTCGCGCACATGCTCGGGACCGATCGCGTCTACGAGGCGATCGAGCTCGGCTGCTTCACGCCGACGATGAAGCGCACCGGCGGGCTGACCGCCGGCGAGGTCGGATACTTCATCTCCAACATCAAGACCCTCGGTGACGTGCGCATCGGCGACACGATCACGCTGCACAAGGGGCCCAAGGTCGAGATGCTGCCCGGCTATCGCCCGCCGGTGCACATGGTCTACGCGGACTTCTATCCGACCAACAACGGGGACTTCGAGCACCTGCGCGAGGGCCTCGAGACACTCTCGCTCTCCGACAGCTCGTTCAGCTACGAACCCGTCACCTCCGAGGCGCTGGGCTTCGGTTTTCGCTGCGGGTTCCTCGGCCTGCTGCACATGGAGATCGTGCAGGAGCGCCTCGAGCGTGAGCACGACCTGG
Organism: Planctomycetota bacterium; assembly: GCA_016872755.1. Lineage (GTDB taxonomy): Bacteria > Planctomycetota > UBA1135 > UBA1135 > GW928-bin9. Next base: position 35,555 of record VGZE01000010.1, read on the forward strand.
ACATGGTGCAAACCGCGCCGACGGTCACCTATCGTGTCAAGATGGCCGCCGGCGAGGAGAAGGAGATCCACTCGCCGGGCCAATTGCCGCAGCCGGACAAGTACGAGGAAGTGCTCGAGCCCTACGCGCGGATCACGGTGATGGTGCCGAGCGAGTACATCGGTCCGATGATGCAGATCTGCGCCGATCACCGCGCGCAGTTCGTGCGCCAGGACCACCTGTCGGCGACGCGCGTGCAGCTCGTCTACGACATCCCGCTGGCCGAGATCATCTACGACTTCTACGACAAGCTGAAGTCGAGCACGCGCGGTTACGGCACGCTGAACTACGAGATCACCGGCTACAAGCAGGGCGAGCTGGTCAAGCTGCGCATCCTCGTCAACGGCGCCGAGGTCGATGCATTGACGACGATCGTGCACAAGGACCAGGCCGAGTACCGCGGCCGACAGATCATCAAGAAGCTCCGCAAGGAGATCCCGCGGCACCTGTTCGAGATCGCGCTGCAGGCGGCCATCGACAGCCGCGTGATCGCGCGCGAAACGATCTCGGCCCTGCGCAAGGACGTGCTCGCCAAGTGCTACGGCGGCGACGTGTCGCGCAAGCGCAAGCTGCTCGAGAAGCAGAAGGAAGGCAAGCGACGCATGCGGCAGGTCGGCAACGTCGACATCCCGCAGAAGGCGTTCTTGTCGGTGCTCGGCGGCGGCGAGGAAGATGGATGAAGCACGACCCCGCCCTCGCGGTCCGTCCTCGGCACGCGAGCTGATCGAGGCCGCGACGATCGCGGTTGCGACGATCCTCGTCGCCAAACACTTCCTGCTCGAGCCCTACAAGGTCCCCACCCCGTCGATGCAGCCGACGGTGATGGGCAGCGCCGAGGCCGGCGTCTCCGACCGCCTGGCCGTTGACAAGTGGACCTACCGCTGCCGCGATCCACGGCGCTTCGAGGTCGTGGTCTTCAAGGGGCCGTTCGACCGCTCGACGAGCTACGTCAAGCGGATCGTCGGGCTGCCCGGCGAGTGGATCCGGATTCACGACGGCGACTTGTGGACGCGCGCGAGCGATCGAGAGTCCTGGCAGATCCTGCGCAAGCCGCGCGCTGTGCAAGAGGCGCTGTGGCGCGAGCTCGCGCCTGTCGACGGCGTCGCCGACTGGGAGATCGCGAGTGGCGATGGACAGGTTGCGGCGAACGGCTCGGTTGCGCTCGAGGCGGGTGCGACGGCGGAGTTCAGACGCTCGGCGCCTTTCGTGCTCGACGGGCTCCTCGACGGGTATCCCGAGGCGATCCGCGCGCGGCTCTCGCCCGTGCACCCGCGCGCGGGGCACAGTGAAGTCCGCGATCTGCGGCTGGAGGCAACGCTGAGACTGTCGCCGCAGGGAACGGCGAGGATCGAGTTTCGAACGGGAGACGAGCAGTTGTCCTTCTCGATCGGCGCGGGGAGCGCGCGCATCGGCGCACAGGCACCGATCGAGCTCGCCGCCGGTCCGCGCGAGCTCAGTGTTGCCGTGCAGCGCGTCGACGACCGCCTCGAATTGTATGTCGGCGACTCGCTGCTGCAGGATCTCGACCTGCCCCCCACCGACCTGACGCACACGTCGATCGCGATTGCGGCGCTCGACGGCCCCGTCGAGTTCATCGCCCCGCGCGTCTTCCGCGACGTCTACTACACGGACGCCTGGGCCAAGGTCGCCGAGACCTTCGTTCCCGTGGGCCACTACTTCATGCTCGGCGACAACTCGCACGAGTCCAGCGACAGTCGCGACTGGACGCTGTGGCGCTACGAGTTCACCGATGCGACGGGCGCAACGCGCGAACTGCGCGCGCACTACCGCGGCGCCGAGCACCCGCGCTCGCTCGTCGGCGAGACGGATGAACCGCGGATCTGGCTGCGCGACGAGTGGGGCGAGCCGCATCTGTTCCCGCAGTCATCCGCCAGCGTGCTCTCGCCGATCGAGGCCCCGTTCGTTCCGCGCGAGCTCGTGCTCGGTCGCGCGCTTGCGGTGTTCTGGCCGCTCGACCCGCTGCACGGCATCTGGCGCTTCAAGTGGGTGCACTGACAGCGCATACTCTGGCGCGTCCGCCGCGCCCATGGCCGAGTCCGCAGCCCCCCCACAGTCGAAGGCTCCCAAGGCCAAGGCCCCCTGGCGCGAAAACATCGAAGCGCTGGCCTCGGCGATCATCGTCGCGCTGACCTTCAAGGTCTTTTTCCTGGAGGTCAGTCAGATCCCGTCGGGCTCGATGCAGCCGACCCTGATGGGCAATCCGGCGACCGGCGTGAAGGACCGCGTGCTGGTCGACAAGCTCACCTATCGCACGCGCGACCCGGAGCGCTGGGAGGTCGTCGTCTTCCAACACCCGAACATGCGCTCGCTGACGATGGTCAAGCGCCTGGTCGGCATGCCGAACGAACAGTTGCGCGTGCTCGACGGGGATCTGTTCGCGCGCCCGAACGGCGAGAGCCCGTGGCGCACGCTGCGCAAGCCCGAACTCGTGCAGCGCTCGACCTGGCGGCGCCTGGCGCATCAGCCCTGGGGCGTGCCGGAGGGTCGCGTCGCGCTGGCGCCCGACGCCGTGCTCGCCTACGCGCCGAAGACCGGCATCCTCGACCGCGTGGTCGATGGCTATCCCGGCAAGCTCGCTCCGGCGATCGAGAATGCGCGCCGCAACGACATGCGACAGGGGATGATGATCTATCCGAACGAGGGTCGCTCCCACGTGGCCGACCTGCGGCTGTGCGGAGAGTTCGCGCTGGAAACCGGCGCGCGCGCGCTGCGCCTGGAGTTCCGTGAGGGCGAGCAGTTGTACACGTTCGTGCTGCCGGGACCGGCGGCGCCGCAGTCGGAGAACGCGCGCATCGAACGGCGCGACGAGAAGGGCGCGACGAAGGTGCTGGCCGAGGCGCCCGGGCGGCGGCTGGCGGCCGGCAGCGCCGCCGCGCTCAGCGCGCAGAACCTGGACGACGAGCTCAGCCTGATCGTCGATGGCGAGGAGTGGCTGCGCGCGGACATCGAGCACCAGCGCGACCTGCGCTCGCACGTCAAGGTGTTGGTCCAGGGGGCCGCCGCCGCCATCGACGAGCTCGCGCTGTACCGCGACGTCCACTACACGAGCGAGCGTTCGGTCAGCACCGAGTTCGAGATCCCGGCCGGCTGCTACGTGATGATGGGCGACAACAGCCCCGAGTCCGCCGATGGCCGCGAGTGGCAGATGGTCGAGTTCGAATTGCGCGATGGCGACCGCATCGCGGTGGAGCGCGGCAACCTGCGCGGCCCGGAGGAGAATCCGCGCTACGGAAGCGGCAAGGACGGCGCGGATCGCGTGTTCCTGATCGACGAGTACGGTGAGCGCATCGACTTCGCGCGGTCCGCGGCGACGCAGCGGCCCCCGTACGCGAGCCCGTACGTCCCGCGCGAACTGATCAAGGGCCGCGCGTTCTCGATCTTCTGGCCGATTCGCCCGGACCTGGGCTTGTACCGCATCGGCTGGATTCGCTGAACCCGCCCGCGGCGCGGGCCTGAACGGCTCGACAGGAAGCCCGAGTGCGTAAGCTGGATGCGAGCAACGACCTGTGCGCGGGATTCGAGGAACTTCTGATTCCTGTCTTGACATGGTGATGCTGCGCGTTGGCCCGCCGTAGGCACTTATCCACAAGGCCGGAAGGAACCCGCCGCGGAATCGAAGCGAACCGCACCCGAGGTCTCGCTCGAGCCTGGACGAAAATCCAAGGGCTGGATCCAGTCGCGCATTCCTGCCCTAAGTGCTCTTTATCAGCGAACCTGCGACGAAGCACCTGGGCCCCCTCGAGCGTCCCGACGCGCCCCGCATGCGCTGAGCCCTTGACCCGGTGATCGAGCCTTTGCACAGACCGCCCCCAGCGACTGGCCTACCCACAAGTTATCCACACGGGCGCCCGTGCGTGTTTGGCTCTGGCGGCCTCGCTAGACTCGCGCAAGCCCATGCAGCCCAAGGATTCGCGCTCGGACGCGCTGCTCCAGGTCACCGGTCTGGTCAAGACGTACAAGCGGCGCAGGGTCGTCGACGGAGTGTCCTTCGGCGTCGGCCCCGGAGAGATCGTCGGGCTGTTGGGGCCCAATGGCGCCGGCAAGACCACGTCTTTCCGCATGGCCGTCGGCCTGATCGTGCCGGACGCAGGACGGGTGCAGTTGCGCGGACATGAGGTGACAGCGCTGCCCATGTACCAGCGTGCCAGGCTCGGCATGGGCTACCTACCGCAGGAACCGAGCATCTTCCGGCGCATGGCGGTGCGCAGCAACCTGCTCGCGGTGCTGGAAGCGCGCCCGCTGACTCGCGCGCAGCGCAATGCGCGGGCCGACGAGCTGCTGGCCGAACTGGAATTGACGCACCTCTCGGACGCGCTGGCCGAGACCCTGTCGGGCGGCGAGCGCCGGCGCCTGGAGATCTGTCGCGCGCTGGCCAGCGAACCGGCGATCCTGCTGCTCGACGAGCCGTTCGCCGGCGTGGACCCGATCGCGGTCGAGGAGATCCAGGGACTGATCCACCGGCTGCGACAGCGCGGCCTGGGCATCCTGATCACCGATCACAACGTCCGCGAGACGCTGCAGAGCACCGATCGCGCCTACATCCTGCACCAGGGCCGGATCCTGCGCGAAGGCACCGCGCGCGAGCTGATCGAGGATCCCAAGGTCCGCGAGGTCTACCTCGGCAAGACCTTCGAGGTGGGCGCGCCACTCAGCTCGGCCGAGGAACGCGCGCTGTCCTAGAGCGGTCGGCCCGCGGGCCGGGCCGGCTCCGCCTTGCGCGAATCGCGGCGGTCCGGATACCCTCTTCGCCCTCGAAATCGGCCCGCGCGGGCCGAAATTCCGCTCCCCCCCAGGCCGTCAAGCCCTCGGCCGAACCGAACGCCGCACTCCATGAAGATCGTCGCCTGCATCAAGCGCGTGCCGGCCACCGAGACCCAGGCCAAGATCGCCGCCAATGGCAAGGGTCTCGAGCCTGCCGGCGTCGAGTACATGCTCTCGTTCTACGACGAGATCGCCGTGGAGGAGGCCATCCGCACGAAGGAGCGCGTCGGCTCCGGCGAAGTGATCGTGTTGACGCTCGGGCCTGCCGAGGCGCGCAAGGAACTGGTCGAGTGCCTGGCCAAGGGCGCCGATCGCGCCATCCTGCTGGTGGACCCGGCCTGGAGCAGCCGCGATTCGCTTTCCACGGCGAAGCTGCTGGCCGCCAAGATCGGGGAATTGGCACCCGACCTCGTCTTCACCGGCCGCGTCGCCACCGACACCGACAGCGCGGCCGTCGGGCCTATGCTGGCGACGCTGCTCGGCCGCGGTTGCGTGACCGATGTGGTCAAGCTGACGATCGAGGGCGGCGGCAAGCTCAAGGCCGAGCGCGAGTCCGAGGCCGGGATCGAGATGTACGAGCTCGCGCTGCCTGCGCTGATCACGTGCCAGAAGGGGCTCAACGAGCCGCGCTACGCCGGCCTCAAGGGCATCATGGCCGCCAAGAAGAAGCCGGTCGAGGAGGTGGCGGTCCAGGACGTGCCGAACCAGATCGCGGTCGAGACGGCTCAATTGCCGCCCGCGCGCAAGGAAGGTCGGATCGTCGGCACCGGTGCCGCCGCGGTGCCCGCGCTGCTCGAAGCGTTGCGCAAGGAAGCCCAGGTCGTCTAGCCCACCCCCGCCCCCCCATCACCATGCTCACGATCGCCGTCTACGTCGAACACGCTTCCGGCAGCGTCCGCCGCGCGAGCCTCGAGGCCCTGGGAGCGGCTGCCGCCACCGGGCACGAGGTCGTCGCGATCCTCGCCGGTGACGGAGCCGAAGGCGCGGCCTCCGGCTGTGCCGGCGCCGCACGCGCTGTCTGCATCGCCGGTTCGCTCGCCAGCCCGGATGCGCTCGCGCGTGCGACGGCCGACGCCGCGCGTCAGATCGGAGCGCGGGCCTTCGTCGCATCCGCGACCTCGACCGGCAAGGACTTGGCGCCGCGTGTGGCGGCGCTGCTCGGTTCGGCGCTGCTGGCCGATTGCACAGCCTTGTCGGCCACCGGCGACGTGCTGCGCGCGACGCGCCCGACGCTGGCCGGCAAGGTGCTGATCCAGGCCACGAGCAGCGGCCCGGTTTTCTGCGCCACGCTGCGGCGGAACGTGTTCGGAGCGGCCAGCGGCGCCGGCCCGGCGGGAATCAGCAAGGCCGCGGGCGTGAACGACTTCAAGGCCATGCTGCAGTCGATCGCGAGCAAGACCGGTAGCAAGCTGGACGTCAGCGAGGCGCCGATCGTCGTCGCCGGCGGCCGCGGCATGAAGGGGCCGGAGCACTTCGCGCTGCTGGAGGAGCTGGCCGCCGCCTTCGGATCGGCCGCGGTCGGCGCAAGCCGCGCGGTCGTCGATGCCGGTTGGCGCCCGCACGGCGAGCAGGTCGGACAGACCGGGAAGACCGTCGCGCCGCAGCTCTACGTCGCGGTCGGAATCTCGGGGGCGATCCAGCACCTGGCCGGCATGAAGACCTCGAAGGTCATCGTCGCGATCAACAAGGATCCCGAGGCCCCGATCTTCAAGCACGCCGACTACGGCATCGTCGGAGACGCGTTCGAGGTGCTGCCGGTGCTGACGCAGGCCGTGAAAGCGCTGCGGGCACAGTAGTTCGCGCGGATAGCGAGTCGCGTATACCGCGCGTATGCCGCGTATACCGAGCCCGCCTCGAATCCGGCGAGTTCGCGGCCGCGAACTCGCCGGATTCGAGGCGGGCTCGGTATACGCGCGGTCTCGGCCGCTTCGAAAATAGAGCGGGCCGCATCCTGGAAGATGCGGCCCGCTCAAGCGTGATGTCGTGGTGATCCACGTCACCTGGACCCGCGCCACGCTTCGGGCCCAACCATTGGGCCCAAGGATCCAGGGCGCGCGCCAGATCCAGGCTCGACGGTAATCGACCAACCCTCGCAACTGCTTGTCAAGAGGGCACTGCTCGGATTTTTTTCGAGCGCTCCCCCGAGTTCTCCCTCAGTTCGCTTCGCGGGGCGTCGATTTCGTCGCGACCTCGCGCTCCGCTGCACGCGCTTCGATCGCACGCTGCAGCTGATCGATCGAGCGCATCCGCTGCAGTGCGTTGCGCACTCGCTCGCCCTGCTTCGTCTCCTCCGCCGCCTGCGCGGCGAGCGCTTCGCGCGCGCGCTCGAGCATGCCGGCCGCGCCTTCCAGATCGCGCGCGTCGACGAGGTCCTGCACCAACCAATCCCAGGCCTGGATGCGATCGATCGGGTCTTCGGCCTGCTGCGCCAGCCGCTGCCAGGTCCGACAGGCCTGCGCGCGCAGTCCCAGGTCGTGCTGCACCCGCCCGGCCCACAGGCCGGCCTCGTCGCGGCGGTTCTGGGGTGCCTTGTTCAGCATCGCCAGCGCCTCGAACTCTGCGAGCGCGCGCTCGCGCTGGTCGCCGCGACGCAGCAGGTGCGCGAGTTCGAGTCGCGCGCGCGAGCCGAAGCCCTCCGCGCTGCCCTTCTCGCGCGCGATCTCGAACTCGATCGCCGCCTGGGCCGTCTGCTTGGCCGCTCTCAGCAACTCTCCGGCGCGGAACGCACCTTCCGCGCAGGCCTCGGCATCCTCCGGCCACAGCACGCGCACCGCCCGGTACGCCTCGACCACCCGCGCACGGGCCTCTTCGCGCTCGCTGCCGGACTTGCCGTCGATCTCCTTGCGCAGTCGTGCGGCGTGCGAGAGCTGCGCGACGGCGCTCTCCTGCCGCGGCACCTCGTCGAGGGCCGCGGCGACCCCATGGCCGGCTCCGAAGTCTGCCGTGGTGGCAGCCGTCGCGACAGTTCGCACCGGCACGAGCTGAGCCGCGGGAGCCTGCGCGGACGGATCTGGCGCGAGGCCGAGCAACAGACAGCACTGGGCGAGGATCAGGACTTGGCGGTTCGACACGGTTCGATCTCCTTCTCGGGGGACTTGCGGGGTTCAGAGGAAAGACGCCGGCGCATCGCCCGCAAGAGTCGACGCCGTGCGCGGAACAGACGGGTCTTCACCAGGTCGTGCTTGACCCCGCAGGCCTGGGCGGTCTCTCGACAGCTCGCCGCCTGCCAGTAGTACGAGCCGAGCACGCGCCGGTCCTTGCCGGCGAGCGCGGCGAACTCCTGCTCGAGGATCAGCAGCGCGCGCCCGCGCGGGATGCGCACGCCCTCCAGTTCCAACAGCGCATCCGACTCGTCCGGGGCGTAGGGCTCACCCTCGGGGGACGGCGCCGATTCCAGGTCGAAGTCCTGCGCGCGCAGGTCGCGCTCGCGCGCACCGCGGCGCCGACGCTCGCGCAGCACGTTCCATGCGATGCGCGTGACCCAACCGGTCAGGCGCTCCGGTGCCTGCAGCGTCTGGCGAAACCGCGCGGCACGTACCAGCGCCTCCTGCAGCACCTCGTCGAGGTCGAGGTGCGCCGGACAGCGCCGGGCCAGGCGCCGGCGCAACTCGGGCCGCAGCTCCTCGAGCCCGATCCAGCAGTGAGGAGGAAGCGTGGATTCGCTTGCGGTGAGGTTCGCCATGGGGGTGCCGGCGCAGCTTCGTCCCGCGCCGGTGCGGCTAAGGACCATGGCCCCGCCGCACGGTGTGCGAGCGGCGCTGCTGTGGAGCGCCTGAGGAACCCGACCCGCCGCTCGAAACACCGACCGCGCGCGCATCCCCCCGGCCGGCGCGCGGCGCGCTCGGCTCTGCGGCGCCGGCTACTTCGGCTCGTCCGGTCCGCGATCGCTCCGCGCCCGCCGTCGGACCGCACCGGAGCCGCACTGGACCCGGCGCGACTCGGCATCCGCGCAGAACCGGGCCTCGCCCCCCGCTCGACGCCCCCTGCTCAGCGGCACTGCGTCGGGTCGATCGGCGCGCGCGCGTCCGCCGCGCGGCGCAACTGAATCATCTCGGCGACGACGCTGACCGCGATCTCGGCGTGATTGCGCGCACCGATCGGCAGCCCCATCGGACTGCGCACGGTCTCGAGGAAAGTGTCCGGCACGCCGCGCGCTCGCAATTGTCCGAACAGCGTCGCGCGCTTGGCCCGACTCCCGATCATGCCGAGATAGCGCGGCGCCGCGCCATTGCGCCAAAGCGCCTCGAGAATCGTCCCGTCCTCGTCGTGCCCGCGCGTGCAGACGACCACGAAGCCCCGACGGGCAGGCGCGAGCGCTCGTGCCTGCTCCTCGAAGGGAGCCGCGACCAGCGCCTGTGCTTCCGGGTGTCGCTCGCGCGTCGCGAACTCGGTCCGGTCATCGCCGACCGTCACGTGGAATCCGCACGGGCGCGCGATCCGCGCGATCGCGGCCGAGACGTGCCCGCCGCCGAACAGGTACAGCTTCGGCTCGGTGATCGGTTCGACGTAGACCTGCACGCGCCCGCCGCAGACCAGTCCACTGTCGGGCCAGTCGCGTTCGTTCAGCGCGAACTCCAGCATCCGCGAACGCTCGTCGCGCAGGCTGGCGAGCGCCGCCTCCAGCACCTCGGCCTCCAGGCAGCCGCCGCCGACCGTGCCGGCGAAGCTGCCGTCGTCGCGCACGAGCAGCTTCATCATCTCCTTCCCCGGCGTCGAGCCCTGCGTCGCCACGATCGTGCACAGCGCGCAGTCGCGCCCTTCGCGCTGCAGACGCACGATCTCCTCGTACAGCCCGTCGGTCATCGGCGCGGCCGGCTCAACCTCTGGCGACGCTCGCGCCGCGCGGCTGCGACACGATCATCGCGCGTTCGAGTTCGGCGGACTTGTCGGAACCCACGAGCAGGCGCACGAGTTCGAGCGCGAACTCCAGTGCGGTGCCCGGCCCCTGGCTGGTGACGATGCGCCCCGCCACGACGACGCGCGAACCGCGTTCGACGCGCGCGCCGGCGAGCTTGTCCTGGAAACCGGGGTAGGAAGTCGCGGCCACGCCCTCGAGCACGCCGGCCTTGGCGAGCACGCTCGGCGCCGCGCAGATCGCCGCGACGTGCTTGCCGGCGCGCTGCATCTCGCGCACCAGCGCGAGCACGCGCGGATCGTCGGCGAGGTGCTTGGTGCCCGGCATGCCCCCCGGCAGCACGAGCGCATCGAAGTCGCCGGTCTGGGCACCGAGCTCGGTGTCGGCGACGAGGTCGATGCCGTGAGCTCCGTGCACGACGCGCAGCGGGTCCGCGCGCAGGGCCGCCGTCACGACTGTGACGCCCGCGCGCCGGAGCGTATCGATGATCGCGACGGCCTCGATCTCCTCGAAACCGTCGGCGAGGGGGATCAGGACGCGGGGCGGCATGCCATTAGGTTAGCACTCGAGGGCCGGCCCGACGGACGCACGCGTGGACTTGCACCAAGCGTCGAACAGGACCTGCTCGGCCCACGGGTGCAGGGCGCTCGGCGCGACCTCGTTGCGGTAGCGGCGGAACGCGCGCGCGAATTCAGCTGGATCGCGCTCGAACCACTCCAGGGCCGCCGACGAGCCCTGCATGAGCCGCTCGAAGCGCAAGCGGTCGGCGAACAGCGCCGAGAGCGCGAAGCCGCGCGCATCGATCGCGGCGAGGCAGGCGCGTGCCGGCTCGCGCGCGTCGGCCGGCAGCGCATCGACCT